>JAUSNM010000115.1 GCA_030645535.1 Gallionella sp. | reverse complement strand
TGCGAGCTTTGCAGCCAGTTGCGCATCTCAAGCAGCAAGGCATTGCGCTCATCCTTGGACAGCATGACGGCCTGGCGCCCGTCATCGGATGGCTGAACCTCGCCTTTGGTGAATTTGTAACCTAACAGGGCGACGATGATGGACAGAACAATAACCAGCGCCCAGCTCAATTTGCAATTTTTCATGATGTATCCTCTAAATAGACAGTTGTAACAATAAGTTTTATTTGGTGTTTTCGTAAAAGTGCTTGACGAAGGCGGGGCGATAAGCCTGATGGCAGCTCAGGCAGGCAGACTGTAGTTTCTGGAAAGCAGCAATCACCTTTTGTCCGTTCTTCAGCTCGGCGGCTTCGGCCATTTCATGTGCGGCTCGATGTGTTTGCCCGTCAAATGCCTTGAATTTAACCATGTTGCTTCCCATGAAACCCGTGATGCGCACCTTCTCATCTAGCGGCGCCTCAGGATGACTCGCAATCTTGTGAGCCGCCTGTTCAACTGTTGACCAGTCTTCGCGGGATATCCCGTCGGTTGCAATTTGCATGTTTTTGCCCAACTCTTTCATGACCTGTTGCAGGGCTAACGGCTCAGCCGCCTTTGCTGCGAACGTGGTAAAAAGCAGGGTGCTCGTCAAGAGTGCGATCGTTTTTTTCATTGCGTGGTCTTTCGTGGGTTGGAAAAAAGTTAAATGTCATCGCGGCGTTTTACAATGCCGTGCAGATAGATCGGGAACGTTTTTTTAGCCTCATCCAGCAACGTGCGCTTGCCGCCGAAGATCGAAACCTGCATGAACAAACCCTGAATCATGCCGATGTAAAGCACGGCGGCATTCTTGCTGTCGAGGTCGTGAGAAACCAGCGATTGCGCCTTGGCCGTTTCGAGCAGGCCTGCAACTTTGCCTTCGTAACCCGAAATAATTTCCTGAATCAGCTCGCGTAACTTGCTGTTTTTTCTGTGCAGCATCTCCGAGAACAGCAAGCGCGGAATGGCAGGGTGTTTGCCGATGAATGTGATATGGGCAAAGAACATGCGCTCGATCGCATCGATCGGGTCGGTCGCTTCCGAGGCGGCTTTTTCCACCACCGTCATCAGTTTTCCGCGTATCCAGTGCATGACCGCCAGCCAGATATCGTCCTTGGTTGGGAAATGCTTGAAAATGGCGCCTTGCGTGACTTTCATCGCATCGGCCATATCCTGCGTGGTGACGCCATCGATGCCTTTTTCTGCTGCCAGTTCGACCGCGACACGGATGATTTCACCCTGCCGCTCTTCAGTCGGCATGCGGCGTTTGATGACTTTCTGAGGCGGGGGAGGAGGGGTGGATTCGTGCATGTATAAAACCGAGAAGTAAGTAATTGATCACTATCCTATATGCAGGCTGCCGGCCAAGTCAAGCCCGGTAAAACGGCCTTTACTGCAGATGCCCGGTATCCGATCGAATCATATATCGCATATTGCATATATATCGACTATCTTATATTGTGACGTGCATGAATCCATTGCTTGACGTTTTAGCCGATGCATCGCGCCGCCACCTTCTGGCCTTGCTTAGCCCATGGGCGTTGGATTGAATAAGTCACAACAAAGGCTGGCGCATTTTGCAGGCCGCCCGGTACGCACTTTTGAGGAGATGGCATGAAATCCATTATTCAAAAATATCCGCGCGCCTTCCTGCTTATCGCAGCCGTCTTTTGGTTCGGCCTCTACAAAACGCTGGAGCCGCTCTCACATATTCTGGTGAATACGCTGCCGCTTGAAGCTGGCAGTCATGCCTACGGCGCGTTGCAATTTTTCCTGTACGACACGCCCAAGGTGTTGTTGCTGTTAGCGGGTGTGGTGATGGTGATGGGCATGGTGAATTCCTATTTCACACCTGAGCGTACCCGTGCGCTGCTGGCCGGACGGCATGAAGGGGCGGGTAACATCATGGCTTCAATGCTCGGCATCGTCACGCCGTTTTGTTCCTGCTCTGCCGTGCCGCTGTTCATCGGTTTTGTGCAGGCAGGCGTGCCGTTGGGTGTAACGTTCTCTTTCCTGATTTCCGCACCGATGGTAAACGAAGTCGCACTCGCGTTGTTGCTTGCCTTGTTCGGCTGGAAGATTGCCGCGCTGTATCTGGTGATGGGATTGTCCATTGCGATTGTTGCAGGTTACGTGATCGGTCGTTTGAAGATGGAAGCGCATCTGGAAGACTGGGTGCGCAATATGTCGCACGTGCAGCCGATCGTCGGTGCAGATGAACTGACACTGACCGAGCGTATCTATGCCGGCATCGCCTCGGTGCGCGAGATCGTCGGCAAGGTGTGGCCCTATGTACTGGCCGGTATCGCCATTGGAGCGGGCATCCACGGCTACGTGCCGCAGGATTTTATGGCCGGCTTAATGGGGCGCGATGCGCCGTGGTGGTCGGTGCCGGTCTCGGTATTGATCGGCGTGCCGATGTACACCAATGCCGCAGGGATCATCCCCATCGTCGAAGCGCTGCTCGCCAAGGGCGCATCGCTCGGCACCGTGCTGGCCTTCATGATGAGCGTGATCGCGCTGTCGCTGCCGGAGTTGGTGATCCTGCGCAAAGTGCTCAAACCCCGATTGATATGCACGTTCGTCGGTGTCGTATCGCTCGGCATCATGCTGGTGGGTTATGTGTTCAACGCGGTCGTGTAAGCATCTGCTGCTGCAATTGAAGTGTGACGGTTTAACAAAATATGAAATGGAAATGGCGATGAAATCAGAAATACAAAAGGATTTTGACAAGGAAGCGGCGCAATGGGATGCCAATCCCGGTCGCGTTCAGATGGCAAATGAGGTGTCCGCTGCCATCATCCGGGAAGTGCCGCTCACAACCGGGATGCAGGTCATGGATTTTGGCTGTGGCACGGGATTGATCACGCTCAAACTGCAGCCGTTCGTGAAGACGATCACCGGAACAGACAGCTCGCAGGGTATGCTCGCCGCGTTGCAACAAAAGATCGGGCAGCAGTCACTGGACAACGTGTTTACCCGGCACGTCGATTTTGCAACGGATAGTGCTGCCAGCTATGATCTGATCGTCAGCAGCATGACCCTGCACCACGTGCCGGACACGCTGGCGCTGTTCAAAGCGTGGTTTAATCAGCTGCGCGCGGGCGGCCAGGTGTGCTTCGCCGATCTGGATACCGAAGACGGTTCGTTTCACAGCGATAAGACCGGTGTGTTTCACTTCGGTTTTGACCGTGAAAAACTGCAGCAGCAGCTGCTAGATGCCGGCTTTGACAAGGTTCGCGCAACCACGGCGACGACCATCAACAAAGAGGTGAAAGGACAGGGGGCTGTGCAATTTCCTGTGTTCCTGATCACCGCAACGCGACCTGAATAAGCCGGTTAACATTGAGGAGAACGCAATGAAAAACATCAAAGTGCTGGGAACCGGCTGCGCTAACTGCAAGACTACGATGAAGCTGATCGAGGATGCCGCACGCGAGAGGGGGATTGAAATCCAGTTGGAAAAAATCGAAGAAATTCAGGATATTATCGCATACGGCGTAATATCCACACCCGGCGTGGTCGTGGATGGCAAGGTGGTTCACGCGGGCGGGGTGCCTGCCCGCGACAAAATCGCACAATGGCTGAACGATTGAGATACGGGGGCATGCAATGAATCCGCAGAACAAGTTTCATCTGGTATTTTCAATTGTGATGGCAGCGCTTATGGTGTTCATCATGACTTTCGTCGTCACGCTTGCCAATGTCGGCTGGGTGGAAGGCTTTGTGCATTTGTGGCTGAGAGCCTTCACCATCGCGTATGGGATTGCCGTGCCGGTGATCTTTTTTATGGCGCCCGTTGCGCGCAAACTGACCGGACGGATACTCGGCGTAGCCGCGTAGACGGATCGTGGTGGACAGAGATGGATAGCGTCGACACAAGCAATTTTCATGCGCGTCTGAATGGAAACTTTTACGGCATCCTGCAATGGCAGCAGCTTGATGCGCTTTGGGCGCGCGTAAAAATTGGCCGGTGGTATTTCTATCAAGTCGGTGAAGCCCTGCCTGACAGCGCCTTGCATGGCGACGCGCTCGCCAGGCGTATCGATGCGCTGGATGCGTTGCTGCGGCAGGAGCACGATTACAACTATTGTGGAATCGTCTATGCCGACGATGTGGATCAGCCTGCGCTGATCAAGGTGTATGACCCGAATAACATCGGTTCCTCCTGCAGCAATAGTGCGATGCCCTCGCCACCGGGCTGGATACTTAGCGCCCGGCCGCCTATGCTGATCGAGGTGAACGCGCCTGTACCCGACAACCGCCGACGCTGGTGGCAGCTTTTTGCACATTGAACAAAACATGACGGCTCACTATCACTCACACGCTGCGAACTACGACCGCGCTTTTGTTGTCGGCATTGCGCTGAATGTGCTGTTCGTGTCGATCGAGGCGTTTTACGGCTGGCAGGCCGATTCGCTTGCGCTGCTCTCCGATGCCGGACACAACCTGAGCGATGTGCTGGGATTGCTGATGGCATGGGGCGGCTTTTATCTGGCACGGCGGCATCCTGACCGGAAACACACCTACGGTCTGGGGCGCGCAACCATCATGGCGGCTTTGTTCAATGCGCTGATTTTGCTGATCGCGATCGGCGGTATCGCGTGGGAGGCCGTAGCCCGGTTCAGTCATCCTGTTCCTGTTCAGGGCAACATCGTCATGCTGGTTGCCGCCATCGGCGTGCTCATCAACGGCATCACCGCCTGGCTGTTCATGTCAGGCAACAAGCACGATCTCAATCTGCGCGGCGCTTTTTTGCACATGGCGGCAGACGCGCTGGTCTCCTTGGGCGTTGTCATCGCTGCCGCGATATTTATCCTGACCGGATGGACATGGCTGGATCCGGCGATCAGTCTGGTCATCGCCGTGGTGATCTTGCTGAGCACCTGGAATCTGCTACGCCAGTCTTTGCATCTCTCGTTAGACGGCGTGCCTGCCTCGATCCAGCTGGATCAGGTAAGGAATTATCTGGCCGCACAGCCCGATGTCATTGGCGTGCATGACCTGCATGTGTGGGCGATGAGCACCTCAAAAATCGCCTTGACCGCGCATCTGGTTATGCGGGATGGACATCAGGGAGAGGATTTTCTGAACCGTGTGGCCGATGAATTGCATGACAATTTCGCCATTGAACACACCACCCTCCAGCTTGAAACAGGCAGCCGACCGTGCGCGTTATCCGATCATGCCTGAACGGTGTAAAGGTAAATCTTTGTTTACTGACGGCAGCGGCCGCCTTGCTCAACCTCCTCACGCCGGATTTCATCATTTATCGTGGTGCAGTTAGTCTATCAATCGCCAGATTTAAGCAATACAATACCAACTCCCCTGGCAAAAGTTGTGAAATTCTCGTGTAGCGATTTTTTTATTTTCTAATCGGAGGTCAACATGTACAAGAGAGCTATTCTGTCAGCCTTAACCGGTGCATTTATTTTGTCATCCGGCATCGCGCTGGCGGCCGACGCTGCGGTACAGGAGCAAGCCAGGACTCAGCAGACAACCGGCAGCAAATTGATGACGCCGGAAGAGCGAAATGAGCAACGCGCAAAAGTGCGCAATGCAACTTCTGCCGAGGAGCGCCGGGAAATACGCGAAGAACATCATGAGAAGATGAAGGAAAAAGCCCGTGAAAAGGGTGTAGCCATTCCGGATAATCCGCCCGCACGCGGCCAGGGTATGGGCGGCGGAATGGGAGGAGGCCAAGGCGGCGGAATGGGCCGCGCTCGCTGAGTCGTGCAGAAACGGCCTGTCAGTCAGGCCGTTTCTGCTTTTCAAGTACAAGATGGAAGATAGGGCATCGCACGATGATCGTCGGGCAAGTTGCCGGCTTGTAACATAGTTCTTGTATAGTTTTTCTGATATTTCCGTGCCGTCCATGCCGGTTATCAGATCCCATAATTTAACCATTCGGTTCTATAATACTATGTCAAAACATTATCTTACGCCGCTTTTCGCACCTAAATCCGTAGCTGTTTTCGGCGCGAGCGACCGCGTCGATTCCGTTGGACAAATCGTTTTCCATAACATGCTGGAAAGCGGCTTTAAGGGCGCGCTCTATCCGATCAATTCCAGAGTTGCAGAAGTGCAGGGCTGTAAAGCCTATGCGTCCATCACTGAGGTCAACGAGGCGGTAGAGCTGGTGGTAATTGCCACGCCGCCGCAAACGGTCCCCGACATCATCGAAGACTGCGGCAAACACGGTGTCAAGGCAGCGGTCATCATCACCGCCGGTTTCGGCGAGATCGGCGCGGAAGGCCGTGAATTAGAGCGCAGGGTACTGGAAAATGCGAAACGCTACGGCATCCGCCTGATAGGCCCTAACTGCCTGGGCGTGATGCGCCCCGGGATAGGTCTTAATGCCACTTTTAACAAGGGCGGGGCGAATGCAGGGAATCTGGCGCTGGTCTCCCAGTCCGGCGCGTTGTGTACCGCCATTCTGGATTGGGCGCAGATCAATGATGTGGGTTTCTCAAGCGTCGTGTCGATGGGTTCCTCCGCCGACGTGGATTTTGGCGAGACCCTCGATTATCTGGTGTCCGATCCGGAAACCCAGAACATCCTGCTGTATATCGAAGGCATACGTGAGTCGCGCCGTTTCATGAGTTCGCTGCGCGCTGCCGCCCGTGTGAAACCGGTGATTCTGATCAAGGTCGGTCGCCATGAGGCAGGCTCAAAAGCCGCCATGTCGCACACCGCATCGCTGGTAGGTTCTGATGATGCGTTCGATGCCGCCGTGCGCCGCGCCGGTGTGGTACGGGTGCAGACTGTGACGCAACTGTTTTCAGCCGCCAAGGCTTTGTCTTGCGGCTTTCATCCCTCCGGCAACCGTCTGGCGATCGTCACCAATGGCGGTGGCCCGGGTGTGATGGCGACCGATCGCGCATCAGACCTGGGGTTGGTGATGGCGAATCTGTCGGACGCCACTATCGAGCGCTTGAATCAGGTGCTGCCGCCCAACTGGTCGCACGGCAATCCGGTGGACATCATCGGCGATGCGCAGGCGGATCGTTATCAGCATGCGGTGGCGGCCTGTCTGGAAGACCCGAATGTAGATGGCGTGCTGACGATTCTGACGCCACAGGCGATGACCAAGCCACTGGAGGCTGCCGAAGTCGTGATTGCGTTGGCTAATCAATACAACAAGCCGCTTCTGACCTGCTGGATGGGCGAGATTCAGGTGGCCGAATCGCGCAAGTTGTTTGCCCGCTCCAAAAAGCCCAACTTCCGCACCCCGGAACCCGCCGTGGAGGTTTTCTCCTACCTGTCCGATTATTACCAGAATCAGAAGTTGCTGATGCAGATGCCGGAGCCGTTGTCTCATCATTTGGAGCCTGACGTGGAGGGCGCGCGCATGGTGATCGAAGGTGCGCTGCTGGACAAACGAAAAATTTTAAGCGAGATGGAATCGAAGGCCTTGTTGTCGGCTTTTCATATTCCGGTCGCACAGACCATGGTGGCCAGATCGCCCAACGAGGCGCTGCTGATCGCACAGCAATTAGGCTTTCCGGTGGTCATGAAAGTCAATTCGCGCGACATCACCCACAAGAGCGATGCAGGCGGCGTGATGCTCAATCTGGGCAATGCCCAGGCGGTGCGTGCTGCGTATCACGAGATCGTTGATAACATCAAACGCAATCGCCCCGGTGCGCACATGGATGGCATTTCCATCCAGCCGATGATCGTCAAACCGAACGGGCGCGAGTTGATGGTGGGTGTGATCTGTGATCCGGTGTTCGGCCCTGTGATTACCTTCGGCGCAGGCGGCACGATGGTGGAAGTGATGGGTGATGCTCAGGTGACCTTGCCGCCACTCAATTCATTTCTGGCCCGCGATCTGATCAGCCGGACCAATGTGTCCCGTTTGCTGGGTGCGTTCCGTCACATGCCGCCCGCCGACATGGACGCGCTGGAGTCCGTGTTGCTGCGCGTCTCCGAAATGGTCTGCGAACTGCCGATGTTGATGGAAATGGACATCAACCCGCTGATTCTGGACGAGCACGGTGTGCTGGCTGCCGATGCCCGTGTGGTGGTGGAGTTCAGGCAGCCGAGTGCGGATCGTTATTCGCACATGGCGATTTATCCTTACCCGACGCATCTGGTCAACCACTGGCAACTGGCTGACGGCACCGATATCACGATACGCCCGATCCGTCCTGAAGACGCCGAACTGGTGCAGGAGTTTGTGCGCAATTTGTCCGCAGAATCGCGTTTCTTCCGCTTCATGAACAGCGTGCAGGAACTGAGCCAGGCGATGCTAGTGCGCTTCACGCAGATCGACTATAGCCGCGAGATGGCGCTGATCGCCGTGACTGAAGTGCATGACAAAGAAGTTGAACTGGGTGTGGCGCGCTTCGCAATTAACCCGGATGGTGAGAGCTGCGAGTTCGCACTGGTGATCGCCGATCAAATGCATGGCAAGGGCCTGGGTCAGCGACTGATGACAACCTTGATGGAAGCTGCCCGCGCCAAAGGATTGAAAGTGATCGAAGGCGAAGTGCTCAAAAACAACACCGACATGCTGCATCTGATGGAACGTCTCGGTTTTGAAATCCAGACCAGCCCGGAAGATGACAGCATCAAGTCGGTGCGCCGGGCGCTTTGATAAATGTGAAGGGGAAAGGGGGAAGGGTGAAGGGGGAAACCGTTTCTTCGTTTCGAGTTTTACGGGGCTGTCTTTATTTTTTACACTTTACAATTTTATGCAAACAGCCTACCTGACCCATCCGGCCTGCCTGAAGCATCAGATGGGCGCCGATCATCCCGAGTCTCCTGCGCGTATCCATGCGATAGAGGATCAGCTCATCGCATCCGGGCTGATGCACTATCTGGCTCACTATGACGCGCCAGAGGTCACCCGGGAGCAGCTGCTGCGTGTTCATTCAGATCCTTACGTTGAATCCGTGTTCGCGCAAGCGCCCGAAACGGGTCTGGTGTATCTGGATGGCGACACGGCGATGAACCCCTACACACTGTCTGCCGCGTTACATGCGGCGGGTGCGGCGGTAAAAGCCGTGGATCTGGTCATGACAGGGGAGGCCGAGAATGCCTTCTGCAACATCCGCCCCCCCGGACATCATGCAGGTCGAAGCAGTGCTGCGGGTTTTTGCCTGTTCAACAATGTGGCGGTGGCGGCGGCTCATGCCCTGAGCCAGTACGGGCTTGAGCGCGTGGCGATTGCCGACTTCGATGTGCATCACGGTAATGGCACGGACGAAATTTTTCACGACGATCCAAGCGTGATGCTGTGTTCGACTTTTCGCCACCCTTATTATCCTTATTGCGGCGCTGAGAGCGGCAATTCACACATCATTAACGTGCCACTGGCAGCCGGCGCTACGGGAGCAGATTTTCGTGAGGCGGTGACGCAGCACTGGCTGCCCGAACTGGAAAACTTCCGGCCGCAACTGCTGCTGATATCGGCAGGCTTCGATGCGCACCGCGAGGACGATATGGGCGGACTATTCCTGCGTGAGGCTGACTACGTCTGGGTGACCGAACAGCTCAAGGAGCTTGCCGCACGGCATGCCGGGCGCCGTATCGTGTCAGTACTGGAAGGCGGTTATGCGCTGAACGCCCTGGGGCGCAGCGCCACGGCGCATATCAGGGTGCTGAGCGGGCTGTAATGTTTGTCCTTGAGGGCATTAGGATCAAGACATGTCCACGAAAGACACGAAAATCACGAAATAACTAAACAATAAAAAATACCAGTCATTAAATTAATAGTATTTAAAATCAAGTAGTTATTATTTTTAATAAGGTTAAGCAAAAAAGACTAAGCAAGTCACTGCTTATGCGAACAATTTTTTAAGCTTTATTATTCTTTCGTGATTTTCGTTTTTTTCGTGGACAGAAGGTTTGTGTATTATTTTGTGGACAGTTGTTCTGCGCATTAGGAATTCCCTTATGGACATCGGGCATATAATCGCTGTATCTTGCGATACTGCTCAAATTTACCACTGAGGATAGTGTGGCTGATAATACCGAAACACCAGTCGTTGATGCAGAGCACAATTTTTCTATCGCAGGCCTGGGCGCTTCCGCCGGCGGGCTGGAAGCGTTTGAGCTTTTCTTCCGTCACATGCCACCCGCCAGCGGCATGGCCTTCGTGCTGGTATCCCATCTCGATCCCAGCCACGCCAGCATACTCACCGAAATACTGCAGCGCAGCACCCCCATGACGGTGGTCGAGGTGCAGGATCAGATGAAGGTCGAACCAAACTTTGTTTACGTGATTCCGCCCAACCGCGACATGGCGATTTTTCATGGGGTATTGCAACTCTCTGAACCAGTGCAGCCGCGCGGACAACGCATGCCGATCGATGCCTTTCTGCGCTCTCTGGCCGAGGATCAGGGTGAACATGCGATCGGCATCGTCCTGTCCGGCACCGGCACCGACGGCACGCTGGGGCTGCGCGCGATACTGGGTGCGGGCGGTGTCACGCTGGTTCAGGATCCGGCGACCGCAAAATACGACGGTATGCCGGAAAGCGCCATCAAGGCGGGCTATGCCAGTCATGTGCTGCCGGCGGAAAAAATGCCGGAAGTTTTGTCGTCCGGCCTGCGCGCGATGCATCAGCCTCCGCTGGAGCCGCCCGTGCTGACCGGCGGAATTAACCGCGTCCTGATGCAGTTGCGAACTGCCACCGGCCACGATTTTTCCCAATACAAGAAGACCACCATAGGACGGCGCATCGAACGGCGCATGTTCATGCATGACATTACCAGTCTGGAGGTGTATTCGCGCTACCTCAAGGAGCATCCATCCGAGATAGGTCGCCTGTTCAAGGAGTTGCTGATCAATGTCACCAATTTTTTTCGCGACCCGGAGGCGTTCGACGCGCTGAAGGCGGAAGTGCTGCCGCAAATGTTTGCGGACAAACCGGAAGACTATGTGTTCCGCGTCTGGGTGGCCGGTTGCGCCACCGGCGAGGAGGCATACTCGATTGCGATCCTGCTGAGTGAATACATGGACGAGACGCATCTGGAGCGAAAAGTGCTGCTGTTCGCCACCGATCTCGACGATGATGCCATCACAGCCGCACGTGCCGGTTTCTATCCGCCCAACATTGCTCAGGACGTGCACCCGGAGCGGTTGCATCGTTATTTCGTCAAGGAGGATGCAGGTTACCGGGTGAAGAAAACTATCCGCGAGATGGTGGTGTTCGCGGTGCAGAATGTCATCAAGGACCCGCCTTTCACCAGGCTGGATTTGCTCAGCTGCCGCAACCTGATGATCTATCTGGAGCCCGAGGTGCAGAGTCGCCTGATTCCGGCTTTTCACTATGCGTTGAAACCCGGCGGGGTGCTGTTCCTCTCGCCGTCTGAGAGTATCGGTAATTTCACCGATCTGTTTGCGCCGATCAACCGCAAGTTCAAATTTTATCGTGCCAGCGGGACGCCCGCGCCCGCAGGCGCCGTGACGGCCGGTGGTATTGTATGGGCCCGCAGTGCCAATACAAAAGGAGCTGATGAGATGGTCAGCAAGCCCCGTGAAATCAATTTCGCCGAACTGACCCGTCGACTTCTGTTGCAAACTTATGCGCCGGCGTCCGTTGTGACCGACGAAAAGGGCGGCATTCTCTATGTGCATGGCGACACCGGCCGTTACCTGCGTCCGGCACCGGGTCAGGCGACGCTCAATGTCGTCGAAATGGCGCGTGAGGGGTTACAACTGCATTTGCGCAATGCTTTTCAGGCTGCGGTTGCCCAGAATACGCCGTCCCTGAATTATGAGGTATCCGTCAAGAGCAACGGCGACTTGCATAATGTGAGTTTCAGTGTGCGCCCGATGCCAAGCCCCGATAACCGGCAGAAGCTGCTGTTGATCAGCTTCCAGGACGTGGTGCACCCGGTTGCAGGAAAATCCCGGCGCGGCAAAGCTCCGGGGCATGCTGAGCTGGTGCGTGTCGAGGAACTGGAACGTGAACTGGCTTACACCCGTGAAAATCTGCAGGCCACCATTGAAGAGCAGCAGGCCTCCAATGAAGAACTTAAATCGTCCAACGAAGAGCTGCAATCCACCAATGAGGAATTGCAATCGACCAATGAGGAGCTGGAGACTTCCAAAGAGGAGTTGCAATCCGTCAATGAAGAGCTGATTACCGTCAATGCCGAACTGCAAGGCAAGATCGAGCAACTGGCCGTGATGCAGAACGACATGAAGAACCTGCTCGACAATATCAATATCGGCACGTTGTTCCTCGATGCTCATCTGTGCATCAAACGCATCACCCGCGATGCGGTGAAAATCTACCGGCTGGCAGCCTCCGATGTGGGACGCCCGTTATCCGACATTAAATCCAATCTCATCGACAGCGATTTGTTGAGCGACGCGCAGATTGTGCTCGATACACTGGTGCCGTTCGAGCGCGAGGTGCATACGACAGGTGGCGCCTGCTATCTGGCGCGCATTCAACCCTACCGCACGCTGGACAATGTGATCGACGGCGTGGTGCTGACCTTTACCGATATCAGCGGGCGCGTCCAGGCCGAGCAGGCGGTGATTGAAGCGCGCGAATTGGCCGAGGGGATCGTCAATACGGTGCGCGAGCCGCTGATCGTGTTGGATAGTGAGTTGCGCGTGGTTTCCGCCAGCAGCTCCTTCTACAAGTATTTTCAGACGAATGCACAGGCAAGCGTGGGCTGTCCGATTTACCAGTTAGGTAATAATCAGTGGGATATTCCGCAGTTGCGCGACCTGCTGGAGCACATCCTGCCGAAAAACCGGGTGCTGGAGAATTTCAGTGTGGAACACGACTTCCCGGCCATCGGTCATCGCAAACTGTTGCTCAACGCACGCCGCCTCAACGACGGCAAGAAGAAAAAGGAATTGATCCTGCTGGCAATGGAGGAGGCAAGATGAGCGATCAGCCAGACGCCGGGCAACTCAGACGCGCCGCCGAGGCGAAGCTTGCCAGCCTGCCGGCTGTGTCGCCTGCGCGTCCTGCAGAGGAGCTGTTGCACGAACTGCAGGTGCATCAGATCGAGCTTGAGATGCAGAATGAGAACCTGCGTCAGTCGCAGCTTGAACTGGAAAAATCCCGTGACCGCTACATGGATTTTTATGACTTTGCCCCGGTCGGTTACCTGACCTTAAGCGAGGGTGGCGTCATCCTCGAAATCAATCTCACCGGTGCAGGGCTGTTAGGCATCGAACGCCACAGACTGCTGCATAAGCGTTTGACCCCCTACGTTGCGACAGAGCATCACGATCGCTGGTTACGCCATTTTAATAGCGTACTCGCAAGCGACGCGCCGCAGGCTTCTGAATTGGCTCTCCAGCGCGACGATGGATCACGCTTTTTCACACGTATGGAATGCCTGTGTCAGCGCAAAGCGGGTGCGCCGCCGGAGGTGCGTATCGTGATGACCGATATCACCGATCGCATCAAAAACGAGGAAGAAATCCGTAAGCTGGCGTTTTATGACGCCTTGACCCAGTTGCCTAACCGACGCCTTTTGAATGACCGGCTGGATCAGGCGATGTCGGCTTCCAGGCGCAGCGGGCGGTTTGGCGCGCTGATGTTTGTCGATCTGGATAATTTCAAGCCACTCAATGACCAGCATGGTCATAATATGGGGGATTTGCTGCTGATAGAAGTGGCGCGTCGCATCACCCGTTGTCTGCGTGAGATGGATACCGTCGCGCGGTTTGGGGGCGATGAGTTCGTGGTGCTGCTGGGCGAGCTGGATGTGAACCATGAAGAGTCCATCCATCTGGCGCGCATCGTGGCAGAAAAAATTCTCATAGCGTTAGCCGAGGTCTATCATCTGAAGGTGCATGACAAGGTGGAACTTGAGCACCACTGCACATCGAGCATCGGTGTGGTGTTGTTCATCAATCACGAAACCCGTCCGGACGATATTCTCAAGTGGGCCGACATGGCGATGTATCAGGCAAAGGCCGGTGGACGCAACCGGGTTATTTTCTTCGAGCAGGACAAAATAACGGGTTTGAGGATCGGGGAATGAGAATCGACGCTCGCCGAAAATATGAGTACTAATCAGACAGAACGACTGCGCGCAGACGCGACTGCAACACTTATCAGCCTGGAGCAGGTGAAAGCGGTGCGACCCGCTGAAGAATTGTTGCACGAACTTCAGATGCATCAGATCGAACTGGAAATGCAGAATGAAAACCTGCGGCAGACCCAGATCGCCCTTGAGGAATCCCGCGACCGCTACCTGGATCTTTATGATTTTGCGCCCGTCGCTTATTTTACGCTCAGCCGCGACGGCTTGATTTTAGAGGCAAATTTTACCTTTGCCGCGTTGCTCGGATTGGAGCGCCAGAAACTGCGTAAAGCGCGCTTTGCCGGATTTATCGCAACCGTGGACAGGGGGCGGTGGTACAGCTTTTTTCAGGATGTGCTCAAAGACGATAGTCCGCATCAAAGCGAACTTGCGCTGCAACGCGCTGACGGACAGATCCTGTTTGCCCATGTTGACGGTCTGCGCATCGCGAAGGACAGCGGCGGGTACCAAATCCGCATGGTACTCACTGACATCACAGATCGTCGCCGGGCAGAAACCTTGCTGCGCGAGTCGGAGGAGAAATTTCATGCCATTTTTGAGCGCACACTCGACGGCGGTGTGCTGATTGACGATGCAGGAATGATTATCGATTGTAATCCGGCATTCGTGCAACAGTCCGGCATGACACTCGATCGGCTCAAACAAATCCGGATATGGGAATTGCGTCCTGACAACAAAGCAGAGCAGACTAAAAAAATATTTTTTGAAGCCATGAAAACAGGGGCGGGCGTCTCGGCTGATATCAAGTTCAAAAGACCGGACGGCAAGGTTATTTATGTCGGCGTTCGGGGGGCGAGCATCTGCATAAGCGGAAAATACTACATGCAATGTATCACGCACGACATCACCGAGCGCTGGCAGGCCGAGGAAATTGCGCGCATCAGTGCACAAAAAAATCGGCTGCTGTTCGAGAATTCGCGCGATGCCCTGATGACATTTGCACCGCCATCATGGAGCTTCACCAGCGCGAACGAGGCGACCCTGAAATTGTTTGGCGCATCCGGTATCGCCGAATTGATAGCACTCACTTTCTGGGATGTTTCACCGGAGAGGCAGCCGGACGGACGCCTCTCAAGCGAGAAGGCGCAGGAAATGACAGAGTTAGCCATGCGTGCAGGTTCGCACGCCTTTGAATGGGAACACCAGAGGCTGGACGGACAAACGTTCTTCTCCGATGTGCTGCTGGCCCGCATGGATTTTGACAATGAACCGTTTGTGCAGGCCACCGTGCGCGACATCACCGAGCGCAAGCGCACAGAAACTGAGCTTATGGAATACCAGCAGCTGTTGCGTGAACTGGCAGCGCAAGCCGTTGCCTCGCGTGAGGCCGAGCTCAAGCATATCGCCCGCGAAGTGCATGACGAACTGGGGCAGCTTTTGACGGCATTGCGCATGGATATTTCGCTGCTGCGCATCCAGTTTGGTGAGCGCGACCCGGCCCTGATGATTAAAATACAGGATATGCTGGTGCTGGTGGATAAGGCGATTGGGGGCGTGCGTGATGTGGCGCGCAATTTGCGTCCGCCGGCGCTGGATATGGGGATAGGTTTCGCTCTCACGTGGCTGCGTGATGAGTTTGCCGCTCGCACGGATATACCCTGTACATTGAGGGTCGTCGATGAGCCAGCCGGGCTGGATGATGCAAGCATCGTGGCACTTTTCCGCATTGTGCAGGAGTCGCTGACTAATATTGCGCGTTATGCAGAGGCGACTCATGTTGAAATCACAGTCGGACAACGTGGTGATGGCGTCGACGTGGAAATACGCGATAACGGACTGGGGTTCGATTTGGACGCTGTGTCGGGGAAAAAGTCCTTCGGCTTGATGGGCATGAAGGAACGCGCCATTGCCGTATGTGGTAGAGTTAAAATAAGCAGCATGCCTATGACGGGTACGGTTGTATCCGTTCATGTTCCACTGTGTCAAACACACCCGGGAAGAAGAATTGATGATTAATCTGTTGATTGCCGACGATCACGCCATCGTGCGTGAAGGAATTAAGAAAACGCTTGCGCTGTACCCCGATATCAATGTGGTAGCCGAGGCCGTCGATGGAACCGATGTCATGCGACAGCTGACAGAACGTGCAGATTTTGATTTGTTGCTGCTGGATTTGACGATGCCGGGCGTCACCGGCATGTCCCTGATAGAGCAGGTCAAGGCCGCTTATCCCGGCTTGCCCATGCTGGTGTTCAGCATGCACAATGATGCACAGGTCGCGTCCCGCGCGATCAAAGCCGGGGCCTCCGGCTTCATTGCCAAAGACAGCGACCCGGAAATCCTGCTGGACGCGATACGCCGGGTGGGCGGCGGCGGCAAGTATATTGATCCGGTATTAGCCGAACAGATGGCATTCGATGCCTTGCTTCCCGAGCAGCGTGCACCTCACGCACTGCTGTCAAGTCGGGAATTTGAAGTGTTCAGCTTGCTGGTTGCCGGGAAACGGGTCAATGAAATCGCCGATCAGCTTAATATCAGCAACAAGACCGTGAGTACACACAAGCTGAACCTGATGGTCAAAATGAAACTGGGCAGCACGGCGGATCTGGTTCACTATTCCGTCCAGCATAATTTGTTCACGCACTGATCCCAATGCGGAATTCTGAATTCCGCATTCTCCCTTCCCCTTTCTCCCTTCTCCCTTTCTCCCTTCTCCCTTCTCCCTTCTCCCTTCTCCCTTCTCCCTTCTCCCTACTCAATCTAGGGAAATCCCTTCCTATACCGCTCCATTTTCTCACAGAA
>JAUSNM010000106.1 GCA_030645535.1 Gallionella sp. | reverse complement strand
CACATGCGCCAGCAGATCATCGGGACGCGTGTTGCGAAACATCCCGCGCGGCGCCTTGCCGACCGGCGTGCGCGTCGCGGCAACGATATAGGCTTCCTGGACTTGTTTGCTCATGACATCTCCTCAATTCCGTAGCGGTTTGCCGTGCTTCAGCATGTGTTCGATCCTTGCCTGGGTCTTGTCGGTCGCGAGCAGTTCCATGAAATTTTTACGCTCCAGATCGAGCAGCCATTGTTCGTCTACCAGAGAGCCCGCATCCACATCGCCGCCGCACATCGTTTCGGCTATCCGGCAGCCGATGACGTAATCGTGTTCCGAGATAAAACCGCCTTCCTTCATGTTGATCATCGCAGCCGTAAGGGTGGCGATGCCGGTGCGGCCTGCCACGGCGATCTGGCGCTGATGCAAAGGCGGACGATAGGCTGTGGCCGCAAGCGTCATTGCTTCCTGTTTCGCGACATGCAGCAACTCGAAACGGTTCAGCACGATGCGATCGGACGCGCGCAAATAGCCCATCTCGCGCGCCAGTTCGGCGCTCTTAGAGACTTCGCCCAGCGCGATATTCTGGAAATAGCGCCTGAGATAAGGAAAAACGTCGATGCGGTTATCATTGGCGAAGCGCTGCGCCTCAAGGGACGCCCGCTGTGCCATTTCCTTGCAGCCGCCGCCTGCCGGCAAGACACCGACGCCGACTTCAACCAGGCCGATATAGCTTTCCAACGTAGCTACGATACGCGTGCAGTGAATGGAGAATTCGCAGCCGCCGCCCAGCGCCAGACCATCCACCGCCGCGATTGTCGGCACGAGTGCATATTTCAGGCGTTGCGAGACTTGCTGGAATTTGGCAACTACGGCTTCGACTTTGGGCACGTTGCCGGTGGCCGCGTTAAGCACTTCATTCAATCCCCCGCCGCCCGCAACGGTATATTTGACGCGGCTCGCCGCCTGTTTGAGCTTGCCAAACAGGCCTGCATCCGGTTCCTGCACGCCCTGCATCAGTTGCAACAGGTTCGCGCCCACCGAGAACGGCGGCTCGGTCTGCCACAGGATCAGTGCGGTGAAATGCGCTTCCGCTTCATCCACCGCGCGCAGGATGCCGTCCAGCACTTCGTTGCTGACGGTGTGCATCTTGCTCTTGAAACTGAGGATAGCAACGCCGTCGTTCATGTGCCACATGCGCACTTCATCGGTCTCGAACACCGTCTCGCCGTACCGGCGTGTTTCGCCGATCAGGGCATCGGGGAATAGCTGGCGGCGATAGACGGGCAATGTGGAGCGAGGTTGATACTGTGAAACCCTCTCCTTCCGCTGCGCTCCCCCCTCTCCCTCGTGAGGGAGAGGGGTTAGGGTAAAGGGTGCGAATGAACCCTGCGGCGTGTGAACGCCGGTGCGATCCGCCTCGGTGACCCATGCTGGCAGCGGAATTGCGGCCATGGCACGGCCCGCCGTGATATCGGCATTAATCCAGCCGGCCACCTGCTGCCAGCCCGCCGCCTGCCATATCTCGAACGGTCCGTTGTCCCAGCCGAAGCCCCAGCGCACCGCAAAATCGAAATCGCGCGCGTTGTCGGCGATTTCCTCCAGATTCAGCGCGCAGTAGTGAAACACGTCGCGAAACACTGCCCAGAGGAATTGCGCCTGGCTGTGCGGATGGCCGCGCAGTCCGGCCAGTTTCTTCGCCCAGTCGCGTTCGCGCAGGATGTCCTTCACGCCGTCATCCACACGCGCATCGGACAGGCGATATTCGCGGGTATGCAGATCAAGCACGTGTATCTCGCGGCCGATCTTCTGGTAAATGCCGCGACGCGTCTTCTGTCCGAGCGAGCCCTGATCCACCAGGTAGCCGAACCAGCTCGGCAACTCGAAATGCTTGTGCCATGGGTCATCGGTCAGGTTCTCGCGCATGGTGTTGACCACATGCGCGAACACGTCAAGGCCGACGATGTCCAGCGTGCGGAAGGTCGCGCTCTTGGGGCGTCCCAGATAGCGCCCGGTCAGCGCATCGACGGTATCAAAGCCGAGATTGAAGACTTGAGCATGATGTTTGGTGGCAAGCATCGAAAACACGCCGATACGGTTTGCGATAAAGTTAGGCGTATCCTGTGCGCGCACCACGCCTTTGCCCAGCGTCGAGACGAGGAAGGTCTCCAACTGATCCAGGAGCAGCGGTGCAGTATCCGTGCAGGCAACCAGTTCAACCAGATGCATGTAACGCGGCGGATTGAAGAAGTGCACGCCGCAGAAGCGATGGCGCAGATGCTCGGGGAAAGCCTGTGCCAGCTGATTGATTGAAAGTCCTGAGGTGTTGCTGGCGAAGATAGCGTGTTCGCTGATATATGGCGCGACACGGCGGTACAGGTCAGATTTGTAGTCCATGCGTTCGGCGATGGCCTCGATCACCAGATCGCACTCACGCAACTTTTCCAGGTGCTGCTCATAGTTGGCAGCCTGGATAAAGGTGATCTTTGCAGGACTTGCGACGGGCGCGGGATCAAGCTTCTTCAAGCCATCCAGCGCCTTGTTGACGTTTCCGTCGGGATCACCCTCTTTCGCCGGCAATTCAAACAACAGCGTCTCGACGCAGGCATTGACCATGTGTGCTGCGATTTGCGCACCCATCACACCGGCACCCAGCACGGCCACTTTACGGATATGAAAATGGCTACTCATAACAATGCTCCCAAACGGATTTGTGTTGCAAGAACGGGAAGACCTACCTTCCCGTCAGTCATACCGGCCTAAAAACCATGCGCGTACTGCGCACTCAGAATATCCATACTGACATTATAAGTGCCGACCAGAGGCCCTGGATTTGGCACGATATTCGTTGCATTAATACTAGCGCTGTTCACGAACAGGTGTGCATAGCCAAAGTCGATTGCACTCTCCTTGCCTGGTTTGTATTGACCGCCCAACGAGAGCCAGGTGCGACTACCATCCGGAATCCGGGCAGTCCGGAATGCATCGGAAACCGGGGTCTGATCGTAAGCCACGCCCATGCGTGCCGTCCATTGTTCGTTGTAGTGGTAATTAGAACCAGCAGAGATACGCCAGGTATCACGCCAATTTTCCTGTACCGTTTGAGCCGGAAGCCCCGTGGCAACCACTATCACTTTAAGTTGCTGAAAAGCACTCCAGCCAGTCCAACTGGCGTCAGCCATCACATCCCACTTACTATCCAATTGATGAAATACGCTGAGTGAAAAAGAGTCCGGCACTTTGATAGCCAGAGTAACAGGAGTAATTAACGCAGGAACGTTGGAGAATGTCATAGAGCCGTTCAAGTTATAACTGATCGCAGAGCGATAAGATACGCCGACTCTTGTTTGTGGACTCACGTTGTATAAAGCGCCAAAGTTATAACCCCAGGCACTGTCATTACCCGTCATACTGCTCGTGCCGGACGCACCCGCAAAGCTCGTTAGCTGCCCCCGTATACGCTGGTAATTGATGCCACCCCCCAAACTAAGTCGCTCATTCACCTGATAGGAGGCTGAAGGATTAAAGTTAATTGTTTCGAGTTTTGACTTAATCGCATTCGCTCTGCCAACCCAACTCGGGGTGTATTCGCTCTGCAAACCGAATGGCGCGTTAATTCCAAAACCAACACGCAATGCCGGATTTACTTCCATCGCAAAATAGGCATTGGGAACCAGCGCCCAGCTTCCCGCATCGCCCCCCATATCTGTACCCGGCAGACCAGTTCCGCTGAACTTCGCGGTGGGCTTGATCATGCTGCCCGCCACCGTAATCTGTTTTCCGGACAAACGCGACATGCCTGCCGGGTTGTAGAAAATCGTCGAGGCATCCTCGGCGCTTGCCGCGCCCCCTGAAAACGCATTGCCCAGACCGCTACCACTCTGCTCTATCAGCGCAAAG
>JAUSNM010000103.1 GCA_030645535.1 Gallionella sp. | reverse complement strand
GCAGAGGCGGCCCGTAAAGCCGAGCAGCAGGCGGCTGAAGAGCAAGCGCGTGCCGCTGCGGCAGCCAAAGCCGAAGCGGCCAGGGCGCAAGCCGAGACGGAAGCCCGAGCACGTCTGGAGGCCGAAGCGCTGGCAAAGGCTGCGCGCGTCAAAGCAGAGCAAGATCGCGTCCGGGAAGAAGTTGAGCGGCAGCGCGCAGCAGCTCGTGCACGGGAAGAGGCCGATCATAGGCAAGCCGAAGCTGCACGTGAGCTGGCCTCGCAGGAAGCCGTGAGAATCAAGGCCGCGGCAGAGCAGGCTGAGCGTCTGTCCAGCGAGCTCGCTGAACAGGAAAAGGCTGAACAGGCGCGGGTTAAAGCTGCGGAGGACGCACGCGCAGCTGCTCGTCCGGTCGATGAAGCGGTGCCCGTGGCAGCGGATATGCAGCCCCTTGTGGAAGCGCAAACGGATGCCAAAATATTGGCTGCTGTTGTCAGGCTGAATGCAAAACATGCCGCAGCGGAGGACAGCGTTTTTTCGGCCATGGAAGAAAAGGCGGCGGATGCCGCTGCGGTGGTGACACGCGACCCCAGTCTGTGGGTGACGCGTAGTGACTCGACGAGTACACCCGTGGTGGAAAGAAGGAAATCTGCCGCAGCAGTGCCGGGTGGCGGCAGCCGCGGGGGGAGCACCGATGTTCCCGTGGTGGAAAGAAGAACCATCATTGCGACAGTGTTGTTCTTCGATATTATCGGTTACACCAAACAACCGGACAAAAAACAGCTCGCATTAAAGCACCAGTTCAATAAATTGGTAACTGACAGCCTTGATTCGCTCGATGCAGGAGAACGCATTATTCTGGACACGGGCGACGGCGCTGCGATTGGATTCTTGCAGCATCCCACCGATGCGCTGGAGTCAGCGATGCATTTTCGCGCCGCCCTGATTGTCAATAAGCATTGCGATTATCCTGAATTGCGGGTGCGTATCGGTATACATCTTGGACCCGTCAGCCTGGTTAAGGACATGAATGGACAGATCAATATGCTGGGCGATGGCATCAACAGCGCGCAGCGTGTGATGAGCTTTGCCGGTCAGGATCAAATCTATGTTTCCCGCGCTTATTTTGAATTTGTGTCGAGTCTTAGCGATGAGTACAAAGACTTGTTCCGCTATCGCGGTGCGCAACAGGACAAGCATAAACGTGAACATCAGGTTTACGAGCTGCTGGGCGCTGAAGCGGATGAACCCGTGCAGACACAACAACCATCAAGTAATTTGCCCTCCTTCAATTTTGAGGCTTTTAATACGGTGTTATCGCGGCCGGATGAGCAGGAAACGTTAAGTCCGGCAGAGCATCAGCCAGTGGACGATCAAATGCTCATGGAGGTGGCAGGCCTTATGCCTGCGATCGATGTCAACATCGAGCCTGTCATTCAGGAGGAGGCAGTCAGTCAGGAAGCGTCTGTCATTCAGGAAGAGGCTGTCCATACAGAGGCAACGCCGCAATTTTCGGAGGTTGAAGCCAGGCAGCTAGTTGATGTGCAGGCCAAAAAGTGGGAAGAGGCTGAACAGCGGGCGGCAGAGGCTGCGCGCCAAAAGGCGGAAAGTGTTCCTCAGAAGGTATTTCAGCGGCCCGTTGAGGCGGCATCCGCTGCAAAGTCAGCAGCACGCCCGCGTCGCAATCCGATGCCGTGGGGCAAGCTGGCTGCTGGATTGGCAGCGTTGCTCATCGTCGCATTGTTTGCAGCGCCCTTCGTGCTGCCGACTCAAGGTTATGTGGCGAGTATCGAACAGGCGCTGGGTGCAAAATTGCAGCAGCCGGTGCATATCGGGCATCTGTCGGGTCGGATATTGCCGACGCCGAGTCTGCTGTTGAGCGATGTCTACATCGGTGAGGCGAAGCAGATCCAGGCACGGCAGGCGCAAGTGAATTTCTCCGTTGCAGCCCTGTTCAGTTCAGTAAAGTCCATCGGCAGTATTGAGCTGGATGGCGTGCAGGTTAACGGCGCGGCCTTGAGGCAGGTGTCAGGCTGGCTGCAACAGACGGCCGCCGATCCTCAGTATCCGATCCGGCGTATCGCCCTGACAAAGGTGCAGCTGGATGCGGACGGGATACAATTCTCGGATGTGGACGGCGAACTCACATTCGATGCTGCGGGCAGGTTTACTCAGGCACGTTTTAACGCTGACGGGCATAAGCTGGCATTGGAGATTAGTGCTGCATCGGAGCAGAAGCTTGCACTGTCCATTACGCTGCGTGACAGTGCGTTGCCGTTGTTGCCGAATTGGGTATTTGAGGATATGAAGGCAACAGGTGAATTGAGTCGCGATGAGTTGCGCATCACCGAACTGGATAGCCGGATCATGGGCGGGGTGCTGACCGGGGACGTGCGTATAAACTGGCGCGCCGGTTGGCGTGTACAGGGCGCACTGGTGGCCAAAGTGATCCCGTTGCAGAACATCAACAAATTGCTGAGCGGTGATCTGGACGGATCGGCACGCTTCCAGATGCAGGCGGCTAACCTGGCTAAACTTGCCGATGCGGCGGTGCTCAATGGTGCTTTCAGCGTCAAGAAGGGCCTCATCAACGGCGTGGATATCGTTGAAACCACCCGTTTGCGTAGCCGGGAAAGTTTGCCGGGCGGCAGAACGCACTTTGACGAATTGAGTGGCGAGCTGTCTTATGCCAACGGCAGTTATCAGTTCAGGCAGTTGAAGATGAAGGACAATATGGTGAAAGCCTTCGGCTCACTGACGGTCAGACGCCAGAAATTGACAGGGAATATTTCGGCTGATCTGACGATGCGTCCGGGGGCGGTTGCGCTGCAAGTGGGTGGCACCACTGAAAGCCCGTCTTTGCATGCCGCTTACTAATCGCCTGTTGGAATTATTTTAAATATTTTTATTTGCAGACTGACCAGGATCAACGCCTGCGTGAATCTTCAGGCAATGGTTTTAGTCGTGTAAACAGATGTTATATTTCTGGCCGTTGTATCGGACTACTTCGTTTTCCTGAGCCCGACATTTGTCATGTGCCGGTAACGATACTAACGGGCATGGCAAAGAAACCACCCCTGATAATGCAAATGATTCTCGCAGGGATGATGCCCAGCGGGCATCAACTCGCAAACTCACTATGCCCGTTTCCCCCTTTTGCGAGTTATTGTCCACTGGACAATATACCTGCTAACATCTTTTTAACTTTCCCCCGCAAGCGAGGGAAAGGGCAAACGAACGCTCACGCGAGTTTCACGTTATGGAGATACTCGGCATTACCGTGTCTTACAAAAAAGTCTGCCGCTATAACGAACTGGCAACCGCCCATTCGGCAACCCCGTCTCGCAGATGGATGGCAGTGTATCCTTCCTGCCTGAGCAATTCGACCGCATCCTTTGCCATCAGGCAATAGGGGCCACGACAATAAGCAACAATCGAACGGTCTTTCGGCAGTTCAGACAATCGTTGTCGTAATTCTTCCAGCGGTATCGACCTCGCGAAAGGAAGATGTGCGGCCAGAAACTCTTCCGTTGGTCTTACATCAAGCACCACGACTTCACCCTTCCGGGCGGCTTTCATCAGGCTTTCTCGGTTACTGGGCACAAAATCATTCGGCTGCGTGGCAATTTTCTGCAATGCCAGTTGCAATTCGATCAGGCGGTTCTCAGCCAGCGTATGGATTTGCACCCACAGGTCAGCCACCGACTTGTCAGCCAGACGATAGTAGATGTTCTTACCCTGCCGTTCAGTCTCAACCAGATGCGCCATACGCAACTCGCGCAAATGTGCACTGGTCAGCTTCACACTGATAGACGTTTCGCGCGAGAGGGTCTCCACCGTTTTTTCACCCTGACAAAGCAACTCGATCAGCTCCAGTCGCTTGGGGCTGGAGAAGACCTTGCCAATCCGAGCTACCTGCTCATACAGCTGATCCTTGATATTGCGAGCATTTTTCATTGCATCAATCCGGTTTTAATTGGAACTTGTATGCGCAACTCTAAACGATATTGACATAAACAGGCAATCGGAGTTTAATCATTCTAATTATTGTTGGAATGTTAACGTGAAGGAGATTGCCATGAAGACACTGTTTATTCTCAATGATGGCCCATACGGCAGCGAACGCACTTACAACGGCCTGCGTCTCGCGGGTGCTATTGCCAGGCAGGAAGGCAGCGAGGTGAAAGTATTTCTGATCGGAGATGCGGCTTCGGCTGCACACCGCAACCAGAAAGTGCCGCAAGGTTTTTATAACATTGGTGACATGCTTGGTAACGTGATCCGGCATGGCGGAGAAGCCGGCATCTGCGGTACCTGTATGGATGCACGCGGCATGGGCGATGGCGATATTATCGATGGAACGCACCGTAGCACCTTGGCGGAATTGGCCGAGTGGACTATCTGGGCGGACAAGATTCTGGTATTTTAATTTCAGGGAGCGTGCGATGTTCTTTAAACAACTGGCAACAAAAGAGTCCTCACTGTCCTATTTCTTCGGCTGTGGCACCAAAGGCAAATCCATGGCGGTGGACGTGGTCGCAGGCGATGAACAGTGGTATATCGAGGAGGCGAAGAAAGCGAACGTCACCATCAACTATGTCATCGACACCCACGTTCATGCAGACCATTACTCCGGCGGCAGAAAGCTGGCAAAAATGGTCGGTGCGCCGTATTGCCTGCATGAATCCGATACGGGGCTGGTGAAGTTCGAGTTTGAACCTTTGAAGGACGGTCAGTCGCTTAACCTCGGCAATGTCAATGTCGAGGTGCTGCACACGCCCGGTCATACGCCCGACAGTATTTGCTTGCTGGTGACGGACATGCGGCGCGCGGAAATGCCCTGGTTCGTGCTCACCGGCGACACGCTGTTCGTCGGTTCCATCGGTCGTCCCGATCTGCTGGGGCGCGAGCGGGAAATGTCCGCGCAACTCTATGAGAGCATCCACGCCAAGTTGCTGCATCTGCCGGGTGAGGTCGAAATCTACCCCGGGCATCAGGCAGGTAGCGTGTGCGGTGTTGGTCTATCGGGCAAGCCGAGCTCGACCATCGGTTTCGAGAAGCGCTGGAATCCGGGATTGTCGGTGGACAGGGACGCCTTCATCAAGAGTCTGCTCAGTGAGATTCCTCCACGACCCGCTGAGATGGACAAGATGGTCGCCGCCAACATTGCAGCCTGATTATGATGCACGATAACCTGACTCACAGCGAATTGACTCACGGTATTCGGGCCAATCTCGACCAGTTCCTGCATCAACTGCTGCAAGTCATGCTGGTGGGTTTTACCATCGGCATGATGCGCACGGTAGTGCCGGCGCTGTCCGAATCCGAATTCGGCGTCCCCAAAAACTCTTTCATGCTGCTGACGGCTTTTGTGGTGGCCTTCGGCTTCGTGAAGGGCTCGCTCAACTTTGTAGCCGGACGATTGTCTGAGCGCATCGGTCGCAAGAAGGTATTGCTGTTCGGATGGTCTGCGGCATTACCCATCCCGTTGCTGGTTTATTTCGCGCCATCGTGGAGCTGGATTGTTGCTGCCACTGTGTTGCTCGGCATCAACCAGGGGCTGACCTGGTCGATGACGCAGACCTCCAAGCTCGACATTACCCGCGCCGATCAGCGCGGATTAACCATCGGCTTGAATGAGTTTGCCGGTTATGTCGGGCTGGCGCTGGCTGGCATTATCACCGCCTATCTGGCCACGATGCTCGGTGCGCGTACCGGGCTATTAATCTTCGGCCTCACAACGATATCGCTCGCCATGCTGCTCACTCTGCTGTGGGTTAAAGACACGTTGCCCTGGGCAAAAAGTGAGGCAGCAAAACATAAAGCCGGCATAACTTCAGGGCCGCTGGCGCGTTATCCGACCAACATCAGTGCGAAGCCGACAACCTGGGAAGTATTCACACTGGTATCGTGGCGCGACAAGCGCCTGGCGGCGATCAGTCAGGCAGGTCTCGTCGAAAAATTCGTCGACGCGCTGGTATGGGTGTTCTACCCGGTGTTCTTATATCAGCGCGGGCTGAGTCTGCCGAATATCGGCTGGATTGTTGGTGTCTATGGATTCGTCTGGGGTGGCTCGCAATTCTTCACGGGCAAACTGTCCGACCATGTCGGGCGCCATAAACCCAACGTTTTTGGCATGTGGATATGCGGTGCAGGCGTCGCGATGATGCTGCTGAATGAAGGCATGGCGTGGTGGTCTCTCTCAGCCGCTGTCACGGGTTTTGGCATGGCGCTGCTGTACCCGAATCTGTCTGCTGCCATCGCCGATATTTCTCATCCGAACTGGCGCGGCTCGGCCATCGGCATCTACCGCTTCTGGCGCGACCTGGGTTACGGCATCGGTGCGCTGGGACTGGGTATCACCGCGCATTTCAGCGGCACAGTAGAAACTGCATTCTGGTTCGTGGCGATATCGATGTTCCTGTCAGGTGCCGTTCTATTAATTTTCGGTGAAGAGACACATCCGCGCATCAATCAGGCCCAGATGACGCCAACAGCAGAGGTCAAGTCAAATGATTGATGTGCGCGTGATTTCCCAGCAGCCGCCTGGCGGTCGTTGCAGCCTCTACACCAGCTACGGCCAGATTCTGGCTCAGCATTTAGGCAGCAGTTTCCGCTTGGATATCAGCGCCGTGCGCGATGCACATGGGCACGGCTTTCCCTCGATCTGGATCAACGGCAGTCCGCTACGCCCCTCCGACGGCGTAATCGTCATGCCGGAAGACGTTGTGGCGGTGCTGATTGCGCACGGAATCACGGCCAGCAACGACCTTGGGCTGGCGCTCGACGCCGAGATCAACAAAATGCTTGGCGAGGGAGATTAATCGCCATGACGCCGCTTGCTCCTATTCCCGGTATCGTCACCGGCTTGGTGCGAGGAATATCTGGCAGCTGTGGAGTATTCCATGAATTTCCGACTATCCACTAACCCCGAAAAGGAGAGCACATGCGTTTCTCACGACTCATGATTCACGTTACGGTTATCGCGGCTCTCACGCTGGCACCCATGCTTGCGAGCGCAGACGAAAATAACGAGGTTGTTAAGGCTATGGAGGAGTATCTCGCTTTCGTGGACTACGGTGGAGGCACCATTTCCGCTGAACAAATCCCGAAGGACGATTGGAAGCGCTTTTATGTGATCGATGCCCGCGACAAGGTGCAGTTTGACAAGGAGCATATTCCCGGCGCAGTGAATCTGGAATGGCGTCAGGTGTTGGAACAGCGCGCGTCGATACCGAAAGATAAACCGGTACTCGTTTATTGCAACACCGGCTCGCTTTCCGCGCAAGCCGGTTTTGCGCTGCGGGTCGCAGGTTATGAAAATGTTCGCATCATCCAGGGCGGTTTTGCCGAGTGGAAAACCAAAGGTGGTTTCGATGCGACGGCGAAGGCTGCGCGGGTACGCGGTGAGGTGAAGTGAGATTGTCGGTGCAGCATTATGTGTCGAAGCTGAAATCGGAAGGGCGGCTACGGTTCTTGCTGCCTTCACCCGAATTAATCCAGAGGCATCAGGAGTGAGCGTATGAAACTATTCATGATTAGCCTCGATACCGGCATATTGGTATGGCGCACGCCGGACAGAGAAATGTCTCTGCCTCCTCTCGGCCTGATGCATCACGCCAACGCGTTTTTTGAATCCTGGTGTTTGCGCAAATATCGATAGTGCCGAGCGATGTGTGAACTCTTTGGCATGTCGTCCTCATATCCGCTGAACATGGCGAGGGAACTCAATGAGTTTCGATTGCATGGCGGAGAGGTGGCGGATAATCCCGATGGTTGGGGGATTGCCTCATGGGAGAACGACAATTAAACTGGTAACTAAGCCGCCGTTGACGCTGTAGCCATCAGCATTAAGCTGTTACGGTTCGTTTTGCGGCGAAGAATACTCTCGGGTCATTGATGTCGGACTCGGTTTTCTCTTGCTCTGATTGCAAATAGATAACCCCAAATATTTAAGTGTGAATGTTTAAAATAAAAAGCATATCCGTATTTTTCCTGGCTATCGGGCTATCCATGCATGGCTTTGCATCGACTTTTTTCTTCCCCGGAACTAAGCCTGCCTATACTGCAGGTGAGGCACCCAAATGGTTGCATGAGGGGCATGGTCGTGATGGTTATGTAACGATCACATCTGAGGTTATACCCACAAGCAGTTGCGTGCCCTTATCCAATCACACCTTTTGGGGGGGAGAAAAGACGCAATTAGTGCTGTCGATGACGACAAATGGCTTCAAAAACAATCTTGATAATGGCGAAATTCCGATCGCAGCATTCGATGGCCGCGATAACGGTTCCGAATGCGCATCACTCAGCACCCTGCCAATCAACGTAGTTCCGCTTGCACTGCTCGGATCTTTTTCCTCATTTAATCCGGGTGAACTCTCTTTAGTTCTGAATGTAAAAAGTTCAAGCGACTCCAATCAGGATTTCATCGGCTCAGCAAAACTATTGCTGGGTGCGGCCGCGATGGTCGTATCAGGAGGAACGGCCACCGCGATTGGCGGAATTGCCGCAACGGTTGGCAATCCCGTCTTGTCCGAGGCGCAAACCAGAACCAACACGCTTATGCAAGGAATGGTGAATGGCAAAACTCAGATTGCCTTAACCTGGCCGAAACTGCGGAACGGGGTACGCACCATTGAAATCCCCGTATATCGAGCCGAAAGCAGTTTAGGCAGCACGCCAGACAAGAAGATTCTGCAATTGCAGGCGGACAACAAGACTGAAAAGACGGTTTTATTTAATGTCAGGCTCTCGTTCAACTACACCAATTCATTGTTTGATCCTGCGGCATCAGGGACAGCTGACCTGCCAAATCCGGACAGCATCTCTACTGCACATGTGCTGAATTATCAGCTGATGAACAGTCATCATAATTTTTTACAAATTCTCAATGATTCTTCTCCAAGCCTGCTGCAAATTATGGCTGTCGCTGAAGGGCGTGATTTGAGCAATGCCTGTAGTATCGTGCTGGATAAGCTGACGAAGCTTGGCCTATCCAATATTGATACGGCCATTGTCATGAAATCATTCATTGACGAATCTAAAGGGGGTGCTGGTTGGTATAGCAATCCTGTCATGGTGAAAAATTGTTTTGCTCAGGTGCCCGGTGTACAAACTTTTCTGGAGAAGATATACGGTACTTCTGGTCCAAAATTTGTCATCGGCGATGTGCAGGATGGAATCGGAAAACCCTATCGAGATTGGCGTGATTTAATCGGTCCGGCATTATCGAATTTCAGAAAAGCGCTGCTTGCAAAAGAAAATCGCGAGAAGGTCTTGATCGATTCAAATGGCAAGCGTGATATCAATGTTTCATTCTCGCCGGAGATTCAAGCATGGCCGGCTCCTTCCGATACGGATCCATCCAAAAAGGATCAATACCCGGGTTTAGCAAAGTTGGCCAATAATGAAATAAAAACAATTGGTTGTTTTATCTACAAAGATTCCGACAATTTAAGCATCAACAATCCGGGAGCTTATTTTATTCTGGAAGGTTCAAATGAAAATTTCTGGCTGGGCGGGGTGAAATTATCACCTGAGAGTGCAGGCAGGATTTCGAGCTTGAATGTGTCTGAGCTGACCTCTGATTGGAGGAAACATTTTGAATCATATAGTTATCCGGGTGGAGATTGCGCTGGAATTTTGAGTCGATTCAAGGGGAAAAGCCTGGTTAGTTTGGGTGTCTCAGTAAGCGGCAGTATTGATAAACCCAAACTGTAAATACGGAAAAAGCAACTTCAGTGCTATGTTCCAGTGGCACGATGGAGATATTTGTCATCTCCAACAGCCTGCCAGCAAACTGCTACCGACAAAAAATATTTCTATCACCCTGAAGCAGTCGGTGGTCACTGCCCTAATCCGAGACGGAAGGTCGATATTCACCGACGCGGACGTTCAAGGCAATAGTCGGGTGCCGGCTGGTCGGCGCGGGCTCGCAAAATGCAACTGGCCTGTGCTGGTACGCACCAGATTCTCCCGCCTTGCACTATGTGCGTCAGCGAACAGATGTTTTTTAAGGATCAGCGGATTATTCGTCCTTCTCACTTCCCTACAGAAAAGGACAGGCCATGAATATCACACAAAAAACTCTTAGCAGCCTGCTTGGCATCGGCTTTGCTGCCTTGCTGAGCAATAGCGTGTTAGCCCATGAACAGCCCGGTGGTTGTGGTCATTCCTGGAGCCAAGAGCATGGGTGCGGGTATGGAGGTGGGGATGGATGTGGGTATGGCACACAGGTTGACAAGCGTATGTCGGCGCTGCATACCGCTCTCAAACTGTCAGCCAGTCAGGAAGCGGCGTGGACTGAATTCTCGGGAAAAATGAAACCGGTCAAAATGGGTAAGCCAGGATCTCAAGACTGGACGGATATGAGTACGCCGGATCGTCTCGATAAAATGCTGGACAACATGAAATCTCACGAAAAGAGTATGGCTGAGCATGCAGCTACTGTCCGGGCATTTTATGACACGTTGACTCAAGACCAGAAAAAAATATTCGACAAGCATTTTCAGGAGCGTCAACGTCACCATCCACATGGCAAAAAGTAACCTTTAAAAAGGGGACGATCATGAACAGGCGGGTTTTTGTTATCAGGGCACTGGTTGTCGCCGTTTTAGCTATACCCGCCAACGTTTTTGCCGCCGAGCTGGTTCTGCAGTTGCCCGTTCTGTTGGGTAAAGTCACCAGCTTTTCCAACACATGCAGCCTGGTCATCATCGACGCAAACAACCAAAAACGCGAGCTTGACCCGGCTGCTCTTGGCGAAGCTGAACGCAAGGCAGGGCATTACAACATCAATCCGTATATGCGGTTTGCGGGCGCGGGTACTGCATTTTGGCATATCGACTCTTCGCGATGCATCGCAATCGCCGGGCAGACGGCATCTGAATACGGTATACAACAGGTCATAGTGACATATGACCGGAGCAATGAAGTGACTGTGTCGGTGCCTGAAAGCTATTTTGATAATGGCCGAAGCACACGAACTTATACTTATGGGTTTACCGTGCGTGACGGTTGCGACTACAGTAAATCCTCGTGCCGAATCAACTCGACTATGCGCTTTCGCAACCTTAACCCGCGAAGCAAAGAATGGTCGCAAACCACCGTCAATATCGTGCGTGCCTATTTTTAAGACGCTGTCAGCGAAATAGACGCTGGCTTATACAAATCCACCGGGTTTAACTCAGCGCCTTGTTAATGCGCTCCAGCGCTTTTTGCAGATTGGCCATCGAGGTGGCGAATGACAGGCGGATATAGCCTTCGCTGCCAAACGCCGAGCCTGGTACGACGGCCACGCCGGCTTTCACCAGCAAGTATTCGGACAACGCGATGTCAGTAGCCTCCGCGATGATGCCCTTTTGATGCAGCGTGGCGATGGCGCCGCGGGCATCGGGGAATGCGTAGAACGCGCCGCCCGCCATGATGCAGGAGAGGCCCGGAATCTTGTTCAGCTCGTTGACGACGAACACATGGCGTTCGCGGAACGCACGAAGCATCGGCTTGATGCAGTCCTGATCGCCGTTGAGCGCCGCTTCCGCCGCTACCTGTGAAATGGAAGTGGGGTTGGACGTGCTCTGTGATTGCACGTTTTCCATCGCGGTGATGATGTATTCCGGTCCTGCAGCATAGCCGATGCGCCAGCCGGTCATCGCATACGCCTTGGATACGCCGTTCAGCACCATGGTGCGCGGATACAGGTCCGGGCAGGCATCCAGGATATTGACGAACTTGGCATCGGTCAGCGCGATGTGTTCGTACATGTCGTCGGTGGCGATCAGGATGTCCGGGTGTGATCGCAGCACTGCGCCCAGCGCTTTCAGATCCTCCAGCGTGTATACCGCACCGGAAGGATTGCTCGGGCTGTTGATGACCACCATCCTGGTTCTGGGTGTGATCGCCGCTTCCAGCTGTGCGGGTGTCAATTTGAAGCCTTGTTCAATGCCCGCCTGCACAATCACTGGTTTGCCTTCGGCGATGATCACGATGTCGGGATACGACACCCAGTACGGTGCGGGAACAATCACTTCGTCGCCCGGGTTGATCACGGCCAGCGCCAGGTTGAAGAAGCTCTGCTTGCCGCCGCAGGAAACCAGAATCTGTTTTGCGGTGTAATCCAGTCCATTGTCGCGCTTCAACTTGGCGATGATGGCGGCTTTGAGTGTAGGCGTGCCGCCTACTGCAGTGTATTTGGTGAAGCCCGCATTGATGGCGCCGATTGCGGCATCTTTGATGTGCTGAGGTGTATCGAAATCCGGTTCTCCTGCGCCCAACCCTATGATATCCATACCTTCCGCCTTCAGTTTCGCGGCGCGTGCCGTTACGGCAAGAGTAGGGGAGGGTTTGATGGCTTGAACGCGTTTTGAGAGAGACACGATATATTTCCTTGGAATATGGACAGTGGCGCGAATTATACACTTACCCGGCGGAATACGGATTGCCGGCTGCGGTGCTTCTTGGCTTGCCGTACAATGCCGCCCATGCACACTCAACATCCCTTTAGCTTACTCACCCCGGACACCGTACTGGATGCGCTGGACAGCATCGGCCGCAGCAGTGACGGTCGCCTGCTGGCGCTGAACAGCTATGAGAATCGCGTCTATCAGGCAGGTATGGAAGACGGCCCGCCTCTGGTTGCCAAGTTTTATCGTCCCGCGCGCTGGACGGATGCGGCGATTCTGGAAGAGCACGCTTTTGTCGCGGCCCTGGTTGAACGCGAAATCCCGGTGGTTCCTGCGCTGAATATTAACGGTCGCACGCTACACGAATATAACGGTTTTCGCTTTTCAGTTTTCAGCAAACACGGCGGTCGCGCGCCGGAGCTGGATCGCACAGGCACGCTGGAATGGATGGGGCGTTTTCTCGGGCGCATCCATGCTGTCGGCGCACTCGCCCCTTATCAACATCGTCCCTCGCTGGATATTCAAAGCTTCGGGGTGGAGCCTGTCGAGTTTCTGCTGGCGCACGATTTCATTCCGCTTGAACTGGTCGAGGTTTATCGCGGTGTGGCAGCCCTTGCGCTGGACGGGGTGCGGCGCTGTTTCGACCGGGCAGGGGACGTCAAAATATTGCGACTGCACGGCGACTGTCATGTCGGCAACGTGCTGTGGACCGATGCGGGGCCGCACTTCGTTGATTTCGACGACAGTCGCATGGGGCCGGCGATACAGGATCTGTGGATGCTGCTGTCCGGCGAGCGTGCCGAGCAAACGCGGCAACTCGGCGACCTGCTGGCGGGCTACGAGGATTTTTACGACTTCAACCCAAGCGAATTGCATCTGACGGAAGCACTGCGCACCTTGCGTCTGATCCACTATTCGGCATGGATCGCCAGGCGCTGGGATGACGCGGCATTTCCGGTAGCGTTCCCCTGGTTCAATACCCAGCGCTACTGGCAGGACCGGATTCTGGAATTGCGCGAACAGATCGCGCTGATGGATGAGCCGCCGCTGCATTGCTGAATAAATTCAACAATTTATATAGATTAACAGAAAGAGCATATGACTAACGAAACCATCATCGCCGCAACGCAAGACTGGCTGGAAAAAGCCGTTATCGGCCTCAACTTGTGCCCATTCGCCAAGGCGGTACACGTAAAGAAGCAGATACGCTACGTGGTGAGTGCTGCCACGACAGAGGAAGCCTTGCTGGCTGAATTGATGGCAGAGCTGCGCCATCTGCAGGCCACCGATCCTGAGGTGCTCGACACCACGCTGTTGATCCATCCTCATGTGCTCACGGACTTCCTGGACTACAACGATTTTCTGGATACGGTGGATATTGCCACTGCCGAGCCTGAGTTCAACGACGCGTTCCAGGTTGCCAGCCTGCACCCGCAGTATCAGTTCGCCGGCACGGAAGTTGACGACATCGAGAATTACACCAATCGCGCGCCTTATCCTACGCTGCATCTTTTACGCGAAGACAGCGTGGATCGTGCGGTGGCCGCTTTCCCTGATGCGGATCATATTCCTGAGACGAATATCGAGACCCTGAAGAAGCTGGGGCATGAAGGTTGGGATGCGCTGGAGTTGCTTAAGTAATTTTTGCCTGATGTGGACGCGCGCCCATGATTATTTATCGGGGCCGCTTGATACCTCCCGATGAAATTTATAGGTGTTTTTCCCGCTTTGTTTTGCCAGGTACATGGCTGAATCCGCTTGCGTGACCAGCTGTTCAAGCGATTGTGTGTCATCAGGGAACAGGGAAATGCCGATGCTGCCCCCCACGTGACACAGCCTGCCATTTAAATCAAACGGTTCAGACAGCGTGGCGATGATCTTGTTGGCTAGCAGCGAGATGCCTTCTTCTGATCCCGGGTTATTTAACACGAAGGTGAACTCGTCTCCGCCCACCCGTGCCACCGTGTCCGAGGCTCGAATCGTTTTTTTCAGTCTGCCGGCAACTTGCTGTAACAAAAGATCACCTGCATCGTGCCCGAGTGTGTCATTGATTTTCTTGAATCCATCCAGATCGAGAAAGAAGACAGCCACTTTGTAGTTATTGCGTTTTGCCAGGGAAAGGGAGCGCACGAGGCTATTGAGGAATAACGCGCGATTCGGAAGATCTGTCAGGAAGTCGTAGTGAGCCAGATGCGCTATCTTCTGTTCGGCCAGGCGGCGCTCAGTGATATCCCGTGCAATGCCTACAAAGTAATTCTGCCCGCCAAGTACCATTTTTGACAGGGACAATTCCATTGGAAATGGCTCGCCATTTTTTCGAATCGCCAACATCTCACGTCCGCGTACGCCAGGTATCCCGCCCTGTTCGGTATGTAAATGCTGATGGATATAGGCATCATGTTCTGCTTGATCCGGCTCCGACAGCAGTACTTTTATGCTTTTCCCCAGGATGTCCCGCTGCGAATAACCAAAGATTTGCTCGGCTGCCGGGTTGAAACCCTGGATTCCCCCGGATTCGTTGATAGTGATGATGCCATCCATTACATTCTGGATAACGGCCTGCAACTGCCCCTGGCTTTTTTCGAGCTCTCCCTTGGTCTGCTTCAGGTTCATTACCATCTGCCAAAACAGCTTGACCTCAAGGCCGCTCGCCACCCGTTTGTCTCCAAAAACCTGACTCACTTGCCCTGCGATTGAATCGTCGTGCGACAAGTTGTACACGATGCAGTCCGGGTGGTCTTTACATGCCTGTATTGCAAGGGCTGCATCGGTATAGGTCGGAATTCCATTGTCTTTTGCCAGTCTCAGGCCCGGCGCATCGGGATTCGTATCGGCTATCGCGATAACCTGAACCAGATTGTCTTCCAAAAACATTTCAAGCAGCGCATGACCACCCCTTCCGGCACCGATAATCAGGACCGGAAATCCCCGGGTTCTTTGTGTGATCATGTCTGTTCCTTGGTAAGTGGATGGCGATGGATGGGGCCGGCATGATTCTGGCTGCTGCGCATTATCTTAAAAACCTTTTTTCATCCACGAAATGACTCTCGCAGGGATGTTGGCTAAGGCCAATAACTCGCAAAAGCACGAAACACACCAAATAAATCAAAAACTTGCTTCAATTCAGTAAATCACCAGCAAGGTAAAAATAGAAATTGTGTTATCTATCTGAATTTTTTCGTGTTTTTTCGTGTATTTCGTGGACAACTGCTTTTCCCAGGATTATGCCTTGTTGGCGGCGATCTGCTGAAATAATTCCATCCTGCGCGCGTTGATCGTGCCCTTTGCGACGGCGTCCAGCAGTGCGCAACCCGGCTCATGCAAGTGATGGCAGTCGCGGAAACGGCATAGTCCGAGATACTGTGAAAACTCGATGAAGCCTTGTTCTATCCTGCCCAATGACAGGTGATGCAGGCCGAAGGCCTGTACGCCGGGGCAGTCGATCAGGCTGCTGTCAGCATCCATGTCATACAGCTTGGCGTGGGTGGTCGTGTGTTTGCCTGAATCCAGTACGGTGGAAATTTCGCGTGTGGCCGCTTGCGCGTCCGGCAGCAGGGCGTTGATCAGGGTGGACTTGCCCATGCCGGACTGGCCGACCAGCACGCTGGTGTGACCTGCGAGGTAAGGGCGCAGCGCGGATACATCCTCTACTGCGGAGAGTTCCAGCACGTTGTAACCGATGGCGCGGTAGGGGGCGAGTTGCAGCCTTGCTGCTGCGGCGGCAACCGGCAAATCGCATTTATTCAGCACGATCAGCACGGACAGGTTCTGGTCAAACGCTGCGATCAGGCAGCGTGTCACGACCTCATCGCTGAAGGACGGCTCGGCCGCGACGACGATAATGATCTGGCTGACGTTCGCCGCGATGAGTTTTGAACGGTAGGCATCCGAGCGGTGCAGCAACGAGGTGCGCGGTGCAGTGCGCTCGATCACGCCCTGATTGTCGCCGCTGCGTTGTACTTCGACGCGATCTCCGCACACCACATCGCTCTTCTTGCCGCGCGTCAAGCACGGCAGCAGGCTGCCATCATTCAGTCTCACCAGATACTGGCGACCGAATGCCGCGACGATGCGGCCCTTAAGATGTTCGTTCAAAGCTTGAACAGCGCGTCTGCTTTCGCGGCGCAAATGAAGTCGTTTTCGGACAAACCGCCGATGGCGTGTGTGCTGTAGTTCACGCGGCAACTGTTATAGGTGACTATCAGATCGGGGTGATGGTCCGCCTGGTGCGTCATCCACGCCAGTGCATTGACGAACGCGATGGTCTGGTAATAATTCTTGAACGGATAGGTCTTGCTGATGAACTGGTCTTGCTGCTGCCAGCCGGTAAGCTCAGACAGAAAACGGTTGATTTCAGGTTGGGATAAAGCAGGTGTGCCACCCTCGCAGGGCTGCTTGTTGGCTAAGTCGCAGACGGGTTCCATGATAACTTTTATTTGATGTTGTAATAGCGGTTGAGATAGGCGCCCAGATGCTGTTCGTCCTGCGCGCTCAGGTGAGCACCGACATTGCCGCTGCAAATCTTGATTTGTTCGATCAGTTCGCCCGCGTCATGCACCTTGCGGTTTGCCCGGGTGAATATCGCGCTGCCATCACCGCCCAGCATCGCCGCATGACAACTGTTGCACTTGTATTTATCGAACAGGACTTTTCCGGTTTGTGCGTTGCCGCCCGGAAAGGGATTGGCCGAGGCCGTTGCAGCAGCGCACAACAATATGATAGCAGCGAGTAATTTCATGGTGTCCTCGTTAAAGTGAGTATCGCGTAGCGATTCATTATGACTCTCCCCTTTGGGGGAGAGGTGGAAGAGAGGGCGCGGACAGGCTCATCATTTTCAGAAGTGGAGCCATGTTCGTTATTGCGTCTGCAAGTTATTGATGCGCACCGCAGCCGGCGGGTGCGAGTCGTAGAATTTTGAATACAGCGGATCGGGGGTCAAGGTCGCAGCATTGTCCTGATACAGCTTGACCAGCGCGTTTACCAGTTCGCCTGAATCAGTTTGTTGCGCGGCGTATGCATCGGCCTCGAACTCATGACGGCGCGAATAAGCCGACATGATCGGGCTGATAAAAAAGCTGAACACCGGCATCACCATGAAAAACAAAAGCAGTGCCAGCGCGGTATGAGCCTGTCCTGAGCTTGTCGAAGGATTGACGCCCAGTCCCTGATAGAACCAGCTGGTTTGCATCAGCATGCCTAACAGCCACAAAAATCCCAGGCTCATCGCGAAGGTCAAGGCGATGCGTTTCATCACATGATGATGCTTGAAGTGGCCGAGTTCGTGCGCCAGTACTGCCTCGACCTCACTGACGCTTAAGCGCGCCAGCAGGGTGTCGAAGAACACGATGCGTTTGGTCTTGCCGAATCCGGTGAAATAGGCGTTGCCGTGAGCGCTGCGACGGCTGCCGTCCATGACGAACAGGCCGCTGCTGGTGAAGCCGCAACGGGCTAGCAAGGCTTCGATGCGCGCTTTCATCGCCTCATCCTGCAACGGGCTGAACTTGTTGAACAGCGGTGCGATAAAGGATGGATAGATGAATAAAATCAATAAGTTGAAAACAATCCAGACGCTCCAGACATACAGCCACCAGTATTCATCCATGCGCCCCATCAGCCACAACACGCCTGCCAGCAGCGGCAGACCCAGGACACTACCTACCAGCAGGCCTTTCAGTGCATCTGCCAGATAAAGTTTGAAGGTCATGTTGTTGAAGCCGAAACGGGCTTCAATGCGGAAGGTGCGGTACAGATTGAACGGTGCTTCCAATAACGATGAGAGTAACAGCACCGCGACCAGCGTTGCCATGCCCTGAATGAGAGGCTGGCTGAACCAGCCCTGACAGAGGTTGGCAATCCACTGTATGCCGCCACCTACCGTGAAAACCAGCAACAGCGCGGCATCGAACTGTATGCCCAGCATGGCAAAGCGCGTCTTGGCGGTGGTGTAATCTGCAGCCTTCTGGTGATCGATGAGCTGAATCTGTTCGCGGAACGCATCAGGCACAGCCGCGCGATGTGCGGCGATATGCGCCAGATGGCGACGCGCCAGCCACAGGCGAACCAGGGTGGTGAATGCGAGTGTCGCGATAAAAATGTAGGTGAATTGTGTGGCTGACATATAGTCTTAATGTTTCTGTGGTGGCAGGAAGTAGGGATGTGACACAATACAGGTCTTACCGTTCAATTAAGCATGCGAATTATGGCACAAAATCAAAACTACCTCGTCTGGATAGACATGGAAATGACCGGGCTGAATCCGGATACCGACCGCATCATCGAAGTTGCGATAGTCGTGACCGATAATAATCTGGAAACCATCGCCGAAGCACCGGTGTTGGTGGTGCATCAACCCGACAGCATCATGGACGGTATGGATGCGTGGAATAAATCGACTCACGGCAAGTCGGGCCTGATCGAAAAGGTCAAAGCATCGACGTTGGATGAAGCGGCTGTCGAAGCGCAAATGGTCGAGTTTCTCAAAGAATATGTGACGGTGCGCACCTCGCCGATGTGCGGCAATTCGATCTGTCAGGACAGACGCTTCATGGCGCGCTGGATGCCCGCATTTGAAGACTACTTCCATTACCGCAACCTGGATGTCAGCACGCTCAAGGAATTGGCAAAACGCTGGAAACCCGATATGGCGAAGGGCGTGAAGAAACACGGCAAGCACGAAGCGCTGGCCGATATTTACGAATCCATCGAAGAGTTAAAACATTACCGAGAGCATTTCATCAAACTTTGAAATGCCTGACGTGCGATTGCCCATTATTTTGAGGCCTGTCGAATGATGAAAATGCTTCGCCTGCGCTGGAATGCATTGGGAGTGCAGGAAAAGCTGCATATTCTGATACAAGGCTCGCTGGTTATCCTGTTCGTTTTTTCGACGAACTGGCTGGTCGAGCGCTTTGAAAAGCAGATCATCTCCCATGCCGAACAGCGTGCGGATGAGGTGGCAGACGGGCTGATCAACGGCATGAACATGCTGATGTTGACGGGCATGGCGTCCGATCCGGCCAACCGCAAGCTGCTGCTGGAGAAAATGCGCCATTCCGATGGCGTGAGCGATTTGCGCATCGTGCGCGGACTTTCTGTGGTTGCGCAGTACGGGCCGGGTTTGCCGGAAGAACAGGCGCAGGACGAGATGGATCGCACGGCGCTCGCCACTGGAAAGTCTGCTTTCAAGCGTCTCGAAGAGACGGGTCGCCCGCCGGAGTTGCGGGTGGTTGTACCCTTTATCGCCAAACAAAATTTTCGCGGTACCAACTGTTTGTCTTGTCACGAGGCAGCCGAGGGCAGTGTCAATGGCGTGGCCAGCGTCAATATTGATCTGAGTCAGGATATGGCGAATCTGACCGATATCAAATTAAATTTATGGGTCGGGCATGTTGTAATTCAGATATTTCTGTCATTGCTGATTTATTTTGTGGTGCGCAAGTTGCTTACCAGGAATATCGCACTTCCGGTGAAAAAATTGCAACTGACGATGTCAGAGATTCAGCGCAATAACGACCTGTCCAAACGCGCCGATGTGGATGAACAGAATCCCGATATTGGAGAAATGGCACGCACCTTCAATGCCCTGCTTTCAAGTCTTGAACGGGCCAATGAACGCCTGGAGCTGTTCGCCAAGATGTTTGAGAACAGTGGCGAGGCGATCATTATCACCGATGCCGACAGGCGCATCCTGATGGTCAATCCCGCGTTCGAGCTGATCACTCAATATAGTTCTGCCGATGTGGTGGGTAAAGACCCCGCTCTGCTCAGTTCCGGCAGGCAATCGAAAGATTTTTATCGATTGATGTGGGCAGCGATTGAGGCGTCAGGGCAGTGGCAAGGCGAAATCTGGAACAGGCGCAAGAACGGCGATATTTTTCCGGAATGGTTGTCGATCGGCGCGGTCAAGAACTTCAAGGGCCAGGTCATTAATTACATCTCTTCGTTTTCGGATATCACCGCACGCAAGGAAGCGCAGCGCCGCATCGAGTTTCTGGCACATTACGATATATTGACCAGACTACCCAATCGCGCGCTGTTTGGCGACCGTATGAAGCACGCCTTGCTGGTAGCCTCCCGCAGCAAGAGCAAAGTAGGCCTGATGTTTCTTGATCTGGATAAATTCAAATCCATCAACGATACGCTGGGACACCTGGCCGGTGATCAGTTGTTGCAATCAGTTGCCGAGCGGTTGTTATCCTGTGTGCGCCAATCAGATACGGTTTGCCGGCAAGGCGGCGACGAGTTCATGATCCTGCTGGAAGAGATCAGTTCGGCTGAGGATATTGAGCGGGTCGCGCAGAAGATCATGGTCGCGATGTCCGTTGCACATCAAATGGGCGAGGTAGAAAAAATTGTCAGTTTCAGTATCGGGGTGGCCATCTACCCTGATGATGCGGCTGATGACGAAATGCTGACGCATTGTGCCGATCAGGCCATGTATCTGGCCAAATCAAGCGGCAGAAACAACTTCAAGTTATATAATCCTGAGCCGGCTGACGTCTCAGGAGACGTATAATTTTTACTTTAACCACGGCTATTTAAACGGAGATGGTCATGTATAAACGCATCCTGGTTCCGATCGACGGTAGCAGCACTTCAGACAGAGCATTGCAGGAGGCCATCAAATTGATTGATACGCAGCCCGCGTTGTTGCGCCTGGTGCATGTGGTCGATGATCTGCAATTCCTCGACACGGAAGGCTACGTGGACTACGCGGAATTGCGTGAGCTGACCCGGAAAATCGGCGAACGTGCGCTGGCTAAAGCTTGCGAAATCGCAAGACAAGCCGACATCACGGTTGACACTTCGCTGCTGGAAGCCAATGGAGAGCGTATCGCGCGCGTGATCGATGCCGAGGTCATCAGCTGGTCGGCCGATTTGATCGTGATAGGCACACACGGCCGTTCCGGATTCAATCACCTGCTGTTTGGCAGTGTCGCCGAAGGTGTGGTGCGCGGCGCATCAGTTCCTGTGCTGCTGGTGCGCAGCGAATAACGTAAATCCGGTTTTCAGTTTACGGTTAACCGCAAACTTTATTGTTTCGTGCCCATTGCCAGCGCGCGCAGTCGGCCTTGTTCCAGCTCAGTGGCATCAGGCACGGATAGCCAGCCTTGCAGGTTGTTCATCACCAGATCTGTCAGCGCGTGTATCCAGTCATTCCTGTCATTGAGGCAGGGAATGTAGTGGTATTCGCCGCCACCTGCGTGCTGAAAATCCTCGCGTCCTTCCATCGCAATTTCTTCCAGTGTTTCCAGACAGTCCGCGACAAAGCCCGGGCAGACTACGTCCACGCGCCGGATTTTTTGTTTTCCCAGTTCTTTGAGCGTAGCCGTGGTGTAGGGTTTGATCCATTCGGCGCGGCCGAAGCGCGACTGAAAGCTGACTGTGTATTGTTCAGGCTTCAATCCCAGCGCCTCAGCCAGCAGGCGTCCGGTCTTGTGGCATTCGCAGTGATACGGATCGCCCTTGTCGAGCGTGTATTGCGGCACGCCGTGGAAACTCATCACCAATTTTTCCGGACGGCCATGTTTCATCCAGTAGTCGTCAACGTTGGCTGCAAGTGCCCCGATATAGCCTTTGTCGTCGTGGAAGTTCTTGATGGTACGAAGTGCCGGCATATTGCGCATCTGTTGCAGCTCACTGAATACCTGGTCAAACACCGGGGCGGTCGCGCTGGCAGCATATTGCGGATACATCGGCACGATCAGAATGCGCTGGCAGTTCTGTTGCTTGAGTCGGCGCAGTACGTCAGGGATGGACGGGCTGCCGTAGGTCATCGCGTAATCCACCACCAACGGGGCCCGGGTGCGCTCGCCCAGGTAGCCTTTAAGCAGCATCGCTTGTTTCGCGGTATAGACGCCCAGCGGCGAGCCCTCATCCAGCCAGACGCTGGCATATTTTGCGGCGGATTTCTTCGGGCGCACGTTGAGGATGATGCCGTTGAGTATCAGCCACCAGATAGCTTTGGGGATTTCCACCACGCGCGGGTCGCCCAAAAACTGCTTGAGGTAAGGGCGTACGGCTTGTGCGGTAGGCGCATCCGGCGTGCCCAGATTGACCAGCAGAATGCCGGTTTTTTGCGGGGTGCCGTGGGTGAATTCGGGTTCAGTCTGGTAGGCCATATTGTCTTATGTAAAACCCGGATAGTTCATCGGGTGGAATCAGCCGAAAAGACCGTTCGTGGTTAAGTAGTGACTTTGCAATCATTTTTGATTGCTTAGTCACTACTGTTTCAGCAGAGCTTGTCGAAGCATGAACGGCCCTTCGACAGGCTCAGGGCGAACGGATTGAGGGGTATGATTATGCGAGTTAAAGCTTTTTCTCGGCCTTCTTGATTCCGGCATTGATATCCGCATGGCGGCCGGCATCGGCATCTTCACGACCCGGGCGGGCAGGGGCGTTCAGGGCTTTCTTGAAGTATTCGAGCGACTTGGCATATTCACCTTCTTCCAGCAGGAAGTCGGCATAGAAATAATTTTGGTCGATTCCGTTCGGGTTGACCTTCAGCGCGCGCTCCAGATATTCGCGTGCCTTATCGTGATCCCCGAAAGAAATGAAGCGCGGCACCTTGTAATACAGGCTGCCGAGCGATGTCAGCGCGGAGCCTTCCAGTGCATTAGCGTCAATTTTCTCCGCAGCCAGCAGCAAGTCGCGCGCAGCCTTTGCTGTGCTGCCGGCCGCAAGTTTGGACTGATACTTGGCAAGGGTGCTGGTGATGATGCCTTCCCAGATCAGCGGCTCTGCATGTCCCGGATTGGCAGCAGATACCTGATGCGCTTGTTCGGAAAGCTTTTTGAGCGCCGCTTCCCGTTCTTTTTCGGGAGTCTGGTAGTTGGCTGTCGCCCATTCATGTTGCAACTGGGCGATAGAGGCATCCAGCGGAGTAGCGGCGTATGCCGTGTTGAGGCTGAAGGCTAAGGCGAGCAGGTATGCGTATTTTTTCATGGCAGTCTTTTCCGTAAAGTTGAAGGGTGGTTTAGTTCTTGGGCTTAATGGATTGCGCGTACTTGCGGGCAATACGCGTGTTTTTCAATAGTCCGCTGTCAACCAGACGCGGGAACATGCCATTCAACCTGGCAAAGAACGATTCCGGTTGGCCGATGAAATATTCGGCAGCTTCGCGCTCAACGGCCAGTACGATCTGTTCGGCGACATAGTCCGGCTCGTCCATGTTGGTACGGGTTTCAATCAGCATCTGCGTGGTGATTTCATCGTTGAGCGGTGTCTTGGCGGCACGCGGTGAAACATAGCTCACCCCGACTTTGCTGTCCACCAGTTCGCGCCGCAACGCTTCGGAAAACCCGCGCATGGCGAATTTGCTGGCGCAATAGGTGGCGAAATGCGCAAAGCCGATTGAGCCGAATGCGGAACCGATGTTGACGATGCGCCCGCTGTTCTGTGCCAGCAAGTGAGGGAGGGCTGCGCGCACCAGCAGCATCGGTGCAATCACATTGACGTTGATGACCTGGTCTATGCGTTCAGGTGCCTGGCGTTCATACAGCGTGAAGTCCATAAGGCCGGCGTTATTGATGACGATGTCGAGGCCCCCCAGGGCTTGCAAGGCGCTGGCGACCACCTGGTCTGCGGCACCCTCACTGGTCAGATCGATTGCGATGGCGGTAGCTGTGCCGCCGCTTTGATTGATCTGTTCGCAAATTTCCGCCAGGCGCGGCGCATTGCGTTCCACAAGCGCCAGACGTGCGCCTTTTTTGGCTAACAATAAGGCCAGACGATAACCGATGCCTCCTCCGGCACCGGTCAGAATGATGCGTTTGCCGGACAGATTCATATCGTCTCCTCAGTCAAAAAGCGTTTTCCCAGATCGCGGAAGATGTCGCCATACAACTTATAAAACATCCGGGCGCAATGGATCAGGCAAGCCTGATCGGCGGGGTCTTCAACTTTATTGATCAGCGACTCATAGAAATCCACATGGCCCACATCCAGTGAACCGTGCGAAGTCAGGTAGGAAAACGCATCTGATCCCAGGCCCAGACTTTGTTGCAATGTCTTGCCGGCATGGGTTGCCAGCGCGACACTGGTGCCTTCCAGCACTAAAACCATGCCGAAGAAGCCGACCGGATTGACGCGCGCGATGGTGTCGTAAGCGTAGGACACCATCAGTTCGGTGGCCGTGCGCGGCATCCCTGTGCGGACTGCTTCCGCATCACCGCCGCAAGCCTTGATGTCGCCCAGGATCCATTCCTGATGCCCGACTTCTTCCTCTATATATTCGGCGACGGCGGTTCTCAGCCACTCATATTTTCCGGGCAATCGTCCGCCGCATGACATCAGCAGCGGGGTAGTGTGCTTGACGTGATGGTAGGCCTCGGTCAGGAAGGCGATATAGGCTTCAAGGCTGACGTTCCCCATCGCGGCTGCACGTATGATAGGCAGGCTCTGTAATTCGCGGCGTTCGGTATCTGTAGCATCCAGCAGTTGCTGATAAATGGTCATGGGATTTCCTCTATGCAATTATTTGAATATTAGGGATAAAGTTTTTCGATGGCTGTCTGGTATTGCGCCTGGATCGCCTCGCGTTTCAATCGGCCATTGGCGGTCAGCTGGCCATTTTGCGGCAGAAACGGCGTTGCTGCCGGCAACCAGCATTTTACCTGAGCATAGTCGGGCAGAACCAGGTTTGCTTCCTCGATAGCCTGGTTGACTGCCGCTTCCGCGGCGTTGCCGCGCGGCACGATCACGGCTACATTCCACGGACGTGCCTCACCGAACACCGCTGCCTGTGCGATGGCCGGATGCAGGGTCAGTTCGCGTTCCACCCATTCCGGCGATACATTGCGCCCGAATGAGGTGATGAAAATGTTTTTCTTGCGGCCTGTTAAGTGTAAAAAGCCGTTTTCGTCCAGGAAACCGATGTCGCCGGTCGGCCAATAGGCACCCGCCGGCACGGGTTCGCCACCGGTGTAACCCAGCAGTGTGGAACCTGCGACTAAAATTTCGCCGTCCTCGTTGAATTTAAGCTGTGTGTGCGGCAGGGGTTTGCCTACACTGCCAATACAGCGGTTGTTCTCGGTGTTGAGCGACACCACCGACGCACATTCGGACAAGCCGTAGCCTTCAAAGGCCGGGATACCGAGATTTTGTGCGCGTTGCAGCAAACGCTCGGAAACAGTTGCACCGCCGATCGCAACGAAGCGCAATGCTTCAGGTTTTGGATGGCCGGCTTCAATCGCAGCTACTGCTGCGTGCAGTAATTGCGGGGTCAGAATCGTAGTGGTGGCATGATATTTGATCAGCGTGCCCAGCATTTTTTGTACATCCAGGCCGCTGGAGCCGGAAAGTCCCACGGTAGCCTGCGGCAGCAAATGGCAGGTGGCCCCCGCCAGCAGCGGCACATATACGCCGGCCAGATTTTCCAGCAAGGTCGACAGCGGCAGAATGCTGACATGCCTGTCGCCCGGTTTTCCCCTTGTGACTGCCAGCAATGAGGTTGCCACCTTGTATAGCGCCTCGCCGCTTAAGCACACGCCTTTGGGGTGCCCGGTCGTGCCGGAGGTGTAAGTGACTTTGACCGTGCCTGCCGGTAATTCCTTCGCGGGGATGTTGGCGAGGCGAATCTCGCTGATTTGTTGATCGTTGATGATATGCGTGAAGGTAGCCTCTGTTTCGATGCCTGAGGCCGCCAGAATTTTTTGATACAGATCGGGTTGGTCGGTGAGCACGCAGGTAATGCCGGCATCCCTTATGCTGTGTGCGACTTGTTCGTCTGAGAAAAAAAACGGCAAGGGAATGATGACTTTGTCGGAAGCTAAGCCTGCCAGATCGAACACGACCCACAATGGCGAGTTATCGAGTGCCAGCCCCATCGTTTTGGCCGGCATGGCGCCCAGCTGCGCGCTGATTTGTTCGATTGCAGCGCGTAAGCCCTGATAGCTGAGTACATGCTGTTCGCCAACTAATGCCAGCGCGTCGGGCTGTTTTTCGCACTGCAGGTCGAGTGCCGCAATGATGGAAGGCTGCATGTCTTTTACTCCTTATGATGCGCTGTCACGGCTTTTACGGCGACGTTCCATGCGCCGTATCGCCATGACTTGCGGATTTTGCTCATAATAACTGCCCCACTCGGATTGTTCTGCCAGTGGAAGATGTTTGATATCTGCATCACAGAGTATTTCCGGAATGATATCCAATTTGAGCAAGGCATTACGCACTACTTGCACCGCGGTAAAAACCGCCCATTGTTTGGAAGTGGCATGCAACTGGTCAAAAATGGCAGCGCTCAACTTCCGGGATACGCCCAACTCGGCGACTGAATAATTGCCTATTTCAACAATGTCGCTGCGCAAAACGGTCGAGCCTACCCGCTCTGAGAGCACCTGCTCAACAGGTTGATCCAGGTAGTTTTCCAGATAGAGGCGCTCAGCTCCTGCGTTGCGTATGCCGCAGGCCGCAATCAGCTTGCCATCCAGATCGCGCAGGCTCAGCAAGGTGGGCAGGAACAAGTGGACTTTTGCACCGCATACCTGAAAAAAAACCGCAGCGATAAATTGCTCAATCTCGGCTCTGTCCGCAGCATCCCGCCCGGAAAAATGCACGGTGTAAGGGCGAGTCCTGATGTTGTGATCGATAATTTTTATCATTGATTATGAATTTCTGCCATTCGTTCTAAGCTTGGAGGAAACCAAAGACAGGCGTCCGCTGATTTTACATGCCAACAAGCATGTTTGCCATGCAAGTTTGGTGTCAGAATACTTGTGAGCTAAAAAGTTCAACCTGATTTCTTCGTCCGCTGACGCCAACGTCATGACTGTCGGTGCTGTTTACAAGTTCTGATCAAACTGTGACCCGGTAAAAAAGCCGGTGCAGACATGTGGCCGGCTTTTTTATTTCCTTCCCTCTTCCCCCTTCTCCCTTACTCTCTTTGGTTTGACAAACAGCCGTTTGAAAACTACATTGCACACCTCATTAAGCAAAGCCTGATACACGATGAAATCCATTCTGTTATTCGTCTCACTGGCCGTCACCCTCTCAGCTTGCAGCAAGGAATCACCTCCACCCGTCAAGACTGTGCGGCCCGCATTGACTCAGGTGGTGGGAGCGCTGGCCGGGGAAGACAGCAGCGTGTATAGCGGCGAAGTTCGCGCACGCCATGAGGTTGCTTTAGGTTTTCGCACAGGCGGCAAGATCATCGAACGGCTTGTGGAGGCGGGTATGCAAGTAAAAGCCGGGCAGGTGCTGGCTCGCCTTGATCCGGCAGACGCGAGCCTGCAAACGGGTGCTGCCCAGGCGCAATTCAAGCTGGCCGAGAACGATGCGATGCGGTATCGCGAGTTGCGCAGTAAGGGCTTCGTCAGTCAGTCCGCGCTGGATGCCAAAGAAGCCACGCTCCAATCTGCAGCTGCGCAAGCTGGATTGACGCGCAATCAGTCGGATTACACCACGTTGCGTGCCGGGCATGACGGCCTGGTCACTGCGACGCTCGCAGAAGCAGGGCAGGTGGTAAGCGCAGGGCAGGCAGTGTTACGTCTTGCAGAATCGGGGGAGCTGGAGGTGGCGATCGAGATACCTGAAGCGCAGTTCGCCATGCGTCGCGTGGGCGATGCGGCGGAAGTCGTCGTGCTGACGGATGATGGTTCGCCCATGACCGGACGCTTGCGCGAACTGTCGTCATCCGCCGATCCTGCCAGTCGCACCTATCCTGCGCGCGTGGCGTTCAGTGCGGAGGCCGGCCATATTTCGGGTAGACAGATGGCACTGGGTATGACCGCACGTGTGCGTTTCAACAGTTCGCAAGGTTCGAAGGCTGAGTTGTTGATTCCAATCTCGGCCATTTATCAGCAGGGCCGCCAGACGGCGGTATGGGTCGTGGCGGCGGATCACAGCGTCAGTCTGCGGCAGGTAGAAATAAAGGCCTGGCGTGATAATGGTGCCGTGATCGCCAGCGGCCTGATTACCGGTGAGCGCATTGTCAGTGCCGGTGTACATCGCCTGTCAGCAGGTGAAAAAATCCAGCTTATTGAATCCGTCAACGGCAGCGCGCCATGAAAGGGCCGAACCTGTCCAGTTGGGCGCTGACGCATCAGCAAATGGTGCTGTTTCTGATCATCGTGCTGACAGCGGCGGGGGTGATTTCTTATTTCAATCTGGGCCGTGCCGAAGATCCCGATTTTACCTTCAAGGTGATGGCGGTGCGCACGCTGTGGCCGGGTGCTGCCACGCAGGAAGTGGAACGCGAACTCACCGAGCGGATTGAGAAGAAGTTGCAGGAAACGCCCTGGGTGGATGTGCTGCGCTCGGCGTCAAAACCCGGTGAGTCCATGGTGTTCGTGGTGCTCAAGGATTACACGCCCAAGCAGGAAGTGCCTGAAGCCTGGCGGCAGGTGCGCAAGAAACTGGATGATATCAGGCACACCTTGCCGGCCGGCGTACAGGGGCCGTTCCCCAATGATGAATTCGGCGATGTGCAAATCAACATCTTCGCCCTGACCGGCGATGGCTTTGATCTGGCAGCTTTGCGCCGTTATGCGGATCTGGTGGCTCTTGATCTAAAACGCGTGCCGGACGTCAAACGCGTCGAACTGATCGGTGTGCAGGACGAAAAAATTTATCTGGATGCCACCCCTGCGCGTCTGGCTGGTTTCGGCATCACACCCGCGCAGATAGGTGCGGCGCTGCAACAGCAGAATGCGCTGGTCCCTTCCGGGTTTGTCGATACCAGCAGCGACCGCATCTGGTTGCGCGTGACCGGTGGTTTCGACAGCATCGAACGCATCCGCAATACCGATCTGCTGGTGAACGGGCAGCACATGCGGCTGGGCGATATCGTGAAAGTCTCGCGCGGCTTGAGCGATCCGCCGAGGCCACAGATGCGGGTGGGCGGTGTGCCTGCCATCGGTATCGGTGTCATCATGGACAAGGGCGGTAACGTCATACAGCTGGGTGAAAATCTGGATGCCGCGATGAAATCGATTAAAGTAGCCCTGCCCGTGGGCGTTGAAGTGCATGTGGTCGCCGATCAGCCTGACGTGGTCAAAGGCTCGGTTTCTCTGTTTCAGGATTCGCTGGCCGAGGCGATTCTGATCGTGCTGGCGGTGTCGTTCCTGAGCCTGGGCTGGCGCACCGGCACGGTGGTGGCCTTGTCTATCCCGCTGGTGCTGGCGATCACGTTTTTCATGATGAAGGTGTTCGGCATCGACTTGCAGCGCATCTCGCTGGGCGCGCTGGTCATTGCGCTGGGTTTGCTGGTCGATGATGCGATCATCGCCGTGGAAATGATGGTGGTAAAAATGGAGCAGGGCTGGGATCGCTTTCAGGCGGCGACCTTCGCCTATACCTCGACGGCTTTTCCGATGCTGACCGGCACGCTGATAACGGCCGCAGCTTTCACGCCGGTGGGATTTTCCAAATCGGCCGCCAGCGAATACACTTTTTCGATCTTTGCTGTGGTGACCATCGCGCTGCTGGTGTCGTGGCTGGTCGCGGTCGTGTTCACGCCTTATCTGGGTTTTAAATTGCTCAATCCTGCAAAGCTGATCGCAAAAGCCCAGAAGCACGGCGAAGACATCTACGACACACCGTTTTATCGGCGCTTTCGTGCTCTGCTGGTATGGTGCCTGCGCAATCGCTGGAAAGTGATCGCAGCGACGCTGCTGCTGTTCGTTTTGTCCATCGCAGCGTTCAGTGCGGGTGTGCAAAAGCAGTTTTTCCCGTCCTCCAGCCGGCTGGAATTGATGGTGGATATCTGGCTGCCACAAGGCGCTTCGCTCAAAGCCACCGAGCGCGAGACTATGCGTATTGAAGCCCTGCTCAAGGACGATCCTGCTGTTGCCACTTATTCGTGCTACGTCGGCAACAGTGCGCCGCGCTTCTTTTTGTCGCTGGATGTGAAGTTGTTCAGCGATAACTACGCACAGTGCGTGATTTTAACCAAAGACTTCAAGGCGCGCGAGGAACTCAAGCTGCGCCTGGAGCAAATCTTTACCTCTGCCGCGGGCGGTTTCAGTCATATCCATCCGCATGTGGTGAGACTGGAAAATGGTCCTCCGGTAGGCTATCCGGTGCAGTTCCGCGTCAGCGGAGCGGACGTCGAGCAGGTGCGTATCATCGCCGATCAGGTCTCAATCTTGATGCGCGCCAATTCGCATTTGCAGGATGTCAGTTTCGACTGGAATGAAAAAGTCAAAAGCGTGCACATCGCAGTGGATCAGGACAAGGCGCGCGCGCTTGGTACTTCCAGTCGTGACATCGCGCAGGCGATGCAAGGCTGGCTGAACGGCGTGGCCCTGACGCAATATCGTGAGGATGACCAGCTGATCGACGTGGTGTGGCGCGGCGGCATTGCGGGTGATGCACGTTCGCTGGACCGCCTGGCAGGTCTGGATATTCCGCTGGAGAATGGTCGTCACGTGCCGCTGGCGCAAGTTGCACGTCTGGTTCCTGTGCTGGAAGAAGCCGTCATCTGGCGGCGCAACCGGCTGCCTACCATGACGGTACTGGCCGATATGAGCGATAAGACCCAGCCTGCAACCGCATCCAATGAGCTGAATGCGCAGCTTGAAACGCTGCGCGCCAAACTTCCGGCAGGCTTTCATATCGAGATGGGTGGCAGCGTCGAGGAGTCAGCCAAGGGACAGAAGGCGATCATGGCGGTGATGCCGCTGATGCTGGTCGGCGTGATCACCCTGCTGATGATGCAGTTGCAAAGTATCAGTCGCACCATCATCGTGCTGCTCACCGCCCCGTTGGGCTTGATCGGCGTGACGGGTGCGTTGCTGATTTTCCAGGTGCCGTTCGGCTTCGTCGCTAATCTCGGCTTTATCGCGCTGGCCGGGATGATCATGCGCAACTCGGTGATACTGGTGGATCAGATCCGTCAGGACGAGGAGGAGGGCAAAACCCGCTGGGAATCCATCATCAGTTCCACCGTACGGCGCTTCCGCCCGATCATGCTGACCGCAGCCGCGGCGATCCTGGCGATGATCCCGCTTACCCGCCAGGTGTTCTGGGGGCCGATGGCGGTCACCATCATGGGCGGACTGGTGGTCGCGACCATGCTGACCTGTCTGTTTCTGCCCGCGCTGTATGCAGCGTGGTTCAAGGTAAGGGAAGAATAATCCCCCTCTCCCGTCGGCGGGAGAGGGCTCGGGAGAGGGTGGCGAGGGGGCGGGTGTAGCCCCGCGGCCAAGAAAAGGCGACCCCGGTTTGCCGCGCCTGCGGCGTTCCCTCGATAGTCCGCAAACAAGCGAGGCTGTGCAACTCGCCCTGGTGGGGCGCACACTTCGCGCCCCAACTGCGGAGCTCAAACAGTGTTGGCTCAGCCATCCAACGTGTTATTTGATTCGCCGAAACAGTTGTAATGCTGCGTATCGCAACACGTTTTCGCCCAACTACACCGTTGTTTGCGAACTATCTTCGGCGGCGCTCAGGGGAAATGGCGGTACTCATAGTGAATCTGCGTAAAGCGGAATCTTTGTCAGTGCGGCAACGCCGTGTGCCTCTATGACTGGCTTTCCTCGATCCAGGTCCTCAGTCCTCAATCCTCAGTTCTCGATCCTTAGTCTGCTCCCATAGGCCAAAATACATAGGCCGTTTGGCATATTGCCCGTCACTCTGCGAGCGAGTATGGTTCCGCGTGAAGTTATCCCCGCGGGCTGCATTTATTTCCGGTTTTCAGGTCTGCGACGAATAGTCCGCTCACGTCGCATTTACGTGTTGATGATTTAATCGAAGTTGAATTGACAGGAGGTATGACCATGTTCCAACGTTTATTGAAATTGCACGGCATCATCGCCATAAGCGGGCTGTTGATATGCTCGGCGCACGCTGAGCAATCCAGCATGACATGCCAGGTACGATGCAGCGACACCAGGCTGCGCACCGGTATCGCCGAGTTGAGCTGGTTCAGTCCTCCGGGCGCATCTGCTACACGGGTGCAGCCGACACTGGATGTCAGCGTGTTTCACGGTGGTTTTAAGAGCGGTTTGTATCAGTCGTTCGGCGTAATCGGTGAGGGCGGTGTACCAAAGGCAAAAGCGGGCGCCAGTCGGGATGTAAAAAGCGAAGGGCGCACGACGCGGGCTTACGATCTGAAATTGCATGTTTCCGAGAAAAGCCGTGCCGTCGCTGAGGCTTCAGGCGGCAAGACAAGGCAGCAGATAGAAATCGAGAACCTTGAACCTGGGCTGCTCTACCGCTTTCGGCTAGGTAATGCAGGCCAAGGTGACCAGGAGGTTGCCTGTGAAGCGCCGGTTTGTCCGGCCGACATGAAAGAAGGGAGCAAGCCATGAAACGCATTCTCGTAAGTGCCATGCTTGGCTTGCTGTTGCCTGCAATCTGCCAGGCGGGGCCCATCCCTATCTTCACCAAGACCAAGATTTTGGCAAGCAACATCAGCCCGACAAATTCCTCCCTGGATGCCATCGATTCAGATGGCGCTACCGGCGGGCGGGTCAATGGCCTTGCGTCGGTGCCCGGGGATAATAAAACCTATTATGCGGCCAGCGAGTGGGGTGGTTTGTTCAAGAGCCGGGATGCGGGGCAGACCTGGGCACATTTGCCGGCCCATGTGCCGACTGTCGCATGGGATGTCGAAGTTGATCCCGCTAATACCAGCCGCGTCTATGCCACTTCATTCTACGATGGCCGCGTCAACAGCATCGCCGGCATCAATGTCAGCTTGGATGCCGGGGTAACCTGGAACAAACCCGCGACTGCAGTGCCATTGGAGGGTTTCTGCGAGAATGCAACGCGCCGTGATGAACCTGCTGCATTCGGCATTGCCATCGATCCGGATAACGCCGCGCATGTCTATATCGGCACTAATTGTGGCCTGGCGCGGAGCACGGACAGCGGCGCGAACTGGGACTATGTCAACCCGACCGGCGTCGGTGCGGCTCGGAACGTATGGGACGTGGTGGTGCATCACGGCGGAACCATCGATATTTGCGGCGATGACGGTCATTACCGCTCGACCGATGGCGGCAACAACTGGACCACGGCGGTCAGTTCACCGCTACCCGCTGGTCGTTGTTCGATAGCGGCTTCTCCGGACGAGGCGCATGTCCTGTTCGCCGTGGTCGGTACCAGCATCTTCGAGAGCGACGATGGCGGCCAGACTTGGCCCGTCACTTATGCAAACCCCGGCGCGCAGGGGCGCATTCCGTTCGTCGAAACCAATGATCGCACCGGCAACGCCTACGATCTGTGGTTTGGTGACGTGAGACTGTGGCGCGCCAGTTGCACCACGCCTGCAGCACCGGCGGCGGGAGGCAACGCACGTTGTAATGCGTCTGGAGCATGGGCCGGGCCATTTACCCGAACGGCAGGTGCACACGATGACAGCGGCGCGATCGTGTTCGATACGCAGATGGCTAACAATCATTGTCCGCGCATTTTTTCCTCGGATGGCGGCGTATTCCGCAACACGACGATCAACAGCCCGGCGTGTCACACGCCGACCTGGGAACAACCCAGTGTGACACCCACTGCCCTGTGGAATTTCGCCATGACCGGTGTCTCAGCAGCCGGCCAGGATGCCGAGCATCTCTATCAAGGCAACCAGGACAACGGCAGCTTCGGCACGACCAATGCGGGAGTCAATAAACCGACCTGGAATAACGAACGCTGTTGTGACAGCTTCGCGGCCACGGGGGAAAGTACCCAGGCGCTGACCACGATCTGCTGTTACAACGTGGCTCCCTCGACAAGGTTGTTCCGCAGCGCTCCCGGACTCAACGCGCCCAGCACCGAGATCGCGGCACCTCCCGGAAATCTGCGGTCGTTCCAGCAATTGCCATCCATCGCCAATTTCGGCGCCAATAGCTACATCGTGCTGACTAATAGCGGTGTGTACGCGACGACAAACGCTAATGCGGCGGCGCCGGCCTGGTCGCTGGTGGGGGCCGGATCGCCCAACGATGCATGTGGCGTTCAGATCGCGCGCAGCGGTGCCGATGTGCATGTATTCGTGAAGCGGGGTGGCTGCAGCGGCGATACCGCAGGCAGTCTCTGGCGTCACAACGGAACCGGTGCCGCAGGCGCGTGGGAGCAGGTGCCCAACACGGTCAATGTCGGTGTGTATGCGGTCGATTCCAACCTGCCGGAGCGGATTCTGGCTTCCCATCTGGAGGCTGCGGGGCCGGTGATGCGCATGACCACCGATGCCGGGGTGACCTGGAATGCAATGCCGCAACTCGATGATCTGATGACTGCTAGCGGCGTATTCCGCTATCGCACCACGCGCGGCGCGACGGCCTTTACCGGTTTTAACGGCTATCCGCAACCTACCATGGTGGCGATTGATCCCAACGAAGGCCAGAACATGGTGGCGGGAGCCGCCGATGCGGGCTTGTTCCTGTCGCGCAATGGCGGCACCACATGGAGGCGGGTATCGAATCCGATCAATCCTACCGCCAAGGATCCGCACATCCCGCGACCACGCTATGTTCATTTTGATCATGATCTGCCCGGGCTGACACTGTACGTCGGCACGCAAGGGCGGGGGGTCTGGCGTGTCCGTGTCACCAAGACGAGCATTCTGTGCACACTTTCTCCGTTTTATTGCGGCAAGATCGATTTCGGCAAGCTCAAACAATGGCAGGCCGTTTGCAAGCCGAAATGCCCTCCCTGGTGGGAGATATGGCTTGATCGCTACGATCCGGCCTGGAAATTTTCCGTTGTCGACCGCCTTGGGAATGAAGTGGCGCATCACGTAACGCCTTATCAGGGCGGTGTCGTGTTGAGCTTCCGCCCCGCAAAACAGGATATGTCGCCTGAAGCGATGCAGGGATATAGCTTGTTCTATGAAACCAATGTCAAGAAGAGCCCCAGAGTGAAAGTCCCGTTCGTTGGAGAAATCAGGACGAGCGAGACCTTCAAGCCGATCAGGTAAATTACTTCTCAGACGGCCTGCCCTGTTTGGATCTGTCGGAGACCAACAGGGGCAGGACAGGTTTTTCTGCGGTTCCCGCAGACCGCTACGCTCAGTGGGTTGTGGAGAGGGCAGGTGCGTGGATTGCCGAGCCGTAATTTGCTCTCGTAGACCTAAATACATAGGCCGTTTGGCATATAGACCGTCACTCTGCGAGCGAGTATGGTTCTGCGTGACGGCATATACGCCGCCGGTAACTTCTGGATGACTGTCTGCAAAATTGCCGAGTGTGTTGGCTGTCAGGTTTGAGGGTGACTGCTTAACGTAAGGGTTTGCCGTTTCACTATTCACCGGAGGTTCACATGCCTTTTGCCGTCGTCTTAATATCGCAGCCACTTGGAAAGATAAATAACACCACGGGGCAGTGGCCAGCATTTTTAGCCGAAGTATCCGGCATTTCTCCGCCTCCCGGAGATCATAAAAGACCCACCGAAGGCGTTTGGCTGCTGACGCTTCCAATTGACACACCTGTCCTTGCAGCCATCATATATCTCGCAACAGGTCGTGAAGTTCCTCATCGCGTTCTGTATTTTGATGATCTTCCTTCTGAGTATTCATATGTTTCTCCATTACGCTAACCACGCTTTCGAGCGGTGCTGCGCAAAAAAGCACCGTTCCTTCGTTCGATATTAGGTCACACGAATATGGCTGATGAAGTATTGAGGTCCAGGACGGATGCAAAGTTGCGCTATGCGAAGGTGCATCTCGACGAACTGAAAGTGCAGCCGATTGGGCGAGGCCACGATTTTGAACGGGCACACCAAGAAGCGATTTTCGCGCAGCTGTTTGGTGGTTATGCGGCATTGTTTCAAGAACTGAACGTGGACTTGGGTTGCGGCCTTTCGCTGGAGTCTGTCACGCTCGGTAACATGCGGATTGCGCTCAAGAAACAAGGCTGCGTCAGTCCGAAGCTGGTCGAGCTATACAAACTTGAAACTGATCCATCCAGTTGGCTGGCCCAAGCAAAAGCAATGCGTGATCATACTGCACACATTTCCGGTATCCCTCTCGTCTTCTACGCGGGTGGTATAGAAGACGGACTTACGTCGTTTCGTCACCCGAAGAGTCTTGCCGAACTGCCAGGAGACGCCATAGACACCTTGGTATCATGGTGGTCAGAGATGGAAAACCTTGTTCATCGAATGAGGTATTAGCGCGATGTTATGGGTAAGTCTTGCAATCACGCATCCAGCCAACCTCAGCGCACGATTCAGGGGTCGGTCTCCTGCATGAATCTGAACGCCATAGATTTCAATCGATGTGGTGCAGCAGTCGTTGCTGCATGCAGTCGCTGTCGCCCGCCTGATATTCGCCGCAGATCATCGGTCGGATCTCATAAATCGTGCACAGCATGGTTTTTCTGTCCAATGCCGCGCACCAGCCGTCGTCCAGACGCGCCATGACCCATCCGCCCCAACGGTCCTGTTCCGTCAATTCGATTGGTATTTCATCGTCACCCATCAACATCACCTCCAGCCGGCAGCAGCAGGCTTTGCAGGTGCTGCACGTAATGACTGGGCTATCGCTTGTATCGTCTGTATTCATCTGCTGATCTTTTCAATGGCGTCAGGGCCGGACTCGACTGGTTTATTCATTTTTCCACCGTTGACATAAACCTCTGGCTACAAGCCGGTCACGCGTATCTGAGCATGCCGGCAGGTTCCGGGATGACGCAGCCTGAGTATTACGCCGCGAGGAGTTCGCGCAGTACCTCTGGATGAGTCTCTGCCACACGCAACAGTGTTTGGGCAGCACCGGATGGCTTACGCCGACCTTGTTCCCACTCCTGCAGCGTACGCAATGAAACACCCATCAACGCAGCAAATTGTGCCTGCGACAGCCCGGAAATAACACGGGCCTTAGCTACGGGTGAATTAATGACACGACCATCACGCGTCACCACTGACACCCGTCCCACCTTTCCTGCTTTCATTTGCTCGACAGATTCAAGCAGTTCGGCGTTTAAATCACGCTGGGCATCGCGCACCAGCAACTCGGTTTCAGATAATTTCGGCATGATCGGCAATCTCCCGCAAAGCATTCAAGGTGGAAGCGGCGATATTTTCGCGCGCACTTTTGGCATACACAGTCAGTAACCAGATGCGGCCAAGCGTATCCTGTACGTAGTACAGTACCCGCACTCCGCCACGCTTGCCCATGCCCGCACGCGCCCAGCGCACCTTTCGGACACCCCGCGTGCCAGGAACTACGTCGCCCTGATTTGGATTTTTTGACAGCGCCACCTGTAATTCAGTCAACTCAATTTCGCTGAAATAATCAGCGGCATAGCGAGTGAAGGTGGGCAATTCAATAAATGTGTGCATGGCGCATATTATACGGCTTTGCCGTATCCAGGCAAGAAGAAGGTGAAACCACGGTCTGCTTCAAAAATTCGATATGCAGAAGACTTGGGCAGGGCTGCACCAAGTGTCTCGAAGCGCGGTCGGAAACCAGATGCAAGATTTAGATGGGATAATGTAGCATGAAAAATAAATCAATTGATGCCGCGAAGGGCCATGCCGCACCGGTCGAAAAAACCAGCCTGCACCCGCGCAATCCGCATCGTGGTCGTTATGACTTCAAACAGCTCATCGCAGCCAGTCCCGAGCTGGCGGCATTCGTGTCGCCCAATGCCTATGGCGATGAGTCCATCGACTTCGCCGATCCGGCTGCCGTCAAAGCGCTCAACCGCGCCTTGTTAATGAGCAGTTACGGCATTAAAGAATGGGATATACCGGCGCAATACTTGTGCCCGCCCATTCCCGGCAGGGCTGATTATCTGCATTACCTGGCCGATCTGTTGGCTGAGAGCAATGGCGGTGTTGTGCCAACCGGTGCATCAATACGGGCGCTCGACATCGGCACCGGTGCAAACTGCATCTATCCGCTGATCGGTCATCGTTCTTACGGCTGGCAGTTCGCAGGTTCCGACATCGATCCAAAAGCCATAGCCAATGCGCAACGTATCCTGGATGCGAACAGCGGATTGAGCGAAGCGATCGAGTTGCGCGTGCAAACGTCATCACAGGATATCTTCAAGGGTGTTGTGCGACCTGATGAGGTGTTCGACCTTACGCTGTGCAACCCACCTTTTCATGCGTCGCTGGCTGAAGCCAATTTAGGCACGCAGCGCAAGTGGAAGAATCTTGGCCGTGATGTCGCGCGAAAACCTGCGCTGAATTTTGGCGGGCAGGGCGCGGAGCTATGGTGCCGTGGCGGTGAGGAGGCTTTCGTGTGCCGCATGATAGTTGAGAGTGCAGAGGTAAATTGCATGTGGTTCACTGCGCTGATCTCGAAGTCGGCCAGTCTGCCCGGCGTTTATCGCGCGCTGAAAAAAGCGGGTGTGACAGATTACAGGACGATAGAGATGGCGCAAGGACAGAAGAAGAGCCGGATCGTCGCCTGGACTTTTCTCGATGAGAGCCGGCAGCGCGAATGGAGCAGGGCGCGATGGAAGTAACAGGTTCCGAATTCGGGAGAAAGAAGCGAGGATTTGGGTATGGTTCCGGTTCAAGTAGGCCAGAATACATAGGCTTTTTGGCATATTGACCGATGGTCTGTGAAGGGGTAGGGTTCGAGCTAGTGATTTGGGGCGAAACAGGTCTGACCCGGCTGTGTAATTACTGCAAATTTTCTTGTTAATTTCGAGTCTGCTTCTGATTTATGGTCCCTGATTTGCCCGGAGCTCCAGGCTTAAAGCCGGTGAACGGTGAAGGACATGAAATGAACATGTTGAAATTATCGGTCTTGATGATTTTATTAAGTACAACTTCATCTGCATGGGCCAGAGGTGGATATATCTATGAGTATGCCGGGGATGTGAAGGTGGCAGTGGCGGGCAGCGTCCCCCAACCGGCAACCAACAGTATGCCACTGGACGATAATACGATCGTCACAACCGGAAACCGGAGCCGCGCAGTTCTGAAATTCGAAGATGGGCAGTTAATTGTTCTCAGGTCTAATACTTCTTTCCGGATAAACAAATATTATTACAATGCTGAACGTATTGAGAACAGCAATATTTTCTTTTCGTTGTTGAAAGGCGGCTTGCGTGCCGTCACCGGACTGATTGGTGAGCGTAACAAGCAAGCTTTTAAATTGTCGACACCGAATGCGACCATAGGGATTCGAGGTACCGACTTTATGGTGGAATTGCAGGCAGCAATCGAGGCCATGCTGGGTCAGGTGACTCAAGGTTCTGTGATAATGCAAACGGAAAACAGTGCGAGGCAGTTTAATGCGGGGCAGACCGGTTTAGTAGCTTCGCCTTCAGCAACCCCAGTGTTAACTTCAGTGTCGCAAACTGTTTTTCTGCAAACGCAGTCCACCCCGATTCCATCCAACAACCCAGCTCCAACTCCTGTTGCGGGTACTGCTCCCCCTCCACCGACCGCACAGGCATTGACTGCGATAGCTCAGGCTATTAGCGCCAAGTTTCCGGGGGTAACACCGGCGGATTTGGCACTGGCCATGATACAAGTCGGAATTCAGCCATCTGTCGTAACAGTGGGTATTATCAGTTTTGCGCCGCAAGCTGCTGTTTCCGTAACAGCAGCAGCGGTTAATGCAGCACCGGATCAGGCTGCCGAGATCACGACTGCAGCGGTAACGACAGCCCATGATCAGGCGGCTGCGATCACGACTGCTGCGATAACGGCTGCTCCAGATCAGGCCGTCGCTATAACAACGGCTGCGGTAATTGCCGCCCCGGATCAGGTGGATGCGATCACGAATGCAGCGGTAACGGCAGCCCCGGGTCAGACAGCTGAGATATTGAATGCTGTTCAACAAGCTTTGCCAAGCCGATCGGGTCCGGCCGCGCCTGCACCTGAAACACCACCAACATCGAACAATAATGTTCCTGTTAGTTCAAGCTAGTTGCTAAGCGTATCTTTGGCCCCGGTCTGGCTCGTAAGTACCGGGGAGGGGGTGGTGCAGCCTGTTGGGGGAAGGACAGATTTCGCCGGGCAGACTGGTCGGGCTGAAGTAATTATAGCCGGCTGTCGAATTTTCTCGGATAGTGATTGCATCAATCAACTCAAATGGTTGCGAGATGAGACAGACAGGCTGCCTGTTGTTTATTATTTGCGGCAAGCATCAAATCAGGAACATCGCGAATAATTTTAACCGGCTCCCATAGGCCGAAATACCTAGGCCGTTTGGCATATTGACCGGCGGTCTGTTGGCAGGTACGGTGTGATTCAATAATTTGGGGGGAATAATCCGTTGTCCTCAGTTATTCCTTGAGTGAAATTAACCACTAAAACGGGAGGAACTTGAAATGACTGACAGACCAAAAGTTTGTATTGATCGTATTTTGCCTCGTGACATGATGCGCTTTCAGGCTACGTCAACTGGACCAGGGGGCCGCATGCGTGCCATGGCGCCGATCGGCAAGACGTGGCTGAACGGTTCGACGCTGCATGTGCGATTCATGGGCGGCACGCCCGCCGAACAGGCCAAAGCGCGTGAACAGGCCGGTTGGTGGATGCAGGTTGCCAACATCAAGTTTGATTTCAATAATGCTCCCGATGCGGATATTCGCATCGCCTTTGATCCTAATGACGGTGCCTGGTCCTATATTGGCACTGATTGCAGCGGCATTCCTTTGAATTCGCCCACCATGAATCTGGGCTTCCTCGATGGCGGCACGGCGGCTCACGAATTCGGTCACGCCATCGGGCTTGCCCACGAGCATCAGAACCCTGCCGGGGGGATTCTGTGGAACGAGCAGGTTGTCATTAGTGAATTGGCCAAATCACCTAATTTTTGGGATGAGCAGACGGCGCGCCACAACGTCCTGAACAAATACAGCGCAGACCAGATTAAAGGAACTGCATTCGACCCCGAGTCCATCATGCTCTATTTCTTCCCTGCCAGCTGGACACTGAACGGCATCGGCACCAGGGAGAACGATGTTCTTTCACGCATAGACAAGGAATTCATCGCCGGAGCGAAGATGTACCCGAAAGCCGCTACTCCGGTTTCCGTTGCGAAGGAACTCAAAGTCAATGCACGGTTAAGGACGCAAGCCTCCATCGGCATGGTGGGCGAAGAAGATATTTTCCGCTTCACCGCCAAAGTCGGTGGACGTTACCTTATTGACACTAAAGGTCCGACAGATGTGGTCATGAAAATCTTTGGCCCCAACAGTGAAACGGCCCTGATCGCGGAAGACGATGATTCCGGTATCAGTACCAACGCGCTCATTGCGGCAGATTTGATCGCCGGCGATTACTTCGTGCAGGTGCGGCACTACAATCGTGCAAGCGGGATGGGAAATTACTCGGTAAGAGTGCGCAAAATATGATGTGCCAACAGGCGCAAATTAGCGGCGGCTACCTGCACGGATTGACGGTCAGTCAGGAGTGCATGCAAATCTGCGGTAAAGATCACCTAAGGCGGAATCTTTGGCAGGGCGTTAATAGCTAAATGTATTGTGCCGGATGCCTCAAAAATGTGGCGCAATGCACAGGACCTGTTGCGCCCTGCGCAAGGTGAAAGCACCCGGCGTCGTAAAATTTGTACGGGCGGCAAGCATCAATTTGAGAGCGTCTCGAGCAATTCAATCCGGGCATGCAGAATCACGCTGTTGGGAATCTTCAGAAAGCCACTTTTTCGGGATAAAGCGCAAGGAGTCGCGCAAAAAATGACGAGAAAACCTTCGGTTTTTATAAAACAGGAGGTTTTGGCGAAGACTTTACAGGCATATTTATGCCGAAGCCACATATGATAGGCGCACCCGCAAGGAGTAGGCCGCGCGGTTCCCGTAGCTAAAGCTACGACCGCTACGCTCAGGAATGAGCGAGCACGCAACACGGTGATTCGCGCGCAAAAATGGATTTATATGGGTTCCCTGCTATCATATTGGCATGCTCAATATACTTAACATGACCTACCTGCAGGGCGGCGCACCGCTGTTCCAGCAGGCGAATTTGCAGGCGTTCGCCAATCAGCGCATCGGGCTGGTCGGAAAAAACGGCTGCGGCAAATCCACCCTGTTCCGTCTGATACGCGGCGAACTCCAGCCTGAAAGCGGCGAAGTTTCGCTGCAAAGCGGCAAGACCATGGCTTATGTCGAACAGGAAATCGCCAACTCAGACCAGAGCGCCATGGAGTTCGTGCTCGACGGCGATGTACAGTTGCGACAGCTGGAGAAAATTCTGGCTAAGGGGACGCATGACACGGCGTGGTTTGAAGCCCAGCAGCACTTCGAGGCTATCGACGGTTACGGTGCAAAGGCACGCGCCGCGCAACTGCTGAGCGGACTGGGTTTTGAGACGGACAGCCTGGATCGACAGGTGGACAGTTTTTCCGGCGGCTGGCGCATGCGTCTGAACCTGGCGCGCGCGCTGATGCACAGGGCGGATCTGCTGCTGCTGGATGAACCCACCAATCACCTCGATCTGGAAGCGATCCTCTGGCTTGAACAGTATCTGGCACGCTATCCCGGCAGCATACTGCTGGTCTCGCATGACCGGGAATTTCTCAACGCCACCGTCAACCGCATCGCCCATGTCCACGATTGCGTCATCGACAGCTACGCAGGGAACTACGACGATTTCGAGCGCGCCCGTGCCGAGAAGATTTCACAGCAGAATCAGGCGTTCCAGACGCAACAGCTGAAGATCGCTCATCTGGAAGACTTCGTGCGCCGCTTTCGGGCACAGGCGACCAAGGCCAAGCAGGCGCAAAGCCGCGTCAAGGCACTGGAGCGGCTCACGCGCATCGCCGCCGTTCACATTACCGATGGACATTTTGAGCTTGAGATCGAAGCGCCCGAACGCAGTCCGGATCTGTTGATGCGCCTGGATAACATGGGTTTCGCCTATGGCGAGAAAAGCCTCTTTAAAAACCTAAACATGGTGCTGCGGGCTGGTGCGCGTATCGCGTTGCTGGGGCCCAACGGCGCCGGAAAATCCACGCTGATCAAACTGCTGGTGGGTGAACTTCAGCCCACCACAGGCCGTCTGGACGTAACCCCCGACATTCGTATCGGCTACTTCGCCCAGCATCAGCTGGAAAACCTCGACAGCGCAGCCACGCCATTGCAGCACATGGAGCGAATCGCGCCGAAGGAAACCACGCTGGCGCTGCGCACCTTCCTCGGTCGCTTCGGTCTTGCCGGCAACGCTGAGGATCGTCCTGTAGCGAGCTTTTCAGGGGGTGAGAAAAGCCGGCTGGCACTCGCCCTGCTGGCCTGGCAAAAACCCCATCTGTTGCTGCTCGATGAGCCCACCAACCACCTCGATCTGGACATGCGCGATGCCCTTACGCTGGCACTGGAAGAATACAAGGGTGCGGTGGTGATCGTCTCCCATGACCGTAGTCTGATCCGTGCGGTGGCGGATGAATTGTGGCTGGTAGCCGACGGGGAAGCGCGCCTGTTTGACGGCGATCTGGAAGACTACAAGAGCTGGATAGAGTCACGCCGCCCGCGCGAAACCGTGCAGGCCAAGCCCGAAAAAACGTCACAAGCTGCAGCAGCAAAGCCGAATAAAAAGGCGCTGCAATCGAAGCGAACCCGCCTGGAAACCGAGCTAAACAAGGCACAGACCGAACTTGCCGGGATCAACGGCCAGTTGGGCGATCCGGCTACCTATTCTGAGTGCAGCGCTGATTTCATTGCGAAGCTCAATGCCCGCCGCGAAATCGTGCAGGCCAAAGTCGACGAGCTGGAAGAGAATTGGCTGGAGCTGGAAATGGCGCTGGAGGAGTAAAAGGCAGGATGCAGGATGCAGGAAAAACCGCAGCATCGATTTTGACTTTTTCCTGACACCTGAATCCTGGATCCTGAATCCTGAATCTCTGCTTTGTCATTGTCTGTTCGATGTGGTTTAATCACGCCCATGAAATTTTCCTGCAAAAACGTCGCGCTGATCGGTAAGCACAAGTCGCCCGAAGTGGCAGCCCCCTTGCTGCGTCTGGCGGAATTTCTGACGGCCCGGGGTTTGCATGTAGTGGTGGATAGTCTGACCGCCGAGCATCTCAAAGACCATCCCTATCCCGCGATGAATCTGGAAGAAATGGCGGCGATGGCTGATTTGGCGATCGTGATCGGGGGTGACGGCACGATGTTGAACATCGCGCGCACCTTCTCGCCGCATCATGTGCCGCTGATCGGGGTGAATCAGGGCAGACTCGGTTTTTTGACCGATCTCACGCTGGAAAATATGCTGGAGAGCATCGCCGCGATGCTGGATGGAAAGTTCATCACCGAGCGACGCTTGTTGTTGTCGGCGCGCGTGTTGAGGGGTGATGTTGAGGTGTTCAGCGGCCTGGCCTTCAATGAAGTGGTGGTGCACCGCAGTCAGATCAGCAGCATGGTCGAATTCGAGGTGCGCATCGACGGCGAATATCTGTACAACCAGCGTGCCGATGGACTGATTGTCTCCACGCCTACCGGTTCGACTGCCTACGCGATGTCGGCGGGTGGCCCGATTCTGCATCCGGGACTGGATGTGCTGGAGCTGGTGCCGATCTGCCCGCATACGCTGAGCAACCGGCCGATTGTGGTGAATGGCTCGGCAGTCCTGGAGATTTTGATGCATCGTTGCAACGACATTCGCGTGCGCCTGGACAGCCATACCAGTTTCGATATGCAGTTGCACGACAAGATTATCGTCACCCGTCATGCTGATCACGCTCATCTGCTGCATCCGGTAGGGCACAGCTACTACCATACGCTGCGCGAAAAGTTGCAGTGGAATCAATCCCTCTGACGGACATGGAAAAGCAGCCGATGATTAAACCCCTCATGTCCGTTCCCTCTCTCCTGCCTCTCTCCCGCAAACGGGCGAGAGTGACGGGAGCTCGCTGCGCGAGAAATATCCGGGCCAACACATAAATGCTGAAATTTTTAAGCATCAATGATTTTGTCATCGTCTCCAACCTGGAGTTGGAATTCCGTGCCGGGTTTACCGCGCTGACCGGCGAGACAGGTGCCGGGAAATCCATTCTGATCGACGCGTTGTTGCTGGCGCTCGGCGAGCGGGGCGATGCAACCATGGTGCGTAACGGTTGCGAGCGTGCCGAAATTACGGCGGAATTTGATGTGAGCGCGCAGCCGCATTTGCAAGTCTGGCTGAAGACGCAAGCGCTGGAAGGGGATGAGGGCGTGTGTCTGATGCGGCGCCTGCTGGATGCGGGAGGACGTTCGCGCGGCTTTATCAACGGACGCAGTGCCACCTTGCAGCAGATGCGCGAAGTGGGCGAACAGCTGCTCAATATTCATGGTCAGCATGCGCACCAATCCTTGCTGCAGCCGGAAGCGCAGCGCGTCTTGCTGGATGATTACGCCGGTTTACAGAAAAATTCCGCAGAAGTTGCGGCAAGCTTCCGCGACTGGCAGACATTGATGCGCCGCCGGATAGCCATCGGCGAAAATTCACAGGCGGTTGCTGCCGAGCGCGAATTGTTGTTGTTTCAGCGCGGGGAGTTGGAGGCGCTGGCATTCAATGCAGCGGACTGGGAGGCCTTGCAGGCGGATTACGCGCGTCTGGCTCACGCGGCGAGTTTGCTGGAAACTGCCGCATTTGGCATTGAAATACTGAGCGAGGCTGATTCCGCTTGCCTGGCACAGATCAATGGTCTGATGACCCGTTTACGCGATGGCATCGTGCACGATGAAAGCCTGGGTGAGCCGCTGCGCTTGCTGGAATCCGCGCAGGCGGAATTGCAGGAGACTGTGTACAGCTTGCGCCACTATCAGCAGCGTCTGGATGCCGATCCGCAGCAGCTTGTTGAAAAAGAGCAGCGTATTCATGAGGTTATGGATATTGCGCGCAAATATCGCGTCTTGCCGGAACGCTTGAGCGACGTGTTGCAGCAGGTCGTGACCCGACTCGATGAGTTGGGTGATGAAGTCGATCTGGCCGCTGTGGCGCTGCAGGAAAAAGCCGCGCAGCAACGGTATCTGGATAGCGCCAAGGCGTTGAGCCGTGGCAGACAACTGGCCGCAGATAAACTGTCGCAGGAAATTACCGTCGCAATGCAAAAGCTGGCAATGCAGGGCGGCAGTTTTGGCGTGGCCTTGTTGCCGCTGGCGGAGGGCAATGCGCATGGGCTGGAGGCGATTGAATTTCAGGTTGCAGCCAATCCGGGGGTTCCGACGCGCAGCATGGCACGCGTAGCATCAGGTGGCGAATTGTCGCGCATCAGTCTGGCGATGCAGGTGGCCACCAGTCAGGTAGCCAGTGTGCCTACGCTGATTTTCGACGAAGTGGACAGCGGTATCGGCGGGCGCGTGGCTGAAATCGTAGGTCTTCTGCTCAAACAGTTGGGGCGGAATTATCAGGTGTTGTGCGTCACCCATCTGCCGCAAGTCGCTGCGATGGCTGACTGGCAGTGGCAAGTGAGCAAGGCGGTGGAAGACGGCATTACGCTGAGCCATATTGAGGTGTTGGAAGAAGCTCAGCGTATTGAAGAAATCGCGCGCATGCTGGGCGGCGTGACCATTACCGATACCACACGCCGACATGCGGCGGAGATGCTGGGCGTGGCGGCTTGAGGTATCATGCGGCAGATTTTTGAAATTACGAGACTGGAAACCATGCGCTTTAAAATAATTCTGTTATCCCTGTTGCTGGCCTCATGCGGCGCTCTACCCTCGATGTCGTCCTATAAAATGGACATCCGTCAGGGGAATTTCGTGACAGCGGAAATGCGCGACAAGATCAAGGTGGGCATGTCGCGCGCGCAAGTGCGTTATGCGCTGGGTACGCCGATGATCAGCGATGTGTTTCACGGCAACCGCTGGGATTATGTGTACCGGCTGGAACACAGTCACGAACTGGTCGAACAGCAACGTCTGACGCTGTATTTCGAGGGTGATAATCTGGCGCGCATTGACGACAGCGGTCTGCATGTGCAAGCCGAGCCGGTAGAGAATGAAGCCACACGAGCGGAATAAACCGGTGTTGCCCTCTCCTCAGCCCTGATGGAACAACTAGCCATTCGACTAGGCCATCAAAAGACGATGACCAAGTCGCTGGTTATCTCCCGCCAGCGTGCGAGGGAGAAAACGAGTCGCTACGCGAAATTTACGATACTGGAATAGCAAATGAGCAAAATTAAGATCGCCATCGCCGGCAGCAGCGGACGCATGGGTAAGGTGCTGTTGGAGTGTGTCGCACAGGCCGATGATCTGGTGTTGCATGCCGCGCTGGAACACGGCGGCAGTGCGATGTTGGGCCGCGATGCCGGAGAATTGTCGGGTGCTGCCTGCGGCGTGAAAATCAGTGCAGATGTGGAAGCCGCATTGCAGGGGGCTGATGTGCTGATCGACTTTACCCGTCCTGAAGGCACGCTGCATCACCTGGAAATCTGCCGCAAGCTTGGCGTGAATATGGTGATCGGTACCACGGGTTTCAGCGCGCAGCAAAAGGCTATATTGGGTGCTGCAGCTCAGGATATCGGCATCGTGTTCGCGCCCAACATGAGTGTCGGCGTGAATCTGGTGTTCAAGCTGCTGGAAACCGCCTCGCGTGTTTTGTCTGAAGGCTACGACATCGAGATCATCGAGGCGCATCATCGCCATAAAGTGGATGCGCCGTCCGGCACCGCACTGGGTATGGGCGAAGTGGTTGCGCGCACGCTGGGTCGCGATCTGAGTGATTGCGCCGTGTATGGCCGCGAAGGCGTGACGGGCGAACGCGATCCTTCCACGATCGGCTTTGCTACCGTGCGCGGTGGCGACATCGTCGGCGACCATACCGTGCTGTATGCGGGTATCGGCGAGCGCATCGAAATTACCCATAAAGCCAGCAGCCGCGCCACTTTCGCGCTGGGTGCGCTGCGTGCTTCGCGCTTTTTGACGGCCAATCCGGCGGGAATGTACGATATGCAGGATGTGCTGAATCTGAAGTAGGCGCTTAAATTTAAATCAACCAGGCAAAAGCTGCTGTCCACGAAAAAACACTAAAAAATCAAATAAGTGCCACAATGTGCATTGCCACCCAACGAGTGGATCGCCGATATAAATAAATTTATCGGTTTTTTTGTGAATTTCGTGTCTTTTGCGAGTTATTGCCATTCGACAATATCCCCGCTAAAACCACTTCGTGGATGAATAAAGGTTCTTAGGATCAATGATTAAAAAATTTCTCAAACGCGTATTCCGCAGGTCGGCTAAGGTCAAAACGGTCGGCCGCGCGCAGGTGATTCCATTCGCCTTGCACGGCGTTGCACGCGAGCAGATCAGCTATGGCGCGAAACGCGTGACGGATGGCTTGCAGGCTGCGGGTTATCAGGCTTATGTGGTGGGCGGTGCGGTGCGCGATCTGCTGCTGAACAAGATCCCGAAGGATTTTGATGTGGCAACGGATGCGACGCCTGAGGAAGTAAAACGTGTGTTCAGGCGTTCGCGCATCATCGGGCGGCGTTTTCGTCTGGTGCATGTGATGTTTGGCGAAGAGCTGGTCGAAGTCGCCACCTTCCGCTGCATGATCGAAACAGAAGATGCGCAGACCGATGAACATGGTCGATTGTTGCGCGACAACGAATTCGGCGATCAGGAGCAGGATGCGGCGCGGCGCGATTTTACCGCCAACGCGCTGTTCTATGATCCTGCCACGCAGGAAATTTATGATTACCACCGTGGCTATCAGGATACCCGGGATGGTGTGCTGCGCATCATAGGCGACCCGCTGGTGCGCTACCGTGAAGACCCGGTGCGCATGCTGCGCGCGGTGCGGCTGTCCGCCAAGCTGGGCATCCATCTGGATGCGGCGACCGCAGCCCCGATTGCACAGATGAAATCGTTGCTGGATAACGTGCCTGAGGCGCGCATGCTCGATGAGGTGCTGAAGATGCTGTTGTCCGGGCATTCGGTCGAGTGCATACAGAAGTTGCGCAAGATGGAGTTGCATCATGGTTTGCTGCCTTTGCTTGACGTGATCATGGATCAGCCGATGGGCGAGAAATTCATCATGCTGGCGTTGAAGAATACCGATGAGCGCTTGAGTCAGGATAAGTCGGTGTCCCCGGCCTTTTTGTTTGCTGCCTTGCTCTGGCATGAGGTGCTGTCCGTCTGGAATCAGCTGGTAAAACAGGGTGAGCGTCCTGTCGGCGCGATGCATATCGCGATGGACGAGGTGCTGGCCCGGCAGAAGAAAAAACTGGCCATTCCGCATCGTCACGATGCAGTCATGAAGGAAATCTGGTTGTTGCAGCAACGCTTCGAGCAGCGTTCAGGACAGCGTCCGTACCGTTTGCTGGAGCAGCCGCGTTTTCGTGCCGGATTTGACTTTTTGTTGCTGCGCTGTGCCAGCAATGAAGTGGATAACGAGTTGGGGCTCTGGTGGGATGAGTTCCAGGATGCCAGTGAAGCGCGTCGTCAGGAAATGCTCCAGCCGGAAGGCGTGGGCGCTGGTGCTAAAAAACGTCGCCGCAAACCACGCAAAAAGCCGGCTGCGGAGGGCGCATCGACTGGTCAGGGAACTGATGACCGGGCAGCCGAGTGACGCAACACGTCTGTTTCATAGGATTGGGCAGCAATCTGGGCGAGTCGTGCGAACAGCTGCGAATGGCTCTGACAGATATAGACCAGCTGCCAGGCACGCGTTTGCTGGCCTGTTCTTCACTGTATCGCAGCGCGCCGGTGGGCTATCTGGATCAGCCTGATTTCGTCAATGCGGTGGCCAAAGTCGAGACGACCTTAACGCCGCAAGCCCTGCTCGCCGCCTTGCTGCATATCGAACAACATTACGGTCGGGAACGGGCGTTTCATAATGCGCCCCGCACGCTGGATCTGGATGTGTTGTTGTACGGTGACCTGCAGGTACATGAACACGGTTTGACGATTCCTCATCCGCAGATGCATCTGCGAGCGTTCGTTTTGCTGCCGCTGCTGGAGATAGCGCCTGATTGTGATATTCCGGCCATCGGACAGGCTGAACACGCCATGCTGGATTGTCTGGATCAGGTGCTGGAAAAGCTGGCAGACCAGGTACTTAATTGACAATTGATAATTGATAATTGACGATTGATGATTGTCATCAGCTACCAAATATCCATTGTCATTTATCAACTGTCATTTATTCATTGTCATTTATCCACTATCCATTGTTCATTATTAAAACATGCGCACAACATTAACCACACTGAATACCATGCGGGGCACGGATGTGAAAATCGCCATGCTGACCTGTTATGACGCGAGTTTCGCCGCCTTGCTCGAAGCATCGGGTGTGGACGTGTTGCTGGTGGGCGATTCATTAGGGATGGTGTTGCAGGGAAGAGAGACCACCTTGCCCGTCACACTGGATGATATGGTTTATCACACAGCATGCGTAGCGCGCGGGGCTGCGAGCGCTTTTATCGTCAGCGACATGCCGTTCGGCACCTCCCAAGTCAGCCCGGAAAAAACCTTTGAACATGCCGCGCGTTTGATGGCGGCGGGTGCGCAGATGGTCAAGCTCGAAGGCGGGGCTGCGATGACGGATACCGTGCATTTTTTGACTTCGCGCGGCATTCCGGTCTGCGCGCACATAGGCCTCACGCCGCAATCTGTGCACCAGTTGGGCGGCTATAAAGTGCAGGGCCGTGAATCTGCCGCAGCACAACAATTGCTGGAAGATGCAGTGTCACTCGAACAGGCAGGCGCGGGCATGGTGGTGCTGGAGGCCATGCCCGCATTGCTGGCGGCAGAAATCACCGCACAACTGACTATTCCGACTATCGGCATCGGTGCGGGTGCATCCTGTTCCGGTCAGGTGCTGGTGCTCTACGACATGCTGGACATTTACCCGGGCAAGAAACCGCGCTTCGTGAAAAACTATATGCAGGGGGCGGCGTCCATCAGCGACGCGGTGAGCCTGTATGTCGCCGAGGTGAAAAGCGGCAGTTTCCCGGCAGAGGGGCACGGTTTCTGATGCAGGTTATTTCAAGTATCGCTGAACTGCGCGCCCGATTGAACGAGGAACGCGCGATCGCTTTTGTGCCAACCATGGGCAACCTGCATGAAGGCCACCTTGATTTGATGCGCCTGGCTCGGGAAAACTCGTCGCGCGAGCACGGCAGTTGCGTGGTGGCGAGCATCTTTGTCAATCCATTGCAGTTCGGGCCGAACGAGGATTTCGATCAGTATCCGCGCACACTGGCTGCCGATTGCGCGAAACTGCAAGGCCTGGTGGACGTGGTGTTCGCCCCTTCTGCAAGCGAGATGTATCCGGTGCAGCAAACCGTCTTTGTCGAGCCGCCGCCTGTTGCCTCCGAGTTGTGCGGTGCGGCGCGCCCCGGCCATTTTCGCGGTATGGCGACGGTGGTTCTCAAGCTGCTCAACATCGTACAGCCGCAGTTGGCCCTGTTCGGCAAGAAGGATTATCAGCAACTTCACATCATTCGAACGCTCGCAGCGCAGCTGAATTTGCCAGTTTCCATCGTCGGCGGTGAAACGGTGAGAGCGCATGATGGTCTTGCACTAAGTTCCCGGAATCAGTATCTGACCGAAGTCGAGCGCAGCGAGGCAGTCTTCCTGTATCAGACCTTGCAAGCCATGCGTCGGAGCGTGTTGCAAGGGGCGCGGGACTTTGAACTGTTGCAGCAACAAGCTCTCAAGGCGCTGTCCGACAGAGGGTGGCTGGTGGATTATGTGGCGGTACGCGACCAGTCGGATTTGCAGCCTGCAAGCGGCGGGCAGCGCGATCTGGTGATACTGGCTGCGGCCCGCCTGGGTAAAACCCGTTTGCTGGATAACGTCGAGGTTTGCATTGGTGAGTGATGCGCAGTCTGTTCTCGCCGCAAACTGATTCGAATTATGCCAATTGGAAACCCTGTGTTGACGATGTGATGAGCGAATTCGGCAGTTGATTATTTGAATTTAAAGGCGTCTGGTACAGGTTCGACTGTTGCTGGGAGAATTGTAAAAAATAGTCCATGATTTGCTTAACGATCATCATCGCCAATTGCTGTGCATACTCATGCGCAGAATATTGTAAGTTCTGGATGGCATTATCCTGAAGATTGCTTTCCGTTTGCTGGTTCTTCTGGATTTTCAATAACAACTGGTTGATTGTCGATGAAATATCTCCGCTTGGCTGAATAACGTCATGGATTTGCGCAGCTATCTGGTCGGCGAGGCCCCGTCCGTTGTCGGTGAAGAGGTGGGCTACGCCATCCGGATTCTGCGAATAAGCATCCTGGAACGCTTGAGTATTAAATGCCAGGGTTCCATCCTTGCCTGGCGTAATACCGATTTGCGCGAGTAAAGATGATCCGCCAGACAAAGTTTGTCGTGCTGCCAGATCAGATGATGGCTGACCGCTGACTGCTGGCAGCGTCTTATCTCCCGACAGTTCTCCGGCCATGTTTGTGGCAATATCGCTTTGCGCAATATTGTAGGCATCGACAAATGATTGCACGGCGTCGCTGATACGGGTGAGGTCAGGGGATACCGCCACAGTGGCGAGACCGACCCCTTTTAAATTAAGCGTAACCCCGCCGGCTATATCCGCGAGTACGTTGCTGTTGCCGTTGATCGGGGTGCCGTTCACAGTTCCTTGTGAGTCCTGTGCTGCCATGGTTTTCGACATCAGGCTGTCGGTCGTGCCGTCAGAATAGGAAAGCAGATGCCTGACAGCATCATTGCCGCTCACCCCGATGCTGAAAGCATTCGATGCGCCGCTTGAACCATTGAGCATCAGCCGGAAGCCGGAGTCATCGGAGATCACCTGCGCCGATACGCCGATGTTCGCCTGATTTATGCTGGCGGCAATGGCAGGCAGGCTATCCGGCTTATTGATATTGAGGTTGATATTGTCACCATTCTTGAATGCGAACGTGACTGTTGCGGGGTGATCGCTGCCGATGGTTATGTAAGGATTGCGTTGCGCAGCGGATACCAGTGTTTCTCCTTGCGCCAGCTGGCTTACTTCGACGTTGTAAACACCCGGCAGGGCGCTCCCTTGCGCGTATGAAGTGAAAATCGCAGGATTGGTGGATTTCGCGCTGTAGCGGGAAAATGCATTTGATCCGCTAAGGGTTTGTGCAGCCGATTCCAAAACGGCCAGATCGCTTTGAATCTGCCCGTAATTAGAAATTTTGATGTCGTAGCTCGAGGAAGATAGTCGCAGCTCATCTACAGGTTTCAGTATTGCAGCCGTCTGCGAGTCTAAAGTGGTTATGATTTTTGCGACAAAAGGGCTGTAATCAGGTGTTATGTAAGGCCTGTATACAGGATTTCCGGAAATATACATGATCGTCTCCGATCTATCGACAAGTGAACTGAGTCCAAGTGTCGAATGAGTCCGGGCATCTGGACGCGCTGTATGCTGTCAACCAATTGCAGTCATCGAGTGATGCCATATCAATTACGCTGATATTGCATTACCTTCAGCCAAATTATCTCTAACAGATGCCTGTTTGAATATAAGGCGATGCTGATTTTTACAAGGTTTTTCGGGAGGAAAGATTTAAGGATTTGACTATTGCTGAATCGGAAAATGATTAGGAAAGCACGTCACGCATGACTTTCAACGTAAAACAGCTTGAGTTTTTACGTGGCTCTTGACCGGTGATATTTTCGGGGAGTGCATCGTCTTCCTCTGTGTAGTTGCGCAACATCAGATATAATCCGCGGCCCAAATTGAAAGGTAGCCCCCTTATGCAAAGAATCATGCTGAAAGCCAAGTTGCACCGGGTGCATGTCACGCACTCCGAGCTGCACTATGAAGGCTCGTGCGCGATAGATGACGATTTGCTGGAGGCGGCCGACATCAGGGAATATCAGCAGATTGATATTTACAATGTCACAAATGGTGAGCGCTTTACGACTTATGCGATACGAGCGCAACGGGGTTCCGGCATCATCTCCGTGAATGGTGCGGCGGCACATAAAGCCGATCCGGGAGATATTCTGATCATTGCCACCTATGCCATGTACTCTGAGCTGGAGTTGCAAACATTCCATCCGCAATTGGTCTACGTAAATGAGGCTAATTGCATGGTCGCCAAACGGGAAGAAATCCCGGTTCAAGCAGCTTAATAGGCGGTTATCGGGTTTTTTGTTGGATTGTTACATTGACCAGAAGCACGTTCGCGGGTAGCATTGCACAACTTTAAAAGATAAGCGGATTGATTACGATGCGTCGGAAACTTGTGGTCGGAAATTGGAAAATGTATGGTCGCTTGGCGCGTAATCAGGCATTGCTACAAGGTGTTCTCGAGGGTGTACGTGAGTTGCGCAACGCCGATTACGCGGTGTGTGTTCCTTATCCCTATCTGGCTCAGGCGCAATCAATGTTGCAAGGCAGTAATGTAGCCTGGGGGGCACAGAATTTGAGTCCCCAGGAAGAAGGCGCTTTCACCGGGGCAGTAGCGCCGGGCATGTTGGTGGATTTCGGTTGCAGCTACGTGATCATCGGTCATTCCGAGCGTCGCGGTCTGTTTCACGAAAGCGACGAGATTGCTTCCGCAAAATTTGCAGCTGCGCAAAAAGCAGGTTTAAAGCCGATTTTTTGCGTGGGCGAAACGCTCGCCGAGCGTGAGTCGGGTGTTACCGAACAGGTTGTGGCGACTCAGTTGGATGCGGTGCTGGTTCGTTTCGGTGCTAAGGCTTTGTCTCAGGCGGTTATCGCCTACGAGCCTGTCTGGGCGATCGGTACCGGCAAGACAGCGAGTCCTGAACAGGCGCAAGCCGTGCATGCTTTCATTCGTCAGCGCGTAGCGGCGCATGATGCTGCGGTGGCTCAGGGCTTGTGTATACTTTATGGCGGCAGCGTGAAAGCAGCAAATGCGGCAGAATTGTTTGGTATGCCGGATATCGACGGCGGTCTGATCGGTGGTGCTTCGCTGGTGTCTGACGATTTCGTGGCAATTTGCCGAGCAGCGCAATAATTTTTAAGTGGTTTGGAGTGGTGTGTGGAAACAATAGTTTGGGTAATTCATCTCGTGACGGCAATTGCATTATGCGGTCTGGTGCTGGTGCAGCATGGTAAAGGCGCTGATATGGGCGCAGCGTTTGGTACCGGTTCTGCCGGCAGTCTGTTTGGCTCCGGTGGTTCTGCGAATTTCCTGAGTCGGAGTACGGCTGTTGCGGCGGCTGTTTTTTTTGTCACCAGTTTAACGCTGACCTACCTTTATTCTCATCCTGCGCAGCAGTCCGGCGTAATGGATAGAGTCAATGCAGTGAAGCCGGTCCCGACAGCGCCGGTGGATAATTCGAAATCCAAAGAAATTCCGAAGTAAAAGTAATTCGTAGTAAGAAGTCAGATATGCGGTTGTGGTGGAATTGGTAGACACGCAAGCTTGAGGTGCTTGTGCCCGTAAGGGCGTGGGAGTTCGAGTCTCCCCATCCGCACCAGTTAAAAATGTTTTCGGCTTTGAGAAGTTTTTTTGAAGCGCTTAAGCATAGTTGTAAAAATAATAATAAATAATCAAGTTGATACCTGCCGTCATGGCAGCCTGAAATCGATTAAAAAGCGATGCTGAATCAACCTCGCGGGTTGTTCGCGGATCGTGTAATGAGGGGGAAGCTCAATGTTGGAAAACTATTTTCCGGTACTGTTGTTCATCTGTGTTGGTTTGGCTTTTGGTGTGGTTCCGATATTGCTGGGCAGGTTAGCTGCTCCGCATCGTCCTGATAGTAAAAAACTGTCTCCCTATGAATGTGGCTTTGAGGCCTTTGAAGATGCGCGCATGAAATTTGACGTGCGCTACTACCTCGTCGCCATTTTGTTCATTCTGTTTGATCTCGAAATTGCATTTCTCTTTCCCTGGGCGATCGTGCTCAAGGAAATCGGCATGTTCGGTTACGTTTCCATGATGATCTTTTTGGCTATCCTCGTGGTTGGTTTTGTCTATGAGTGGATGAAAGGGGCCTTGGAATGGGAATAGAAGGCGTTCTGGAAAAGGGTATCGTTACGACGACACTCGATACCATTATCAATTACACGCGCACCGGTTCGCTCTGGCCGATGACCTTTGGTCTGGCCTGTTGTGCGGTTGAAATGATGCAGGCGGGCGCATCTCGTTACGATCTGGATCGTTTTGGTATCGTATTCCGCCCCAGCCCTCGTCAGTCCGACGTGATGATTGTGGCAGGCACGCTGTGCAACAAGATGGCGCCTGCCCTGCGCAAAGTTTATGACCAGATGTCCGAGCCGCGCTGGGTGATTTCCATGGGGTCATGCGCGAATGGCGGCGGTTATTATCATTACTCCTATTCGGTGGTGCGCGGATGTGATCGCATCGTCCCTGTAGACATCTACGTGCCAGGTTGTCCTCCAACCGCAGAGGCTTTGCTCTACGGCCTGATCCAATTGCAGAACAAGATCAAGCGCACCAATACAATCGCGCGCTAGGGTGAGTTATGACGACCGATAAAAAATCATTGCGTGAAGAGTTGAGCGGTTTGCTGGGCGATCAACTGGTAAGCGTGCAGGAAAGATTGGGTGAGACGACCGTCGTGGTCAAGGCGGCTGACATGTTGTCCGTATTGACCCAGATGCGCGATGCGGATGGTCTGCTTTTCTCCCAGATGACCGACTTGTGCGGCATGGACTATTCAGAATATGGTGATGGCGCATGGCAGGGTAAACGCTTCGCGGTGGTTTATCAGTTGCTGTCGATCGTGCATAACCGGCGTCTGCGTGTACGCGTGTTCGCCGAGGAAGATGATTTTCCTGTGCTGGCATCTGTTGCGCCGATCTGGCCGGGTGCAAACTGGTTTGAGCGCGAAGCGTTCGATCTGTTCGGTATTATTTTCACCGGACACCCGGATTTGCGCCGCATCCTGACAGACTACGGTTTCGTCGGTAATCCGTTCAGGAAAGACTTCCCGCTCTCCGGTCACGTGGAAATGCGTTACGACCCGGAGCAGCAGCGTGTGGTGTATCAGCCGGTTACGGTAGAGCCCCGCGTAGTTACGCCGCGCATCATGCGCGAAGAAACCTACGGCAGTAATTAAGGACGCGCTCATGCCTGAAATTAAAAATTACACGATGAATTTTAGCTCCGGTTGTCCCGCACAGAATGTGCGCTGCGTGCGAGGTAATCATGCCTGAAATTAAAAATTACACGATGAATTTTGGTCCGCAGCACCCTGCTGCGCACGGTGTGTTACGCCTGGTTCTGGAGCTGGATGGTGAAGTGATCGTTCGCGCCGACCCGCATATCGGATTGCTGCATCGCGCGACTGAAAAGCTGGCCGAACATAAGACTTATTTGCAATCAGTGCCTTACATGGACCGGCTCGATTACGTGTCGATGCTGTGCAACGAGCATGCCTATGTGCAGGCAATCGAAAAGCTGACCGGTATCGAAGTGCCGCTGCGTGCCCAGTATATTCGCGTGATGTTCGATGAAATCACTCGTATTCTGAATCACCTGATGTGGTTGGGCGCACACGGTCTGGATATCGGTGCGATGACCGTATTCCTGTATTGCTTCCGCGAACGCGAAGATCTGATGGATGCCTACGAGGCGGTCTCCGGTGCGCGTATGCATGCCGCTTACTACCGTCCCGGCGGCGTGTATCGCGATCTGCCTGAGAGCATGCCTCAATATGAGGCCTCGAAAATACACAATGCGGCTGCAGTGAAGAAGATGAACGAAAACCGTCAGGGTTCGTTGCTCGATTTCCTGGAAGATTTCACGCGTCGTTTCCCGACTTATGTCGACGAATACGAAACGCTGCTGACGGATAACCGTATCTGGAAGCAACGCACGGTCGGTATCGGTGTCGTATCCCCTGAACGTGCTATTGCGCTGGGTATGACCGGTCCGATGTTGCGCGGCTCAGGCGTTGAGTGGGATTTGCGCAAGAAACAGCCCTATGCCGCTTATGACAAGGTTGACTTCGACATACCAGTCGGCGTGAACGGCGACTCTTACGACCGGTATCTGGTTCGTGTCGAAGAAATGCGGCAGTCCAACCGCATCATCAAGCAGTGTATCGCCTGGTTGCGCGTCAATCCCGGTCCTGTGATGACAACGAATCACAAGTATGCCCCTCCTGGCCGCGAATCCATGAAGCAGAATATGGAAGAGTTGATCCATCACTTCAAGCTGTTTACCGAAGGTATGCATGTAGCCGAAGGCGAAGCGTATGCCGCGGTTGAGCATCCCAAGGGCGAATTCGGCATTTATCTGGTATCCGATGGCGCCAATAAACCGTATCGTTTGAAGATTCGTGCACCGGGCTTTCCTCATCTGGCTGCCCTGGATGAGATGGTGCGTGGACACATGATTGCCGACGTCGTGACCATCATCGGTACGCAGGACATTGTTTTTGGAGAGATAGACCGATAATGTTATCCGCACATATACAAGATCAAATTAACCGCGAATTGAAGAAATATCCGGTTGACCAGAAGCAGTCTGCGGTGATGTCCGCGCTGCGTTTCGTACAAGACGAAAAGGGCTGGATTGCGACTGACGATATGGCTGACATAGCCGCATTTCTCGGTATGCCGCAAATGGCGGTGTATGAAGTGGCGACCTTCTACCACATGTACAACCTCAAACCGATGGGAAAAACAACGCTGACCGTGTGTACCAACCTGTCCTGCACGCTGTGCGGTGCCGAGGATACGGTGGCGTATCTCAAGTCAAAACTCGGTATCGGTTTCAATGAAGTGACCGCAGATGGTAAATATGGCATGCGTGAAGGCGAGTGCATGGGCGCTTGCAAAGATGCGCCGTTAATGACCATCAACAACAAGAAGCTTTGTGGTCGTTTAACTAACGATAAAATCGATCACATCCTGGCAGAATTGGACAAGTCATGAGAGGCCCGGTTACCCAAACCACGATGGATTTTGACCAGCCGTGGACATTAGAAAATTATCTTAAAGTCGGCGGTTATCAGGCATTGCGCAAAGTGCTGACCGAGCAGATGTCGCCTGATTCGATCATTGCAGAAGTCAAGCTGTCCGCCTTGCGCGGTCGCGGTGGTGCGGGTTTTCCGACCGGCCTGAAGTGGAGCTTCATGCCGCGCAGTTTTGCCGGAGACAAGTACATCGTCTGCAATTCAGACGAAGGCGAGCCGGGTACCTGCAAGGACTGGGACATCATGCTGTACAACCCGCACCTGTTGATCGAAGGCATGGCGATTGCGGCTTACACGATGAACGTGAAGACCGGCTATAACTACGTGCACGGTGAAATTTTCGAGGCTTACGAGCGCATGGAAGAAGCATGCGAACTTGCGCGTGCCGCAGGTTTCCTGGGCGACAAGATTCTGGGTACGGATTTTTGTTTCGACCTGCACAATCATCTGGGCTACGGCGCATACATCTGCGGTGAAGAAACTGCCTTGCTCGAATCCATCGAAGGCAAGAAGGGGCAGCCGCGTTTCAAGCCGCCTTTCCCAGCCAGCTTCGGTCTGTATGGCAAGCCGACCACGATCAATAACACCGAAACGTTCGCCAGCATTCCTTACATCATCAATAACGGTGGCAAGGCATTTCTGGAGTTGGGTAAACCCAATAACGGCGGGACGAAGTTGTTCTCCGTGTCGGGTCATGTGAACAACCCCGGTAATTTCGAAGTGCCGATGGGCACCCCATTCGCCAAACTGCTGGAAATGGCAGGCGGCGTGCGCCACGGTCACACGCTGAAAGCGGTGATTCCCGGCGGATCTTCGATGCCGATTCTGCCGGGTCACGTGATGATGGATCTGACCATGGACTATGACTCCATTCAGAAGGCGGGTTCGGGTCTGGGCAGCGGTGCCGTGATCGTGATGGACGAAACGGTCTGCATGGTGAAAACCCTTGAACGTTTGTCCTACTTCTACCATGAAGAGTCATGCGGTCAATGTACGCCTTGCCGCGAAGGCACCGGTTGGCTCTACCGCATCGTGCATCGCATTGAGCACGGTCAGGGTCGCCCGGAAGATCTGGATTTGTTGCTGAGTGTCGGCGAAAACATCGCCGGTCGTACCATTTGTGCATTGGGTGAGGCCGCTGTCTGGCCGGTGCAGGGTATGCTCAAGAATTTCAGAGCGGAATTTGAATATCACATCGAACACAAGCGGTGCTTGGTTTAGCTGACGGGTTAGGTGCGCAATGATCAACATTGAAATTGATGGCAAGTTAGTCGAAACCCAACGAGGTTCCACGGTGATGGACGCGGCGCATAAAGCCGGTGTCTACATCCCCCATTTTTGCTACCACAAGAAACTGTCCATTTCGGCTAACTGCCGGATGTGTCTGGTCGAAGTGGAAAAAGCGCCCAAGCCGTTGCCGGCCTGTGCCACGCCGGCTGCTGACGGCATGAAGGTGCATACGCACTCCGAGATGGCAGTCAAGGCGCAAAAAGGCGTGATGGAATTTTTGCTGATCAACCATCCGCTGGATTGCCCGATTTGCGATCAGGGTGGCGAATGCCAGTTGCAGGATATCGCGATGGGTTACGGTGGGGGCGCGTCGCGCTACAGCGAAGAAAAACGCGTGGTTAATCCTAAGGAAATCGGCGAGCTGATTTCTACCAAAGAGATGAGCCGCTGCATTCAATGTACGCGATGCGTGCGCTTCGGTCAGGAAATCGCCGGCATCATGGAACTGGGGATGGCTAACCGTTCCGAACAAGCCCAGATCATGAGCTTCGTCAACAGTTCGGTGGATTCCGAGTTGTCCGGCAACATGATCGACTTGTGCCCGGTCGGCGCGTTGACCAGCAAACCTTTCCGCTACACCGCACGCAGCTGGGAATTGTCCCGCCGCAAATCGGTCAGCCCGCATGATGGTCTGGGTTCCAATCTGGCCGTGCATGTCAAAGACAACAAAGTTGTCAGAGTAGTGCCGGTCGAGAATGAAGCGATCAATGAATGCTGGATTTCGGACAAGGACAGGTTCAGCTATGAAGGTCTGAATTCTGCTGAGCGTTTAACACGCCCGATGATCAAACAGGGCGGGCAGTGGATCGAAGTCGAATGGGCTGCTGCGCTTGAATATGTAGCCAATGGCCTGAAACAGCTGGGCAACAGTGCCGGAGCCGAGCAGATTGCGGCGCTCGCCACAGCGCACTCAACTTTTGAGGAACTGTACCTGCTGCAAAAACTGATGCGCGGGTTGGGCAGCGGCAACGTGGACTTCCGTCTGCGCCAGTCCGATTTTTCCGCCGATGGCAAGCTGTCAGGCGCGCCGTGGCTGGGAATGCCGGTTGCCGATATCAATGCCTGCGACCGTTTCCTGGTTGTCGGCAGTTTCCTGCGCAAGGATCAGCCGTTGCTCGCGCAACGTATCCGTCAGGCTGTCAAGCTGGGCGCCAATGCCAACATCGTGCATTCAGCCGATGACGATTTGCTGATGCCGGTCGCCAACAAGGCGATCGTAGCGCCGGCAGACTTCGTCAATACGCTGGCGCAGATACTGAAGGCACTCGCAACAGTTAAACAGGTTGCGCTGACAGCTGACGTATCACAGGTTGAAGTATCCGACGCGGCTGCAAAGATTGCTGCAAGCCTGGCCAGCGGCAGCAAGGTTGCGGTGTTGCTGGGCAACTTTGCGCAGCAGCATCCGCAAGCGGCCCAGATCGCAAGCCTGGCTGAACAAATCGCCGCGCTCTGCGATGGCAAATTCGGTTTCCTGGGAGAGGCGGCAAACAGCGTAGGCGGTTACCTGGCAGGCGCTGTTCCATTTGCAGGTTCCGTGCACGGCATGAATGCCCAACAGATGCTGGAAAAGCCACGCAAGGCTTACCTGTTGCTCAACGTTGAGCCAGAGCTGGATATGCACAACCCGCAACTGGCGATGAGCGCGATGAAATCCGCCGATATGGTGGTTTGCCTGTCAGCCTACAAGCATCACGGTATGGATTACGCAGATGTGATGTTGCCTGTCGCGCCGTTCACCGAAACGTCCGGCACCTTCGTCAACACCGAAGGGCGTGCGCAAAGTTTCAAGGGCGCCGTCAAACCATTGGGCGATGCGCGTCCGGCATGGAAAGTGTTGCGCGTGTTAGGCAATCTGCTGGACGTTCCCGGATTCGAGTTTGATTCGAGCGAAGCTGCGCGTGACGAAGGTCTGAATACGGCTGCTATCGCTGACAAGTTGAACAACCACATGGGCGAAACCAAGCTGGACGTTACAGTTGCCGGCAGCGGGTTGCAACGCGTTAGCGATGTGCCGATCTATTCGGCTGATGCGCTGGTGCGCCGTGCGGCTTCTTTGCAGAAGACACACGATGCTGCAACCCCTTGTGTGATGCTCAACGGCAGTGAATTGCAAAAGCTGGGCATTCAGTCCGGCGATAACGCCCGTGTGACTCAGGGCGATGCGAGTGTGGTACTGACTGTGCAAGTGAATGACCAGTTGCCGCAGGGCGCTGTGCGTATCGCTGCAGGTCATCCGGCTACCGCTGCACTGGGTGCGATGTTTGGAACGATAACCGTGGAGCGTGCATGATGGAATGGCTACAACCCATACAAAACCTGTTAGGCGCTGCCTGGTTGCCGCTCTGGACCGTCGTCAAGATTATGCTGATTGTCGCACCGTTGATGGGCGCAGTCGCTTATCTGACGCTGGCTGAACGCAAGGTTATCGGCTGGATGCAGATCCGTATCGGCCCTAACCGGGTCGGTTATTTCGGTTTGCTGCAACCGATAGCCGACGGTCTCAAGTTGTTCATGAAGGAAATTATCGTGCCTTCCGGTTCGAACAAATTTCTTTTCGTGATTGCGCCTATCATGGTGTTGATGCCGGCGCTCGCAGCCTGGGCAGTGGTGCCGTTCAACGCGGAACTGGTCTTGTCGAACGCCAACGCAGGACTGTTGTATATCCTGGCGATGACCTCCCTCGGGGTGTACGGTGTGATCATCGCGGGCTGGGCCTCGAACTCGAAGTATGCCTTCCTGGGTTGTTTGCGCTCTGCTGCTCAGATCGTATCGTACGAAATTGCGATGGGTTTTGCGCTGGTCACGGTGCTGATGGCCGCACAAAGTCTGAATCTGGGCGAGATCGTCAAAGGTCAGCATGGCAGCTATGGCATGCTCAACTGGTACATCATTCCGTTGTTCCCGATGTTCATCGTCTATCTGATTTCAGGTGTGGCGGAGACTAACCGCGCGCCGTTTGACGTGGCCGAAGGTGAATCGGAAATCGTCGCCGGTTTCCACGTTGAATACTCAGGTATGGCCTTCGCTTTGTTCTTCCTGGGCGAATATGCCAACATGATACTGGTCGCCTTCCTGACCTCGATCATGTTCCTGGGCGGCTGGTTGTCACCCGTGCCTTTCCTGCCGGACAGCATCGTGTGGATGTTTGGCAAGGTGGCCTTCGTGCTGTTCCTGTTCCTCTGGTTCCGTGCAACCTTCCCGCGCTATCGCTATGACCAGTTGATGCGCCTTGGCTGGAAGGTGTTTATCCCGGTATCGCTGATCTGGGTCGTGGTAGTGGGCGCGTGGATGCAAACCCCCTATTGGCTGTGGTAGGGCAGTGATTAATCACGCTCGCACGAGGATATAAAATGGAAAAAATCAAAGATTTCTTTAAGACTTTTCTGCTGGTTGAATTGCTCAGAGGGATGGCGCTGACCGGACGCTACATGTTCGCTCGCAAGATCACCGTGCAATTCCCGGAAGAGAAGACTCCGCAGAGCTTTCGCTTTCGCGGCCTGCATGCACAGCGTCGCTATGAAAATGGCGAGGAACGCTGTATCGGCTGCAAGTTGTGTGAAGCCGTCTGTCCTGCTCTTGCGATCAAGATTGAAGTGGCGGAACGCGAAGACGGTACTCGCCGCACCACACAATACGACATCGATCTGACCAAGTGCATTTTCTGTGGTTTCTGTGAAGAATCCTGCCCGGTTGATGCGATCGTCGAGACGCGTATTTTCGAGTATCACGGAGAGAAACGCGGCGACTTGTATTACACCAAGCCGATGTTGCTGGCGGTAGGCGACAAGCATGAAGCGCAGATCGCCCGTGACCGTGCAGCAGACTCTAAATACAGGTAGTGGTAAGTAGAGAGTAGGGAGTGGAAAGTTGGAAGTGGAGAGTAGTTAGTGGTGAGTAGGTAGTAGGGGTAGCTTTTTACTTACTACTGACAACTTGCCACTTACTATAAATAACTTGCCACTATCCACTTACAACTTACAGTTTTTAAGGATGAATTCATGAGTTTTTTCGATGTGGTTTTTTATCTGTTCGCGACGATCACCGTTCTGGCAGGTGTCGGCGTGGTGGTTGCACGCAATCCGGTACATGCGGCGCTGTTTCTGGTGCTGGCCTTCTGTAGCGCGGCCGGAATCTGGATGTTGCTCGAAGCCGAGTTTCTGGCAATCACGCTGATACTCGTCTACGTCGGCGCGGTGATGGTGTTGTTCCTGTTCGTGGTGATGATGCTGGATATCAACCTGGTTAAGCTGCGCGAAGGATTCTGGCGCTGGTTTCCGTTTGGCGCCCTGCTGGCAGGTCTGATGGTTTTCGAGATGATCTGGGTGCTGGGTTCCCGTCAGACTGCTGATGTCTCCAAAGCGATTGTCCATGCAAGCGATTACAGCAATACCAAAGAGCTGGGCCGTCTGATCTACACGCATTATGTTTACCCGTTCGAGATTGCAGCGGTGATTTTGCTGGTGGCAATGGTTGCCGCTATCGCACTGACCTTGCGCCGTCGTACCGGTGTCAAGTCGCAAAATGTAGCTGAACAGGTCAAGGCCAGGAAAGCGGATCGCCTGCGCATTGTCAGCATGAAGTCAGAACCCAAAGTTAATAATAAATAGTGAGTCGTAAGTCGTGAGTCGTGAGTGGGAAAACCACTTACCACTTGCCACTTGCCACTGTCCAATTCCATCAAGGGAGCGAAAATTAAAACATGGTAACCCTCTCACATTATCTGGTGTTTAGCGCGGTGCTGTTTGCCATCAGCGTTGTCGGCATCTTTTTGAACCGCAAGAATGTGATCATCCTGCTGATGTCCATCGAGCTGATGCTGCTGGCCGTGAATACCAACTTTGTCGCGTTCTCGCATTATCTGAACGATACGGCCGGACAGGTTTTCGTTTTCTTCATATTGACCGTAGCCGCTGCTGAAGCTGCAATTGGCCTCGCGATTCTGGTGGTGTTGTTCCGCAATTTGCGCACGATTAACGTTGATGATCTCGGCAGTTTGAAAGGCTGATGTAATGGATATTCAAACCTATTACCTGTTAGTGCCGCTGGCACCTTTGTTCGGTGCAATCGCAGCGGGACTGTTCGGCAAGTTGCTCGGACGCACCATGACACACCGTCTGACCATCGCGATGGTCGGCGTATCGCTGTTTTCCGCGATTCAAATCTTTCAGGATGTCATGGCCGGCCACACCTTCAATGGCCCTGTCTACACCTGGCTGACTTCAGGGGATACCAGCTTTCATGTCGGTTTCCTGATTGACCGGTTGACTGTCACGATGATGCTGGTGGTCACGTTCGTATCATTGATGGTGCATATCTACACGATCGGCTACATGTCGGAAGACGCAGGCTATCAACGTTTCTTCAGCTACATCTCCCTGTTCACCTTCTCGATGCTGATGCTGGTGATGGCTAACAACTTCATGCAACTGTTCTTCGGCTGGGAAGCCGTGGGTCTGGTATCTTATTTGCTGATCGGCTTCTGGTACACCCGGCCTACCGCAATTTATGCCAACCTCAAAGCATTCCTGGTCAACCGTGTAGGTGACTTCGGCTTCCTGCTGGGTATCGGTCTGGTATTGATGGTGTTCGGCACGCTCGATTACGCCGCCGTCTTTGCCAATGTGGCGAGTCACGCAAACGATATGGCGCCGATCGCCGGCATGTCGGTCAATCTGTTGACGGCTATCTGTATCCTGCTGTTTATCGGTGCGATGGGTAAGTCTGCACAGTTTCCATTGCATGTCTGGTTGCCGGATTCGATGGAAGGCCCGACACCGATCTCGGCACTGATCCACGCGGCAACCATGGTGACCGCCGGTATCTTCATGGTGGCACGCATGTCGCCTATGTTTGAACTGTCCGATACCGCGCTGTCGTTCGTGATGATCATCGGCGCGATTACCGCACTGTTCATGGGTTTCCTGGGGATCATCCAGAACGATATCAAGCGCGTGATCGCTTATTCAACCTTGTCGCAATTGGGCTACATGACCGTTGCGCTCGGCGCATCGGCCTATCCGGTGGCGATCTTTCACCTGATGACGCATGCCTTCTTCAAGGCATTGCTGTTCCTGGGTGCAGGTAGCGTGATCATCGGCATGCACCACGATCAGGACATCCGCAACATGGGTGGTCTGCGCAAATACATGCCGATCACTTGGATCACGTCGCTGATCGGATCGTTAGCGCTGATCGGAACGCCGTTCTTCTCCGGCTTCTATTCCAAGGACAGCATCATCGAGGCGGTTGAGTATTCGCACCTGGCAGGTTCCGGTTTTGCCTATTTTGCGGTAGTGGCCGGCGTGTTCGTCACGGCGTTCTATTCCTTCCGCATGTACTTCCTGGTGTTCCACGGCAAAGAGCGTTTCGGCGGTGCACATCATGAGGTTCATCATGCAGCTCACGCAGATGCCGCTCATCCTTCGGCAGGCTCAGGACAGGCTCATGATGCGCACGATGAGGCTCATGAAGCACATGTCGGCGATTATGCAGATGAGGAAGTGTCGGCTGATCATCATCACGGTCTGGCTCCCGGTCAGAAACCCCATGAAACCCCGTGGGTGGTATGGCTGCCGCTGGTATTGCTGGCTATCCCTTCGGTCATCATCGGTTACATCGCAATTGAACCGATGCTGTTCGGCGGCTACTTCAAGGATGCCATTTACATCGGTGAAAACCATGAAG
>JAUSNM010000099.1 GCA_030645535.1 Gallionella sp. | reverse complement strand
ACGATCAGGACATCCGCAACATGGGTGGTCTGCGCAAATACATGCCGATCACCTGGTTCACGTCGCAGATCGGATCGCTGGCGCTGATCGGCACGCCGTTCTTCTCCGGCTTCTATTCCAAGGACAGCATCATCGAGGCGGTTGAGTATTCGCACCTGGCAGGTTCCGGTTTTGCCTATTTTGCGGTGGTGGCCGGCGTGTTCGTCACGGCGTTCTATTCCTTCCGCATGTACTTTCTGGTGTTCCACGGCAAAGAGCGTTTCGGCGGTGCACATCATGAGGTTCATCATGCAGCTCACGCAGATGCTCCGCACGATGACCATCACGAAGCGCATGAAGAGGCTCATGAAGCACATGTCGGCGATTATGCAGATGAGGAAGTCTCGGCTGATCACCATCACGGTCTGGCTCCCGGTCAGAAACCGCATGAAACCCCCTGGGTGGTATGGCTGCCGCTGGTATTGCTGGCTATCCCTTCGGTCATCATCGGTTACATCGCAATTGAACCGATGCTGTTCGGCGGCTACTTCAAGGATGCCATTTACATCGGTGAAAACCATGAAGTGATGCGCGAATTGCATGAAGAATTCCACGGCGCATTTGCGATGGCAATGCATTCACTGACCAGCCTGCCGCTGTGGCTGGCGATTGCCGGTGTGGCCAGTTCAGCGTACTTCTATCTGAAGCGTCCTGATATTCCGGCGGCGATACAGAAGCGTTTCCAGTGGATCTATACCTTGCTGGACAACAAGTATTACTTCGACCGTTTCAACGACTGGTTTTATGCCGGCGGCGCGCGGGGCTTAAGCAGCTTCCTGGGCAAGTTCGGTGACAAGTTCCTGATTGACGGATTGATGGTGAATGGCTCGGCGTCCCTGGTGGGTAAGATTTCCGGCGTGGTGCGTAAATTGCAGTCCGGCTATATCTATCATTACGCGTTCACGATGATCGTTGGCGTGTTCATCTTGTTGACGATACGAAACTGGTTTTAATCGTAGTGAGTGGCTGGTAGTAAGTGGTGAGTTGGTTTCTCCACTTGACTACTGTCTGCTTACAACTTTCTGCTTCATGATTAAAGGAAACACAGCATGATTTTTGGACTACCTGTTATTAGCGTTACGATCTGGTTGCCGATACTGTTCGGTATCCTGGTTCTGGCAACCGGCGACGATAAAAATGCGCCGCTGGCCCGTCTGCTGGCCCTGGTCGGTAGTGTGCTGGGTTGTCTGGTCACCATTCCGCTATACACCGGCTTCGATGCCACAACCAGCAACATGCAGTTTGTCGAGTTTCACGACTGGATCCAGCGCTTCAATATTCACTACCATCTGGGTGTCGACGGCATCTCGATGCTGTTCATCCTGCTGAACAGTTTCTTTACCGTGATCGTGGTGATGGCCGGCTGGAAAGTGATCGAGAAGCGCGTAGCGCAATACATGGCGGCGTTCCTGATCATGTCGGGGATCGTCAACGGCGTGTTCGCGGCCCTCGATTCGATCCTGTTCTACGTGTTCTGGGAAGCAATGCTGATCCCGATGTTCATCATCATCGGTGTGTGGGGCGGTCCGAATCGCATCTACGCGACGATGAAGTTTTTCCTGTACACGCTGCTGGGTTCGCTGCTGATGCTGGTAGCGCTGATCTACCTGTATAACCTCACCGGCGGCAGCTTCGCGATACTGGACTTCCATCGTGTGGCGATACCGATGTCGGCGCAGATACTGATCTTCATCGCGTTCTTCTTCGCCTTCGCGGTCAAAGTGCCGATGTTCCCGGTACATACCTGGTTGCCTGATGCGCACGTTGAAGCGCCGACAGGCGGTTCCGTGGTGCTGGCCGCAATCATGCTGAAGGTGGGCGCTTACGGATTCCTGCGCTTCTCCATGCCGATCACACCCGATGCGAGTCATAAACTGGCTGGCGTAATGATTGCACTGTCGCTGATTGCGATCGTGTATATCGGTCTGGTCGCACTGATGCAGTCCGACATGAAAAAGCTGGTGGCTTACTCGTCCATTTCACACATGGGTTTTGTCACGCTCGGTCTGTTCATCTTCAACGCCTACGGCATGGAAGGCGCATTGCTGCAAATGCTCTCGCACGGCTTTGTCGCAGGCGCATTGTTCCTGTGTATCGGCGTGCTGTATGACCGCATGCACTCACGACAAATCAAGGATTACGGCGGCGTGGTCAACAAGATGCCGGTATTTGCCGCGTTCTTCATGCTGTTCGCGATGGCCAACAGCGGCTTGCCGGGAACCAGTGCTTTCGTGGGCGAATTCATGGTGGTGATGGGTACGATCAAGGTTAACTTCTGGTACGCCTTTGCGGCCGCCAGCACGCTGATTTTCGGTGCGGCTTATACCTTGTGGATGTACAAACGGGTGATTTTTGGTGCCGTTACCAATCACCATGTCGAAGAGCTGACCGATCTGAATGCACGCGAAATTCTGATCATGTCGATACTGGCCATTTTCGTGCTGGGCATGGGCCTTTATCCGCTGCCTTTCAGTGAAATCATGCATGCGTCCGTGAATGATTTGCTGGTGCATGTTGCTCATTCCAAGCTGCCAATATAAAGGCAATTGATAATTGATAATTGTCAATTATCAATTAGTTTTTACGTCTTACGACTGAACACGAGGTATATATGAATTTGATGGCTAATCTGATCCCCGCCGCTGCGGAAATTTTCTTGCTGGTGATGGTCTGCTTCATTTTGATAGCGGATCTGATGCTGACGAAAAGCAGCAAATTGTTCACCTATCTGCTGGTCCTGCTCACTCTGGTGGGATGTATGGTGATCACGGTCGGCACGCATCAGAGCAGCGTGGTTTATGCCTTCAACGGCATGTACGTGGATGACCTGATGTCCGACGTGCTGAAATTGCTGAGCTATCTGGGTATGTTCATGGTGCTGGTGTATTCGCGTCAATACCTGATGCTGCGCGGCCTGTTTACCGGTGAATTCATGGTGCTGGCCTTGTTCGCGTTGCTCGGCATGAACGTGATGATTTCCGCCAACCACTTCCTGACGCTCTACCTCGGTCTGGAATTGTTGTCCCTGAGTCTGTATGCGATGGTCGCCTTGCAACGCGATTCCGCGATTGCGACTGAAGCTGCGATGAAATACTTTGTGCTGGGTGCTCTGGCTTCCGGCCTGCTGCTGTACGGCATGTCCATGCTGTATGGCGCGACAGGTTCTCTGGAGCTGGGCGCGATCTCCAATGCGATCGCAAACGGCGTACAGAACAAGTCCTTGCTGGCATTCGGTCTGGTGTTCATCGTCTCAGGTCTGGCGTTCAAGCTCGGCGTGGTTCCGTTCCACATGTGGGTGCCCGACGTCTATCACGGCGCACCGACTGCGATGACGATGCTGATCGGTTCGGTCCCGAAGCTCGCTGCATTCGCCTTTGCCACGCGCATCCTGGTCGAAGGGCTGCAATCTCTGGAGCACGACTGGTCAGGGATGCTGATCATCCTGGCGATTGCCTCGATGGCGCTGGGTAATTTGTCAGCGATTGCGCAAACCAACCTCAAACGCATGTTTGCCTATTCGACGATCACCCACATGGGCTTCATGCTGCTGGGCCTGATCAGCGGCGGCATCGAAGGCTACGGTTCAGCAATGTTCTACACCGTGGTTTACATGATGATGTCGCTGGGCGCATTCGGCATGATCATGCTGCTGTCCCGTGCAGGTTTCGAAGCCGACACCCTCAACGACTTCAAGGGGCTGAATCAACGCAGCCCATGGCTCGCCTTCATGATGATGTTGCTGATGCTGTCCATGGCAGGTATTCCGCCAACGGTGGGCTTCTACGCCAAGTTCTCGGTGCTCAATGCAATCATTCAAACCGGTCACACCTGGCTGGCTGTTGTTGCAGTGATGTTCTCGCTGATCGGCGCGTTCTACTACCTGCGTATCATCAAGCTGATGTATTTTGATGCACCGGAAAGCCATGCACCTATTTCCGTCGGTTCAGACACGGGTCTGTTGATTTCTATTAATGGACTGGGTGTATTGTTCTTAGGGTTGATGCCCGGCACGCTGATGTCAATCTGCGCGGTTTCGGTACAGCAGTCATTGTTGTTGCATTAGGCTGAATTAGCCTGACAATACTCCCGCCTCGCGCGGGAGTATTCATTTCTGGAGATGCAACAATGGATTTACTGGAAAGCTGTATTGATTCGAGCGTGGTGTATGACGGCCGTTTATTGCATGTCAAAAAGGACACCGTGCGCCTGCCCGACGGCGGCACCAGTATCCGTGAATACATCACTCATCCCGGCGCTGTAGCCGTGCTGGCGCTGCTGGATAACGGCAATCTGATCATGGAGCGCCAGTATCGCTACGCTGCAGGCCGCGAGTTTTTCGAGATTCCAGCCGGAAAAATAGATCGTGGCGAAGATACGCTGCTCACCGGACAACGCGAGTTGCTCGAAGAAACCGGCTATGTGGCGACCGAGTGGGTGCATCTGACCACAACGTATCCTTGCATAGGCTACGGCGATGAACGGATTGAATATTATCTGGCGCGCGGCCTGAGCCTGCAGCAGCGCAATCTTGAGGAGGGTGAGTTTCTCGAAATCTTTGAATTGCCGCTGTCTGAGGCGATAGATTGGATACGTCAGGGCAAGATCAACGACAGCAAGACGATCGTCGGTATATTCTGGCTGGAAAAGCATCTGACGGACTGGCAGGTTTGATGCTGCGCACCATTCCGGTGCAAAAGCGTGCTCTAGCCCTTAAAAATGCACCAGTTTGGTATGCTTGTCGCCATGTCTGCCTTGACTGATTTAACTATTCCTTATTAATCAATAGCTAACATCTCTGGTACGCTTCTTGCTGCTGGATGGGATTGCGTAATTTTCTCCGATTAGAAAGAGTGTATGGAAAATCTGAAAACCAGCAACGATGTGTTGTTTATACTGCTCGGCGCGATCATGGTGTTGGCCATGCATGCGGGCTTCGCGTTTCTTGAGCTTGGCACGGTGCGTAAGAAAAATCAGGTAAACGCGCTGGTCAAGATTCTGACCGACTTTGCGGTATCCACCCTGGCGTATTTTTTCATCGGCTATGTGATCGCTTACGGAGTGAATTTCTTCACCGGAGCCGAACAACTCGTGCAGAAAAGCGGCTATGAGCTGGTCAAGTTCTTCTTTTTACTGACCTTTGCGGCAGCCATTCCGGCCATCGTCTCAGGCGGAATCGCCGAGCGCGCCAAATTCAATCCGCAAATGGCGGCGACCTTCATGCTGGTCGGTTTCGTCTATCCGTTCTTCGAGGGCATCGCCTGGAATCACCGCTTCGGCATCCAGGACTGGCTGCATAGCGCTTTCGGCGCCGAGTTCCACGACTTTGCAGGTTCAGTGGTCGTGCATGCGGTGGGTGGCTGGATCGGTCTGGCAGCCGTGCTGTTGTTAGGAGCCCGGCGCGGACGCTACAACAAGGAAGGGCGTGTCTCGGCGCATCCGCCTTCCAGCATCCCGTTCCTGGCGCTGGGCGCCTGGATACTCACGGTGGGCTGGTTCGGTTTCAACGTGATGTCGGCACAAACCATCAGCAACATCAGCGGCCTGGTCGCGGTGAATTCGCTGATGGCGATGGTGGGTGGCACGCTCGCCGCATTGTGGGCGGGCAAGAACGATCCCGGCTTCGTGCATAACGGCCCGCTGGCGGGACTGGTTGCCGTGTGTGCGGGATCTGACTTGATGCACCCGATTGGTGCGCTGGTGGTCGGGGCCGTGGCAGGCGGCATGTTTGTGGTGATGTTTACGCTGACGCAAAACCGCTGGAAGATCGACGATGTGCTGGGCGTGTGGCCGCTGCACGGTTTGTGCGGTGCATGGGGCGGCATAGCTGCGGGTATCTTCGGACTGAAGGCGTTTGGTGGTCTCGGTGGCGTGAGCTTCATGTCGCAGCTGATCGGTACGCTGATGGGCGTTGGCATCGCCTTTGCAGGCGGTTATCTGGTGTACGGCACGATCAAGAAATTCATCGGTATCCGTCTTGATGCGGAAGAAGAGTTTAACGGCGCGGACTTGAGCATCCACAAGATCAGCGCAACACCGGAGCGCGAATCAGGCTGGTAACTTAAATTTTTTGTTTCGTGACAGCCTTGAACTGAACAGTCTTGAACGTCAGTAGTTTCGAGTGTGCTGTAAATTGAAAACGGCGACCGGGTCTTGAAAGCCCGGTCGCCGTTTTTCTTTCACCAAGCGTCTGGTCTTCGGTGCCTAAAAAGACCCCGGCGATTTTATGAGTTGGTGTCGGCGTGGCCTGCCGTCCGCTTCACCTGAACAGTCAAAATCGAACTACCGGGGATGGATTTTCACAAAATCATTTGGGCTCCGTCCCTCAGGTCCCGAACGACTATCGGGAAATGTGACAACACCAAAAGCGATGCAAAGAAGGTGAAGCGGTGTTTCGCCATAAAAAAACCCACCGGCAAAGGTGGGTTGCTTGGTCAGGCTGTGGTTCACACACTCACAGCACGCATCCTGTCAATTTTCTCGATAACAGCCTGATAGAGGTCATGGTCGGAATCGGGGTTATTGCGGTCTGGATGGTGGGAACTGCGGATCTTTTTCAGTTTAGTCATGCAGTCTGGCAGGTCATGTACCCTGGTCACCCGGTCACCGTTTTTGTCCATCACGCGCTGAAGCTCAGCCTCTGCGCCTTCGCGTGTGTCATATAACGTCTTGCTGCCAAGACGCCAACCATCCTGGTTTTTGCGTGGGGATTGCTTTTCCTTACCATCAAACCAGATCCATTTGCCGGTATCGGGATCCTGTTCAAAATTACCGGTGGTGATGACATAGGTGTAAACGGGCTGCTCGATTTCCATGGCGAATAGATTGACGACCTTGCCGACAGTCCCCACCGTCGCAAGGTAATATGCGCCTGCCTCATGCGGGCAGAACGCGCTGCTGTGCGTTGGTACAGGCAGGCTACTTGATGAATTCATTGCAGCCATGCGGCTGAGTGCTTTGCGTTGTGCGTTGGTCACTGGTATTGCTCCTTATATTAGTTGAAACCCGCCGGGTTCCCCGTTCGCTGAAGGGTTCACCCGCTGGTCTCCCGGACTGCCGAAACAGCGTCGACGCGATCATGTCTTGCGCCCGAGTCGTTCCTGAACTCATCGCCGTCGGCGGTCCGGGACTTATCCGCTCGAAAAAACAAAAGGCCACCTCAAAGGATGGCCTGATTGCTTGCTATGTCTGGCTCCCCGGGCAGGCTGCGAATCTACGACCTGCGAATGAACGGTCATATTCCTAAGCCACTACCGGGGTGTCAATCAATTAAATCAGATGCATAATTATACTGCACCTGATATAAATATGCTGCATATTGCCGGGTACAGTGCAGAAAATAACAAAGGTAGGTAATGCCTGCCCCCAGGATATCCAAATGC
>JAUSNM010000110.1 GCA_030645535.1 Gallionella sp. | reverse complement strand
TCATAATTTGTGCTTGGAACTGCCAAATCCTGGAAAAACAGTGCGCGAACAATCGGGAATGCAATTCAACACGAGCTCAATTAAAGCCGCCTAAATGGGAGCGTAGCAATGGAGAAAAAGACCTATCCTCTGGGCAGCGTTTATCGTCTGCTTGAGCCGGGGCCGGTCGTACTGGTAACCACCAGCCGCCGGGGGCGCGCGAATATCATGACCATGTCCTGGCACACCATGATCGAATTTGATCCGCCACTGGTGGGTTGTGTGATCAGCAACCGGAATTACACGTTTGACATCCTGAATGAAACAGGGGAATGCGTAATCAACATCCCGACGGTGGCGCTGGCGGAAAAAGTGGTGGGCTGCGGAAACAGCTCAGGGCGAGAAGTGGACAAGTTCGAGAAATTTGGCTTCACGCCCGTGGCGGCATCGTACATCAAGGCCCCGCTCATCGACGAGTGCTATGCCAGTCTTGAATGCAAGCTGGTTGATGGGGCGATGGTCGACAAGTACAATTTGTTCATCCTTGAGGTCGTCAAGGTATGGATAGACCCGGCGCAGCAACATCCGCAGACGATCCATCATCAAGGTGAAGGCAAGTTTATGGTGGCCGGCGAGACGATCCAATTGCCTTCCGGAATGAAATAGCGACCCGGAGCGGCCTTAACAGAAGCCTATAATCTCATACCGTCGAACGGAGCTGAGCGTCAATACATGAAATGGCTTAAACGCATACTGATCGCGTTACTGTTGCTGCTGGCAATTGCGGTGGCGCTGCCTTTTTTCATCTCGATCAACGATTACATTCCGCAGATCGAGAAAGAAGTCTCGGCCAGATTGAATGAACCGGTGTCGATAAAAAGCATCAGGTTTACTTTATTGCCATCTCCGTACGTCACGGTCGACGGTATTGCAGTAGGGGGCGCCGATGGCATCATGCTCGGCAAGTTGCTGGTGACCCCCGATCTTTTCTCGTTGCTGCAACCTGTCAAGGTCATCAAAAGCATCGAGATTGATTCTGTGACCCTGACGCAGAAGGCGATCGACAAAATTTTAGCATATGCCAAGTTGGATGCCGCCAAGTCGCCGCAACAGCCAGTCCGGGTGGAGAGCATTCGTCTCAAGGGCGTACTGGTCAATTTCGGCAAGGTAAGCTTTGGTCCGTTTGATGCACGCGTAAACCTCGACAGCCGTGGCGAGCCGGAGGACGCATCGGTTAGCTCGCAGGACGGCAAGCTCCGCGTACTCATCAAGCCTGACCCGTCCGGTAAATCAAGTTATCTGATCGATGCGAGTGCGAAAGCGTGGACATTGCCGGCAGGGCCGGCGCTTGTGTTCGACGAGTTGAGCGTCAAGGGGGTGGTCACCCGCAACGATGCCAATTTTGGCGTGGTGAGCGCCAAACTCTATGGCGGCACAGCCATCGGAAAAACGTCCGTCAGCTGGCAGAAAGGGTTGCAGCTCAACGGCAATCTCGACATAAGTCACATGGAACTGCAGCAAGTCGCTGCGATGCTGTCACCTGGCATCCACGTCAGCGGCAAGCTCAGTGCTCAACCGAGTTTCTCAGCTTCGGCGGCATCCGCAGATCAGCTTGTCGGTGCGTTGCGGCTGAAAACGTTTTTTAACGTGCAGAACGGCGCGCTGCACGGTATCGACATCCAGAAGGCCGCCACCAGTCTGGTCAGGCAGGGCACGACCGGCGGAGAAACGCGTTTCGAACAGCTGTCCGGGCATCTGGTGCTGGCGCAGCGCAGCTATCGTTTCACGCAAATCAGGATTGCCTCGGGTTCACTGGCTGTCGACGGTCAGGTGACCATTTCGCCAAAGAAAGAACTGTCGGGACGTATCAACGCCGAGGTCAGGGTGCTGGGCGTCAGCACCGGCGTGCCGCTTAACGTTACCGGCACGATCGATACGCCGGTACTCTATCCAACGGGCGGAACGATGGCGGGGGCGGCGGTTGGCACTGTCCTGATGGGGCCGGGGTTCGGTACTTCAGTGGGGGCAAAAGTCGGCGGGTGGGCAGAAGGCTTGTTCGGTAAACCGGAGGCGAAAAAATCTAAAAAATAGCTGACATTGCTTTTAAAATCGCGCACCGGCGCTAAAAGCCATGAAGCTTGTTGTTATAGGTACGTTACCGTACAGATCTGCGGCAACGGTTTGTTTAATACATACCTTTCACAGGGATAGTCTGTAAATTTGACGAAGGAATCTTACAAGTGAACCCGCTATGATCAGCTTTGACCATCACCTGTGGCAGCGCTTCCAAGCAATAGCCGCGCCCTACTGGTTCGGGGAAGAGAAATGGCAAGCCAGGGGAGTGCTTGCCCTGCTGGTGGTGCTGTTGTTGGGGCAGACGGGATTCGCCGTGCTGTTCAATCAGCTGACCGGGGAATTTACCTCGGCACTGGCGGCAAAGGACGCGGACAGGTTCTGGACCTCCATCGCCGAGTGCCTGGCCATCCTGATCGCGGCTGTACCGATTTATGCGTTCTACTATTATGTGCGGGACAAGCTTGGTATTTACTGGCGGCGCTGGCTGACACGAGAATTTCTGGGCAGCTATTTCAGCAACCGGGCTTATTACGAACTGAATAACAGCACAGAGATCGACAACCCGGATCAGCGCATTGCCGAAGACATCAATACCTTTACCCAGAAATCCCTCTATTTTCTGCTGGTACTGATCGGCGCACTGCTGCAGCTGATTGCCTTCTCCGGTGTGCTCTGGTCGATTTCCACAGAGCTGGTGTTTTTTCTGGTCATTTATGCATTTGCCGGCACGGCGGTCACCTTGCTGGTGTTCGGAAAAGTGCTGATCGGGCTCAACTTCTACCAGCTCAAACGCGAAGCGAACTTCCGCTTCAGCCTGGTACGCATTCGCGAGAATGCCGAAGCCATTGCCTTCTATCGCGGCGAGGCGCAGGAATCATGGCAGATCGGCCAGCGTTTCAATGAGGCCTTCAGAAATTACAACAAACTCATCCGGGCTCAACTGAATCTGAACCTGTTCCAGTATGGCTACAGTTTCATGACCATCATCCTGCCCAGCGCGATCATTGCCGGTCGGGTGTTATCAGGAGAGCTGGAAGTTGGGCGGGCGATCCAGGCGGCGGGCGCTTTTGCGGCGATATTGAGCGCGCTGACGGTGATTGTGGATAACTTTGAAAGCTTAAGCCGATTTGCCGCAGGGATTGATCGCCTCGACAGCTTCGCCAAGTTCTTCTCCGGGCGTGCTGGTGGACCGCCAAAGGTCGGGGATAACATCGCTTTGGTGGAGGATTCGCACCTGATCATCGAAAACCTTACCTTGCAGACTCCAGACCATCAGAGAACCCTGATCAGAGACCTTACCGTTGCGATCGATCCGGGCTGCGGGTTGATGATTGTGGGCGCCAGCGGTTGCGGGAAAAGTTCGTTGTTGCGCGCAATTGCCGGTCTGTGGCGTTCAGGCAGCGGTCGCATCATCAGGCCGGATACCAGTGAAATGCTGTTCCTCCCGCAACGGCCCTACATGCTGCTGGGCAGCCTGCGCTACCAGCTGTTGTATCCGAAGCAGGACAGGGTGATAGCAGATGAGGAGCTGATGCGTTTGCTGGAGAGCGTTAACCTTCCTGATGTCGCCGCCCGGTTTGGTGGCCTGGATGCCGAGCTGGACTGGGCAAAAGTACTGTCGGTGGGCGAGCAGCAGCGCATGGCCTTTGCCCGTGTGCTGCTCGCAGCCCCCCGCTACGCGATGCTCGATGAAGCGACCAGCGCCCTGGATATTGCCAACGAGGACAGTTTGTATCGGCAGTTGGCGGGCAGTGCCACGACGCTGATCAGCGTAGGCCACCGCCTCTCTATTCTGAAATACCACCGGCAGGTTCTGGAACTCGACGGCAATGGCGGATGGCAGCTGTATGCAGCGGACGACTACCGCTCCGATCAGTAGCCATCCGCCTGTACGGAACTTGCCGCTATAATGGCACGACATCCTTAACTTTCAGTCCACCAATGTACCAGAGTTACTTTGGCCTCACTGACGCACCCTTCTCCATCGCACCGGATCCGCGCTATCTCTACATGAGCCAGCGCCATCAGGAGGCGCTCGCGCATCTGCTCTACGGCGTGAATGGCGGCGGCGGGTTCGTATTGCTCACCGGTGAGGTGGGGGCCGGCAAGACCACGGTATGCCGCTGTCTGCTCGAACAGATTCCCGAATGTTGCGATGTGGCCTACATATTCAATCCAAGGCAGACGGTAGCAGAGCTGCTCTCGAGTATCTGCGCCGAATTTGGCATCGATTGTCCGGCGGGCAACACCAGCGTCAAGGTGTTCGTCGATTGCATCAATGCCTACCTGCTCGACGCGCATGCCAGAGGCCGGCACACAGTGCTGATTATCGACGAGGCGCAAAACCTCTCAGCCGATGTGCTGGAGCAAATGCGGCTGCTCACCAATCTGGAAACCAACCAGCGCAAACTGTTGCAGATCATCCTGCTGGGGCAACCAGAACTTGCGGTGATGCTGGCGCGGCCGGAATTATCCCAGCTTGCACAACGGATTATCGCGCGTTATCACCTGGGGCCGCTGACCCGCCAGGAGGTCGCCGCCTATGTGCAGCATCGTCTCGGGGTTGCGGGCACGCAACGCCGGCTGTTCCCGGCGGCATTGATGGGGCGGCTGTACCGCTTGAGCGGCGGCATTCCCCGCATCATCAACGTGCTGTGCGACCGGGCGCTGCTGGGCGCCTACGTGCAAGGCAATGATCGTGTCGATCGTGCGACCCTGATGCAGGCAGCGCGCGAGGTGTTTCATAAACAGGCTTCACGCACGCGCCCCCTGCTGGCTGTTTTGCTGGCCAGCACCGTGTTCGCAGCAGCGCAGTACCTGCCGGCGATCCGGCCCCCCGCACAAGTTAAACCCGTGATTGCCAGGCCAGTAGCGGCGGTGATCCCGGCCACGCTGGAATGGCCGGGAGCCGAGCCTGTCGCGAACAGCGAGGCGCGGGCTTACGCGGCATTATTCCGGGCTTGGGGTGCAGACTATCAAGGGCATGATCCGTGCCTTCAGGCTGAAGCGATGGGTTTACGCTGCCGCGTCACACGCGGCGGGCTGGATGAACTGCGTCAACTGAACCGGCCTGCTGTGCTGATCATGCAGGATGGTTTGGGGCAGAAATTCTCTGCAACACTGACCCGGCTTGACGATCAGTCCGCTACCTTTACCATAGGCACCGAAAATCGAGTGGTTGCCTTAGGCGCTCTTGCAGAACAATGGTCGGGAGACTACACCCTGCTGTGGCGCGTACCGCCCGTTGCAAGCCGCAAGATCCAGCCGGGCGAACGCGGGCCGGATGTGGTGTGGCTGAGCCATCAACTCGCGCAAATTTATGGCAAGGCGGCTGAACAAGGCCAAAACACGGTGTTCGATGAGTCCATGGTGCGTCAGGTTAAACAATTTCAACTCATGCAGGGACTAGCCCCTGACGGCACTGTCGGGTCTCAGACCATGATGCGCTTAAGCGCTGCGGCGGATTTGACGGCGCCGAAGCTGCTCCGCGAGCCAGTGAAAAAGGGGAAATAGGCATGTCGTATATTCTGGAGGCGCTAAAAAAATCCGACCAGCAGCGTCAACGCAGTGCTGCGCCAACCTTGCCGGCAGCAACGGTCGCGGTGGAGGCGACCAGAAAACCGGTGTATTACGGCTTGCTTGCAGTGGTGCTGTTAGGCGCCGGTATCGCGATCGGGTGGCTTCGCCCATGGCAGGCAGAGCTGCCGGCTCCCGAGGCAAAATACAGTGCCGCGAAAGCATCAATCCAGGTCTCGCAACAGGCTGCACCAACACCGCTGTACAGCTCATCTGAAATGGCCGGAAAGACAGTGCAGCAATCGCCGACGCCGAATTTGACGCAGCAACCTGCTGCCAGGGTTGCTGCCATGCAAGCGGCCGCCCCCGTCAGGACCGGGAAGCCCGGCGCAGCAGCACCCGTACCTCCGGAAAATCCTGCTGATGCACCGCAGCAAGCGATCCCCGTGACTGAGCTGCCTGTTTCTATCCAGCAGGAGATACCCGCGATGACGATTCAGTTTCACGCCTATTCAAGCATCCCTGCGAACCGCCTGGTCAGCATCAATTCCCTGATGCTGCATGAAGGCGAATCTTTGATGCCGGGACTCAAGCTGGAACAGATCACGGTTGAGGGCATGATTTTCAGCTACAAGGGATACCGTTTTCAGCGCGGCATCCGGTAAACGGGCAGGGCGAGTTTTTTGAGTTGAGGTCACTTATGTTTAAAATTGCGTTTGCACTCATGCTGCTTGTATCAGCGACTTCCGCTTTCGCGGGCGAAGCCGCAGCCGTGGTCTATTGGAATTCGGCGGCAGGCAAAACATTGCGCGCCCGCATCCCGGCTGATGCGGACTACTGGCAGCTGAGCACGACGTTTGCCCTGCAAAGCAACCAGACCTATTGTTCCGTGGCCAGCGCCGTCACCGTGCTCAACGCCATGCCGGTCAGGAAACCCGTTGACCCGGTTTATGCTCCCAATGCCTACTTTACCCAGAGCAATTATTTCACTCCCGATGTCATAAAAGTCATCAGTCCGCAGACTGTGCTGGCTATGGGAATGACAAGGCAGCAAATGACTGAGACACTGGCTCGCCACGGTGTCAAAAGTAAAACCATCGCCGGCGACGCCCTGAACGATCAGGGGCTGCGCACCCTGCTGCGAAAGACGCTGGGTGATGACGGATGGTTTGTGCTGGTCAATTATTTGCGCGAAAGTCTGGGGCAGGAAGGCGGCGGGCACTGGTCAGTCCTGGCAGCCTTTGATGCGCCGTCCGACAGCGTCCTGATTCTCGATGTGGCCAAGTACAAATATGCGCCGGTCTGGGTCGGGATCAGCACCCTGCGGCAGGCGATTGCCACTATTGACACCACCAGCAACAAGGCGCGGGGGCTGGTTATCGTGTCGAAGTGACGTGAATAGCGGTTTTCAGGGGCGGGCGTGTGCCACTGCCAGCTCATCCAGTTCCGTCGTGTAGCGCTGCGACACGCTTCCCCGTTTCATCGCCCAGCTTTTTCTGACCCCTTCGCCCAGCAATTGCACCGTGCCGCTGCCCATGCGACGGTTGATCTGATCCAGCGTTGCCATCAGCGCGCTGGATTTCTGCATCGCTGCGACATCATCGAACAGGCTGCGGGGACGGTCGATTGCGGCGATGATGCCGGACAGCATGACACCGGCTTTTTGATAGGCATAACCGCTCCGATAGATCTGGCGCAATCCGCCCAACACAGCGTGACACAGCAGGCGCGTGTCATCGGTCGGGGTCGCCAGCGGGATGGTCAGACTGGGTTGGTATTGCGGCGCTTTTGTCTGATGCGGATTGGTGCGGATAGACACTTGCACGCAACTGGCGATGGAGTGCTGGCTGCGCAACTTCTCGGCGGCACGGCTGGTGTAGGCGATCACGGCTTGTTCCAGTTCTGACAAGTGAACGACGGACACACCAAAAGAACGCGAGCAGATGATTTGTGATCGGGATGGGGTGAGTTCCTCCAACTCCAGGCAGGCCGTGCCATTGAGCTCAGCCACGGTGCGCTCCAGCACCACACCGAACTCGGCGCGGATGCGTTTTGCGGGCGCGCGTTTCAGTGCCAAACCTGAGCTGATGCCCATTTCCTGAAGGCGGGTGGTGGTGCGACGGCCCACGCCCCAGATTTCGCCCACGCCGATTTTTTCAAGCAGGCTGTCCAGTTCGTCTTCCGGCAGTTCGTTGAAATTGCACACGCTGTTAAAGCGCGGCTGCTTCT
>JAUSNM010000096.1 GCA_030645535.1 Gallionella sp. | reverse complement strand
GACGCGCTACCGCCAAATAAGGTGCCCACGAGAGAAATGCGATACAAGGAGACGACATGAAAAAAACTTTGCGGCCCCGGCTGGCAGCCCTGGCCGCTTCTGTGTTGCTGGCATCGCCGGCTGTCGCCGCCGAGAAGATGTCATTAGCCGTTCCTGATGCTCTCGACCGGGAGGGACGTAAAGTCCTGACCTTCATCGCGAAGGATCCGCCCGGTCAGCGCTGCAACGGTAATCTGCAAGTGGCAGCCGAAATCGCGAACACCTACCTCGTGCCGATCCAGTTGCTCCCGTCTACGCTCGCTCCCGGGCTGCCTGCGCCAGCAGTTTTTTACGGAGCGCAGAATATCGCCGCAGACGGCGGCGATCACAATGGCGGCGTCAGCTATCAGATCGTCGCGGATATCCTCGAAATGGAAGGCGTTCCCAAGCAGGGAAAGGCGGGACTGCTTTTCAACGGCAAAGTCCGGCAGCAACTCGACAGCCTGAAGGCGACAATCAAACAAGGTGGCAAGTAGCGTCCGGAACAGCCGGGCTTTGGTCGCCACGGCCCCGGGGAAATCGCCTTGAGGCGCTGAAGTACAAAAGAGGGACAGGGCTGGCCTTTCTGCCCTGCCCTCTCCCTCGCAAGCTGAGCGCATTGCTGATCACCGGCTTGCCAGCATTTGGTCCATTCAAGCTATCCACCAGTAGAATGACGGCTGCGACCACCAACCGGGCATCCCGGATGTCGCTACATTCGCGGCCAACTATCCTGGCGCGACCCAAACCTGCTTGAAGGAAAAATCAGTGACAACAGTATTTGCGCTCCCGGTCTTTGACGGAACGGTAATCGTCGACGGGAACGAGTTATTCAAAGGACAGGGTTCGGCAACCCAATGGGCTCAACGGCTGGCAGCCGAACTTGGCATCGAAGTGACGGCCAGGAAGATCGGCAACGGCTGGGGACTATGCGGGACGGTCGATGGGGTTGATTGCGTCTGGGGCATCTACGGTCAACGACTCAAACGCGTCAATTGACAGGATTGCAGGCGAAAAAAAGCCCGCAGCAGCGGGTCATTCCGGCAAAACAGGTCTTGTCAGCTCACTCGCCCCTTTTCTTCTTCAATCCCTCAATCGTCATGCCGTCATACTCCTCGAACGGTTGATGGATCCAGGGACTGGTGTCGAGGTAGCGGACGTAGTAATCCGGCGTAAACGACGAGCAAGCCTTGCACCAGATCACTGCGGTCTTCACCTCGGTCACTTCCGGGAATGATGACAGCAATTGCTTGTACACAGCCTTCAGGGTCACCCCCGAATCGGCCAGGTCGTCGATCAGCAATATCCGCCCCTTCAAGGGCCCCGCCGTGGTGCTGATATGGGTGCTGACCTCGATCTCGCCCTGCACCGTTCCCGCCTGCGCCCGGTACGAACTGGTGGAAAGAATCGCCAGCGGGACTTGAAACACCCGCGAGAATACGTCGCCGGGACGAAGGCCGCCGCGTGCCAGGCACAGGATCTGGTCGAATTTCCAACCGGATTTGTGAACCAGCAGAGCCAGCGCTTCAATCTCGCGGTGGTACTCGTCCCAGTTCACCCACAGGTGCTTGTCGTCCGATGCCGGCACGTCGCGAATTATTTGAACGGATGGCGCAGCACGATCGTCTCTTCGCGGTCAGGCCCGGTGGAGACCATGTCGATCGGCACCTTGATCAACTCCTCGATGCGCTTGATGTAGGCGATTGCCGCCGGCGGCAGCGCATCCATCGACCTGGCGCCAACGGTTGTCTCGCTCCAGCCGGGCATCTCTTCATATACCGGCTCGCACAGTGCGGCTTCTTCAGCGCCACTCGGGAAGATGTTTACATCGCGGCCATCCACCTTGTAGCCGGTGCAGATTTTCAGCGTCGACAGCCCGTCCAGCACGTCGAGCTTGGTCAGGCAGACGCCGGTCACGCCGTTGATCTGGACCGAGCGTTTCAGCAGGGCCGCGTCGAACCAGCCGCAACGGCGCGCACGCCCGGTGACCGTGCCGAATTCATGGCCGACGCTGGCCAGGTGCTTGCCAACGCCCAGGTCGGTCGGCAGTTCCGACGGGAACGGACCTGAGCCAACGCGCGTGGTGTAAGCCTTGGTAATGCCGAGCACATAGTGCAGCATGCCAGGACCGACGCCGGCGCCGGCGGCCGCATTGCCAGCCACGCAGTTGCTGGATGTGACGTACGGATAGGTGCCATGATCGACGTCCAGCAGGCTGCCCTGCGCGCCTTCGAACAGGATGCTGCCGCCGGCCTGGTGCACGGCATAGAGCGCGCTCGACACATCGGTCACCATCGGACGAATGCGTTCAGCATAGGCCAGCGCTTCATCCAGCGTCTTCTGGTAGTCGACAGGGTCGGCTTTCAGGTACTGGGTGAGCACGAA
>JAUSNM010000107.1 GCA_030645535.1 Gallionella sp. | reverse complement strand
AAAAACGCCATGCTTGCCGAAATAAACGATCTGCTGCATTTCATCGTCGAGCTGGAAAAAATGGCGGCTGACGTGGCAGGCATCGCCGATCAGACCAATCTGCTGGCGATGAATGCCGCGATTGAGGCGGCACGTGCCGGCGAAGCCGGGCGGGGTTTTGCAGTGGTGGCCGATGAGGTCAGGAAACTTTCCACGCTGTCCAAGGAGACCGGCAAACAAATCGGCGAAACGGTGAAGATCATCAGTGCTGCAATCAGCGCCGCGGTCAAAACGGCCGAGCAGACTGCTGCGGACGAGGCAGAAGCGCTGAGTGTTTCGGAAGCTGCGATTGGCAATGTGCTCGGCAATTTCAGGAAGATTACCGACGGGCTTTCCGAATCGAGCGGGATTTTGCGCCGGGAAAGCGACGGCATCAAGAATGAAGTTGCGATGTCACTGGTGCAGCTCCAGTTCCAGGATCGTGTCAGCCAGATACTCAGCCATGTCCGCGACAACATCGGCAACCTGCCGGGTTATCTGGAGAAAAGCCAGGTCGAATTCAGCCGCAGTAACAGGCTGGAACCCGTCGATGCCGGGCAACTGCTGAAGGAAATCGAGAGCACCTATGCGATGAGTGAGGAGTACAGCAATCATGGCGGCCGGGCTCAGAGCGCATCCCAAAATTCTGAAATTTCATTTTTCTAGGAGTAACAAATGGCTAAGACAATTCTCGTGGTGGACGATTCTGCGACCTTGCGTCAGGTGGTGGGTATCGCGCTCAAGGGCGCAGGTTATGACGTGATCGAGGCCTGTGACGGCAGGGACGCGCTCACCAAGCTGGACGGGCAAAAAATTCATCTGATCATCAGCGACGTGAACATGCCCAACATGGACGGCATTACCTTTGTGACGGAAGCGAAGAAGCTGCCTAACTATAAATTTACCCCGGTGATCATGCTGACGACCGAGTCGGGTGAGGGCAAGAAATCAGCAGGCCAGGCGGCCGGCGCCAAAGCATGGGTGATCAAACCATTTCAGCCGCCGCAGATGCTGGCTGCCGTGGCCAAACTCATCATGCCGTAAGGCGGAAGGCTCACATGAACGTCAATGTCGTAAATCAACAGGGAATCTGCCGTGTCGGCATGGCAGGCGAGATGACCATCTATACCGCAGCAAAGACCAAGGACGCTCTGCTGCTGGCGATGGCCGACTGCAATGAAATCGAGATGGATCTTGGTGCGGTCAGCGAAATCGATGCGGCCGGATTGCAGTTGCTGGCGCTGGCCAAGCGCTGTGCGGAGGAGACGAATAAGCCGCTGCAGTTTGTCGCGCACAGCCAGGTGATATTGGACACGCTGGATTTATGCAACCTGGCCGGCGTATTCGGCGATCCGGTCGTACTCACTTCCGGACAAAACTGAAAGAACACCATGAATATTGATGAAATATTGCACACGTTTATCGCCGAAAGTCGCGAGTTATTGCAGGACATGGAAGATGCGCTGTTGCGCATCGAACAATCGCCCACCGATGAGGAACTGATCAACGCCATTTTCCGCGCCGCGCACACGATCAAGGGTTCGGCCGGGTTGTTCGGGCTGGACTATATCGTGTCCTTTACGCATGTGGCGGAAAGCGTGCTGGACCGGGTGCGCAACGGCGAATTGCACATGGCGGGAGAGCTGGTGGCCGTACTGTTGTCCAGTTGCGATCACCTGGCGTTACTGATTGAACATCTGGCATCGGGTGGCGGTGAACCTGCGGCGGAAATACAGGAAAAGAGTGCAGCACTGATTGCCGCGCTGCACGTTTATCTTGATGAGGGCGCGGCACAAACTACCGGCGTGGTCGTGCAGGCAGAGTTAAGCCTGCACGGCAGCAGCGAAGGCGGCGGCGAGGTCGAGACTGATCTTTGGCATATTTCGCTGCGCTTCGGCCTCGATGTGCTGCGCAACGGCATGGATCCGTTGTCCTTCCTGCGATACCTGGGCACGCTTGGCGAGATTCAGCACATCGTCACGCTGCTCAATGATATTCCGGCGACCGAACTGATGGATCCGGAAAGCTGCTATCTGGGTTTCGAGATCAGCTTCAAGAGCGATGCCGACAAGGCATCAATAGAAGGCGTGTTTGAATTCGTGCGCGAAGATTGCCTGATCTGCATCCTGCCGCCGCGCAGCAAGATCAGCGATTACCTGCGGCTGATCGCCGAATTGCCTGAAGAAAATCTGCGCATCGGCGAAATACTGCTGCGTTGCGGCACACTCACTCAGGCTGAACTCGATGCCGCGCTGCTGTTGCAGCATGGCGATGGTTCAGAGCCTGTGCGACCTCTTGGCGAAGTGCTGGTGGATGCGAAGATGGTGCAGTCACCTGTGCTGGAAGCGGCATTGGGCAAACAGAAACTGGTCAAGGAACACAAGAGCAGCGAGGCCAACCTGATCCGTGTCGATGCCGACAAACTGGATGAACTCATCAATCTGGTCGGCGAGCTGATTATCGCCGGCGCCGGCACCAACCTGATCGCCCAGCGCGTGGGCGAGGCCGATCTGCTCGAATCCACCGCCACGCTATCCAGTCTGGTGGAAGAAGTACGCGATTCCGCGCTCAAGCTGCGCATGGTGCAGATCGGCGGGACGTTCAACCGCTTTCAGCGCGTGGTGCGCGATGTCGGCCGCGAACTGGGCAAGGACATTGAACTGGTCATCAGCGGTGCGGAAACTGAGCTGGACAAGACCGTGGTGGAAAAGATCGGTGATCCGCTCACCCATCTGGTGCGCAATTCGATGGATCACGGCATCGAGTCGGCAGAAACACGCCTGGCGAACGGCAAATCAGCCAAGGGTACGCTCAAGCTCAATGCTTACCATGATGCCGGCAGCATCGTCATCGAGGTTTGCGACGACGGCGGCGGCCTCAACAAACAGCGCATCCTCAACAAAGCCATCGAGCGCGGGCTGGTGAGCGAAGTGAATAATCTGAGCGACCGCGAAATCTACAACCTGATTTTCGAGGCGGGGTTTTCCACAGCAGAGGCGGTCAGCAACCTGTCCGGGCGCGGTGTCGGCATGGACGTGGTCAAGCGCAATATCACCGCTCTGCGTGGCACGGTGAACCTCGACAGCATCGAGGGACAAGGCACCAGGGTGACGATCCGCCTGCCGCTGACGCTGGCGATCATCGACGGTTTTCTGGTCGGCGTCGGTAGCTCCGTTTACGTGATTCCTCTGGATATGGTGGTGGAATGCATCGAACGCACGGCATGGGAAAACGCCGGCGGTGACGGCCGCTACATCAACCTGCGCGGCGAAGTGCTGCCCTATTTGCGGTTGCGCGAACACTTCGAAGTGGCGGGTGCGTCGGCGCGGCGTGAATACGTGGTGGTCGTCAGGCATGGAGAAAACAAGGTTGGGCTGGTGGTGGATCGCTTGCTGGGCGAGTTCCAGACGGTCATCAAACCGCTGGGCCGTGTGTTCAACAAAATTGGCGGCATCGGCGGTTTTACCATTCTGGGCAGTGGCGAAGTGGCTTTGATTCTGGATGTGCCATCGCTGGTACGCCCGGCGGTGAATTTCGAAACGAAGGTACAGACGGCGGCAGCATCCGGCCTGACGGATCAACGAATCTAAAAATTGTCGCAATAAATCAAGGAGAAAAGCATGTTCGCAAATATGAAAAACGAGTTGAGGGCGTGCTTGTGCTTAAGCATGATTGTGCTGAATGGCGCGATGCATTGCGCCCATGCCGAACAACAGGAAGCGGAAGCGACACCATACCGTCCGACGGTTTCCAATCCGGCGCAGTTGTCCGCGCCGGGATGGCTGGAAGTTGAAATGGGTTGGCCGCGCATCAAGGGCGGCGCAGACATGCAGCGCGACAGCTTCCCGGTGCTGGCCAAGCTGGCGTTCAGCGATAACTGGGGCATCCTGGTAGGCAACGAGCTGTTGGTCAGCCGTACCGACCTGGGCAACAAACGGTATACGGGGTTAGGTGACACAACCTTGCTGCTGAAGCACCGCATGCCGGGCTGGAATGAAGACAACGCCTTTGGCGTCGAAGCCGGCTTCAAGTCGCCGACGGCAAAAGACACCATCGGTAGCGGCAAAGCGGATTACCTGATCAACGGCATTTACAGCCGTGATTTTAATGAAAACCATTTCGACCTGAATCTCAATGCGACCTATCTCGGCGCTGTCGCGGCCGCAGAGGGCCGCACACAGTACGGTTGGGCGGCAGCGCTGTCGCACAACCTCGACGATCGCTGGGGCGTGTTCGGTGAGCTGAGCGGCAGCACCCGAAGCGGAACGGCCGCGACTGCGCTGTTGATGGCAGGTGCCAGCCACAACTACAGCAAGCGGGTGGTGTTCGATGCCGGAGTGGCATCAGGGCTAAATAACGTGTCGCCGAATTTGATTATTTTTGCCGGCATAACCGTGTTGCTGGGGCGAGTATGGTGATGGCGTATAGAGGTTGTTGGATCGTTTTGGCAATTTAAATTCAAATTTTAATCAGGAGGAAAGTATGTTCAAGAACATGAAAATTGGTATGCGGTTGGGTTTGGGTTTTGGTTTTATGGCGGTGCTGATGCTAGTGCTGATCAGCTTTGGTCTCAGCGGCATGGGCAAAGTCAAAGCCAGCCTGGACGACATCGCGCTGGATAACGACGTCAAGCTGCGCCTTGCTGCCGATATGCGCGGAGCGGTGCGCACGGTAGCCACTGCGGTGCGCAACGTGGTGTTGCTGGAGGAGGTTTCGGACATGCAGGTCGAAATCACCCGTATCCAGGACCAGGACAAGAAATATAACGACATGCTAGACAAAATCACGTCCATGACCAAAAGTCAGGAAGGCAAGGCTACCCTGGCGCGCATCGCCGAGCTTCGCGCCGCAACCAGGCCGCTGATCGACAAGGTAGTCCAGCTGGGGATCGCCAACAGTAATGCTGAAGCGGTCAGAGTGCTGCTCAAGGAAGTGCGCCCCAACCAGACCAAATGGCTGAACGCTTTGGATGAAATGATCGACAACCAGCAGAAGAACAGCGATGAGTCGATAGAGGCCGCTCAGCAGGGCTTTGACAATGCGCGCAACTTCATGTTTGCCATCGGCGCGTTTGCTCTGCTGTTTGCAGCTGCAATCGCCTTCTGGGTCACGCGTTCCATCACCCGTCCGCTCAATGAAGCGGTGGGCGTGGCGAATCAACTGGCAGACGGCGATCTGACTGCCAGAATCGACGTAACCAGTACCGATGAGACCGGCCAGTTGTTGTTAGCCATGCAGAATATGGTAGGCAAACTGTCCAGCATCATCGGTGAAGTGCGCGGCGCGGCGGATGCGTTGTCCAGCGCCTCGGAGGAAGTCAGCGCCACCGCGCAGAGCATGAGCCAGGCCACCAGCGAACAGGCAGCGAGCGTGGAAGAAACCTCCGCCTCGGTGGAACAGATGAGCGCCTCGATCAACCAGAATACCGAGAACGCCAAAGTCACCGACGGTATGGCATCTCAGGCTGCCAAACAGGCTGTCGAGGGGGGGGAGGCCGTCATGCAGACCGTCACCGCGATGAAGCAGATCGCCGGCAAGATCGGCATCATCGACGACATCGCCTACCAGACCAATCTGCTGGCGCTGAACGCGGCGATCGAAGCTGCCCGTGCCGGTGAGCACGGCAAGGGTTTTGCCGTGGTCGCAGCCGAAGTGCGGAAGCTTGCCGAGCGCTCACAAGTTGCCGCGCAGGAAATCGGCGAACTGGCAGGCGGCTCTGTCGAGAAGGCTGAGAGTGCGGGCAAACTGCTGGGCGAAATTGTCCCGGTGATCAGCAAGACCTCCGATCTGGTGCAGGAAATTGCCGCAGCCTCGGAAGAGCAATCTGCCGGCGTGGGTCAGGTCAATACCGCGATGAACCAGCTCAACCAAATCACCCAGCAGAACGCCAGTTCGTCGGAAGAACTGGCCGCGACGGCGGAAGAGATGAGCGGTCAGGCGGCGCAACTGCAAAACCTGATGGCGTTCTTCAAGGTTGAGGGCGCTGCGATGCAGGTAACTCATGCGCCTGCAGCACACAAAGCCGCCGCGAGACATTCAGCGCCGGGCAGGCCGGTCGCCAAGCTTTCATTGGCTACAGCTGGCAGCGGCTTTGTGAATTTCTAGGTGGCAGGTCGGGTTAAAACCCGACAAGTCGGGCTGAGGCCCGACCCGCACGCAATGACGCAAAAAGGAAAAATATATGAATGCAATCGCACAAATAAACAAGAGTCTCCCCGTAGCCGCCGCCGGGCAACTGGATCAGCAGCAATATCTCACCTTCATGTTGAGCGGTGAGACTTACGCGATGGGCATCCTGGCCATCAAGGAAATCATCGAGTACGGCAACCTGACCGAGGTGCCGCGCATGCCGGATTTCATTCGCGGCGTGATCAACCTGCGCGGAGCGGTGGTGCCGGTGATCGATCTGGCCGCGCGCTTCGGCAAAAGCGCCACCGATCTCACCCGGCGCACCTGCATTGTCATTATTGAAGTGGCGAACGGTGAGGATGCGCAGGATGTCGGCGTGATGGTGGATGCGGTGAACGAAGTGCTGGAAATATCCGCAGGCGAAATCGAACCGGTGCCTTCGTTTGGCGCAAATATCCGTGCCGAATTTATCGACGGCATGGGCAAAATAAACGGCAAATTCGTCATCATCCTCAATATCCATCAGGTGCTGTCGGTGGAGGAAATGTCGACGCTGGCAGGTGTGAATGGCAATAACGCGGAGTCTGCCGCAGCCTGAGCTGCGACGGAACGGGCTTTGGCACCAAAATCGGGCCCGTTTTATCTAATGCAAGGAATACCATGTTTAAAAATATGAAAATCGGTGTGCGACTGTGGTTGCTGGTGTTGGTGGCGATTACGGCACTGATACTTGCAACCGGGCAGGCGCTGCTGAACCTTCGGCATACCATGCTGGAGGACAGGCAGGTCAAGACGCGCCATGTAGTGGAAATAGCGCATGGCGTGATTGTCCATTATGGAACTCTCGCCGCCGCGCAAAAGCTGAGTCCGGAAGAAGCTCAGTCGCAGGCTTTGGCTACGTTGCGCGGGTTGCGTTATGAAGGGAAGGAGTACTTCTGGGTCAACAGCCTTGAGCCGCGCATGTTGATGCATCCCGTCAAGCCGGAATTGGAGGGTAAGGACTTATCTGGTATGAAGGATCCGAACGGCAAGCTGATTTTCGTCGAGTTTGCCAACGTGGCGAAGCGCAGTGGCGCCGGCTTCGTGGATTATTACTGGGCCAAGCAGGGGTCTGACAAACCGGTCGCAAAAATTTCCTATGTAAAGCTCTATGAGCCGTGGGGCTGGGTCATTGGCAGCGGTATTTATCTCGATGATATCGACAGCGCATTTATGTCCGAAGTGGTTAATTTCAGTGGTTTCGTCGCAGTCGCGCTGCTGATGATCGGGCTCGCAGCCTGGGTTATCACTCGTAGTATCACGCGTCCGTTGAACCAGGCGGTGAGTGTTGCCAATTCTCTTGCAGGTGGCGATCTGACGGTGAAGATTGAAGCAACGTCGAGGGACGAGACCGGACAGCTTTTGTCTGCGATGGGGAATATGGCCGGGAAGCTGTCGCAAATCATCGGCGAAGTACGCAGCTCGGCCGATGCCCTGTCTTCCTCATCCGAAGAAATATCTGCCACTGCGCAGTCCTTGAGCCAGGCATCCTCTGAGCAGGCTGCCTCCGTTGAAGAGACCAGCGCATCGGTGGAACAGATGAGCGCCTCGATCAACCAGAACAGCGAGAACGCCAGGGTCACGGACGGCATGGCGACCCAGGCAGCCAGGCAAGCCGCGCAGGGCGGCGTGGCGGTGAAAGAAACCGTCAGCGCGATGAAGCAGATCGCAGGCAAGATCGGCATCATCGATGATATCGCCTACCAGACCAACTTGCTGGCGCTGAACGCAGCGATCGAAGCCGCCCGTGCCGGAGAGCACGGTAAAGGCTTCGCCGTGGTTGCCGCCGAAGTGCGCAAACTGGCGGAACGTGCACAAGTGGCTGCACAGGAAATCGGCGAACTCGCCGGCGGCTCGGTTGACAAGGCGGAGAGTGCCGGTCGGTTGCTGGACGAGATCGTTCCTGCGATCAACAAGACCTCCGATCTGGTGCAGGAGATCAGTTCCGCCTCTGAGGAGCAATCTTCCGGTGCGGGGCAGATCAACACCGCCATCAACCAGCTCAGCCAGATCACCCAGCAGAACGCATCCGCTTCGGAAGAACTGGCGGCCACCGCCGAGGAAATGAGCGGCCAGGCGACGCAACTGCAAAACCTGATGGCATTCTTCAAGGTTGATGGAACTGCGGGTGCGACACCAGTCGCATATGCGCCGGCAGCACACAAAGCAGCTGCGAAAAATTCAGCTCACGTCAGGCCTGCGCCAAAACTTGCACTGGCTGCGGCCGGCAGCGGTTTCGTGAAGTTCTAGGGAGACGCTAATTAATTCGTCATCCCCGCGCAGAGGGGTTGGCAGGCAAGTCGCGAAGCGGCTGCTCGCAAATGGGTCTCGCAGGGATGATGCACAGCGTGCATCAACTCGCAAAACGGGGATCCATTGCCTTATTTAATTGGCTGGCCGTCCCTCGAAACTTCGGCCTTTGGCCTCGTTTGGCCGCAAGCTCGAAACTTCGCTACGCTCGTTTTCCCGCCGCAGCCTGTCCCCGAATGAATCAATCGGGGGCGGGAACGACAAAACCGAATAAATCGGCGTTCTCCTGATAAACCGTCATTCTCGCGAATGACGTAGTTGTAGTTAGTGCCCTGAGGGTTTCTGGCATGCAACAAGTTTGCTCATTGTTGTATTTTAAGTATCTGAAAGTAGAATATTTTATGCGTATCAACATGCCGGTGACCAATATAGAACGACATCTCAAGGATGGCGAATATATTGTTTCGAAGACTGATCTTAAAGGGCAAATCACTTATGTGAACCGCCCTTTTCTGGAGATCAGCGGATTTGCTGAAGAGGAGCTGCTGGGCCGTGCACACAACATCGTGCGCCACCCGGATATGCCGCCTGCGGCTTATGCCGACCTGTGGAAAACCTTGCAAAGCGGCAAGCCGTGGCGGGGTATGGTCAAGAATCGCTGCAAGAACGGCGACTACTACTGGGTCGAGGCGAATGCCAATCCAATCTGGGAGAATGAGCGGATAGTCGGTTTCATGTCCTTGCGCACCAAGCCGCAGCGTACTCAGGTGGATGCGGCGGAGCGCATCTATCGCCAATTTCGTGAAGGAGCGGCAGGCAGGCTGACAGTGAAAGAAGGAGCGGTGGTGCGCACGGGCCTGGCGGGGTGGATCGCTTCCATCGGCAAGATGAGCATCAAGGCACGTCTGTCCATCGCTTGCACATTGCTGGCCGCGATCATGCTGGGTGTCGGTGCGAATCTCGCCGCAGCCGGCGTTCTGGCATCGGCAGGGCTTGCAGTGACCGGGTTTATCTGGTGGCTGGTGAATTTTAAGCTGTTGCGTCCACTGGAAGAGTCTGTGCGCGCCTGTCAGATGGTCGCGGCAGGTGATTTGCATCTGCAGGGGGAGACCAGCTGGCACAACGAGACAGGTCGACTGACGCACGCGATCAACACGATGGCGGGCAACGTCGCGAGTATCGTCGCCGATGTGCGCAATGCCGCCGCCGGGCTTTCGTCCTCCTCTGACGAGGTGTCCTCCACGGCGCTATCTTTGAGTGAGTCATCCATTGAGCAGGCGGAGAGTGTGAAAGCGACCGGCGCATCGGTAGAACAGATGGGCGCCTCCATCAACCAGAACTCCGAGAACGCCAGGGTCACGGACGGAATGGCTACTCAAGCGGCCAGGCAGGCCACCCAGGGCGGTGTTGCGGTCAAAGAAACCGTCAACGCGATGAAGCTGATTGCAGGCAAGATCGGCATCATCGACGACATCGCCTACCAGACCAATCTGCTGGCGCTGAATGCGGCGATTGAAGCCGCGCGCGCAGGCGTGCACGGCAAGGGCTTCGCGGTGGTTGCCGCAGAAGTGCGCAAACTGGCGGAACGTTCGCAAGTGGCCGCACAGGAAATCGGCGAACTGGCTGGCAGTTCGGTGAACCAGGCTGAAAGTGCAGGCAAGTTGCTGGACGAAATCGTGCCAGCCATCAATAAAACCTCAGATCTGGTGCAACAGATTTCTGCGGCATCCAAAGAGCAATCGGCGGGCGTGGGTCAAATCAATACCGCGATGAACCACCTCAACCAGGTCACCCAGCAGAACGCATCTGCGTCCGAACAGCTGGCTGCGACGGCGGAAGAAATGAGCGGGCAGGCGACGCAATTGCAAGACCTGATGGCGTTCTTCAAGGTTGACGGAGCTGCGAGCTTGCTGCCTGCTGCACGCGTTGATAAAACGGCCGCGAATAAACCATATCAGGTAACACCTTTAAAGATGCGTGGCGAGCTGGCAAAAGGATTGCATGGCGACCCGCGAGTTTCAGTCCGTAAAACTGTTGGAGTCCGCTAGCGTGAAAATGCACATGGAACGAGTGTTGCACAGCCCTGAAATCAGCAGGGTTGCCAACGCGGTGCTGGGCGATAAGGAATTCGCGCAGTTTCGCGAGCTGATTTACCGGATCGCGGGCATCAGCATGTCGCCTGCCAAGAAACAGCTGGTATCCAGCCGCCTGGCAAAGCGGCTGAGGCATCACAATTTTACGAGTTATGGTGATTATTTCCGCCTGATTACGTCGCCTAATGGCAAGGCTGAGCTGCAGGTGGCGGTGGATTCGCTGACGACCAACGAGACGCATTTTTTTCGCGAGCCGAAGCATTTTGACTTTCTGCGCAATTGCATTATTCCGGAACACCGGGCCGGGCGTGGCTTGCGTATCTGGAGTGCGGCCTGTTCCAGCGGCGAAGAACCCTACAGCATCGCCATGGTGCTCGCCGACCGCCTCGGTGATAGCCCGTGGGAAGTGGTGGCTTCGGACATCAGCACGCGGGTGCTGGAAAAAGCCCGCACCGGTCACTATCCCATGGATCGCGTCGAGGGCATTTCACGCGAGCATCTGTCCCGCTACTGCCGGAAAGGGATCGGCCCGCAGCAGGGCACACTGCTGGTGGCGCACAAGCTGCGCAGCCGGGTGAATTTCATGCAGGTGAACCTGAGCAAGGCGTTACCGGCGTTGGGCGAATTCGACCTGATCCTGTTGCGCAACGTGATGATTTATTTCGATCAGGAAACCAA
>JAUSNM010000092.1 GCA_030645535.1 Gallionella sp. | reverse complement strand
CGTGCGCCCCGTGCTGAACCTCGCGCTGAGCATCATGTGCATATCCGTGCAGCACATGTCAGCGGGCCGAAAAGACCTGTTCATGACGCATGGTTCAATAAACCGTACGAGCCCTCTCCGGGCAAGCTGATCGAAACCAAAGCCGTTGTTCAGGTCAGCCGTCCAGGCGCTCAGGTTCCGGCGTTATTCATGCGCCGCAAAACGGCCCCGTCCGATGCCGAAGATTGATTGCACGGCACCTCTGTCACACTTGAATAAGGATCTTAAAGGCATTGCTCGCTGGCTGTTCTTGTTCTTTGCAGCCATGCAGCTGGCCGGATGTGCCAGCGTGCCTGCACCACAAGTTATTGTATCCGCAGCCGCACGACCGGCACCGAAAATAGCGCTGGTTTTAGGCGGTGGCGGGACGCGCGGTTTTGCCCATGTCGGCGTGATCAAGGCGCTGGAAGCGCAGGGCATCTTCCCGGATATCATCGTCGGCACCAGTGTCGGTTCGGCAATCGGCGCGCTGTATGCCGCAGGCTATACAGGTTTTCAATTGCAGGAAATGTCCATTCCGATGAAAGAAGAGCGGGTCGTTGACTGGTCCTGGCCCAATCGCGGTCTGTTCACCGGCAAGCCACTACAGACTTTCATCAATCAGTCCGTGAAGCAGGTGCCGCTGGAAAGGTTGCGTCGCACTTTCGCGGTGGTCGCGACCGATCTGGCCAGCGGTGAAAAAGTTGTTTTTCGCACCGGAAATACAGGCCTGGCGGTCAGTGCGTCCTGTGCCGTGCCCGGCGTATTTCAGCCCGTGGTCATCAACGGGCGCAGCTATGTGGATGGCGGACTGGTAAGACCCGTTCCCGCTGCTGAGGCGCGCGCGCTCGGCGCCAATTTTGTGATTGCTGTCAATATTTCCAATCTGCCGCAAAATAACAGGACGGATACGACGGTGGATGTGCTGATGCAGACATTCGACATCATGAGCCAGACCATCAATCGTTACGAATTGAGCAACGCGGATGTGGTAATCCGCCCGGTCACGCGTGAAATCGCGCAAGGCAATCTGGATGGCAGGCATCTGGCCATTCTGGAAGGCGAAAAAGCGGTCGCCGCCATCCTGCCAGAATTGAAAAACAAACTGGAAAAGCTGCGCCGCTGAGGGTTTGAAGGGCTGAAGATGCGATGGTCGGCATCACAACTTATTTCCGACCTTGGATGTTGTGTTCAACATGAAAAAGCCCCGGTATAACTGGGGCCTTTTCAACTATCAACTGTCAACTATCAACTATCAATAGTCCGTATAGCCCTTTGCGCCCGGGGTGTAGAAGGTGTCGAAATCGGGCGCAGTCAACGCGCTGTCATTCGCAAGCTTTTTAACCAGATCCGGGTTGGAGATGAACGGACGGCCGAATGCGACCAGGTCGCCGCGACCGGCGTCGAGGTCGGTATTGGCACGTTTCAGGTCGTAGCCACCGGAGAGGATGTAGCGGCCTTTAAACGTTGCGCGTATTGCGGCTTTCAGAGTCGGGCTGACTTCCGGTGCACCCATCGAACTGTGATCCACGACGTGGATATACACCAGACCTATACTGTTCAGTTCTTTGATCAGCGCCAGGTACAGCGCATCCATCTCGGCGTCGGCTGCCGTGCCGTTGAACACGCCATAAGGCGAGATGCGCATGCCGATGTGCTCAGCGCCAATCGCAGCAGCTGTCGCTTTTGCAACTTCCACCGCGAAGCGAATACGATTCTCGATGCTGCCGCCCCAACGGTCGGTGCGCTGGTTGGTGGCGGTGTTGAGAAACTGGTCGATCAGGTAACCATTCGCCGCATGCAGTTCGATGCCGTCAAACCCGGCTTCGAGCGCGAGTTTCGCACCCTTTACATATTCTGCGATAGCCTGCGCGATGTCGGCATCAGTCATTGCGGCAGGTACCGGGTAGGGCTGCATGCCGCTGCTATCCGTCCACATTTCGCCGGGAGCGGCCAGTGAGGACGGGGCAAGAACTTTTGTACCAGTTTGCATGTTGGCCGGATGGCTGACGCGACCTGTGTGCATCAATTGCACAAACATCTTGCCGTCTGCCTGATGCACAGCATCGGTTACATGGCGCCAGCCTGTTACTTGCTCAGCGCTGAACAGCCCGGGCTGGCGTGCATAGCCCAGTCCATTCGCAGAAGGCGAGGTGCCTTCTGCGATGATCAGGCCTGCACCGGCCCGAAGCCGGTAATATTCGGCCATCAGTTCATTCGGCACATTGCCGGTTGCGCGGCAGCGCGTTAACGGCGCCATGACGATGCGGTTTTTCAGTTGCAGCTTGCCCAGTGTGATGGGGGTAATCAGGGTTGTAGTCATGTGTTGCTCCAATTAAATAAGAAACTCGCGTAGCGAGTCTTTGTCCCCCTCTCCCGTTTACGGGAGAGGGCGGGGAGAAGGTTATTGCTTCAGCGATTCTACCGGAATCGACAAGGTGACTTCATCGCTCACGTAGGGCGCATGTTTGCCCATATTGAAATCCGAGCGCTTGACATGGGCTATGGCATTAGCGCCGCAGGCTTCCTTTTTGGCCATCGGGTGAGGCATGCACATGAAGGAAGTAACGGTCAGTACTACCGGTTTGGTAACGCCCTTGATGGTCAGATTGCCCTCAACGCTAACCAGCTTGTCGCCGTCAAATTTCATCTTGTCAGACTTGTAAGTGATGGTTGGATATTTTTCCGTGTCGAAGAAGTCTTCACCCTGAATGTGTCCGTTAAACACAGTCGAACCCGTATTGACGGATTTGGCATCAATGGTTACATCAACGGAGCCTGTCTTGGCTGCACGGTCGATGGTGATCTTGCCCGTGACCGTGTCAAAGCGGCTGACCTGGTTCGAATAGCCGAAGTGGTTATACTCAAAACGCGGCTTGGTATGGTTGGCGTCAAGAACGAACGTTTCCGGCACAGCAAAAGCGGCTGAAGAAAACGCGGCGGCAATAGTCAGAGCGATTAATTTTTTCATGGTTTTTTCCTTGCTGGTTGGGTTGAAGAAGATGATGCAGGTGAGGCGATAACGACTAGGTGAAACATAATCTGGATATCATCGGCGACGGTTCCGAGATCGGCCCATTCGCCTGTGCCGATGCCAAAGGCGGTGCGTTTGATGTTGAAACTGCCATCAAACAGGCCTTTCAGTCCATCGGACTGGAAGGTGACAGGGGCAACGATATCCAGCGTTTTGCCCTTGATGGAAAGTTTACCCGTGGCCTGATAGCGATTGCCGGCAAGTTGCTTGACGCCGCTGGATACAAAGCTGGCCAGAGGATATGTTTTGGCATTGAACCACAACTTGCCTGCGACTTCCTCATCGGCGTCCGCAGAGCCCGTGTCGATGCTGGCGAGGCTCACGTCAATACGGGCCTGGGCGTTCGCAAGCCTGGCGGGATCAAATGAAATCTGCGCCGAAAATTTGTTGAATTTGCCGTCCATCGCCACGCCCATTTGCTTGTAGGCAAAGGTGAGTGCGCTCTGATTCGTCTGGACCTGATTATATTCCACGGCCTGCGCCTGACTGGCTATCAGCAACAGAGCCGGTAAAATGATTTTTTTGATGATCGTCATGACCGATTTCCTTTTAATGACTTGCCGGGCAGCATGCAGTTCATCACTTCGTCACGATCGACATAGCGATGTTTGAGCGCGGCTAATATGTGAACCAGCACAAGCAGCAGTAACAGGTAATTCAGGCTCTCATGTACTGAGCCTAACAAATTCCCCAGCGCCTTGTCACGGCCGACCAGGTCGGGCAACGGCAACAGGCCAAACCACACCGTCTGCACGCCCTTTGCCGAACTCATCAGCCAGCCGGACAGCGGCACGAGCAACAGCAGCACATACAAAAGCAGATGAACCGCGCTGCCGGCCCGTTTCTGCCAGCGCGCCATGGTAACGGGCAAGGGCGGCGGGGTATGTGTACTGCGCCACAAAACACGCAACACGGCCAGCAGCAGCAAGGTAATGCCTATCCATTTGTGGTAACTGTAGAGCTGAAGTTTTAAGGGCGACAGCTTCAAGTCGTGCATGTAAAGACCTAGCGGAAAGACCACGACAATCAGCAGCGCCATCAGCCAGTGCAGCACGATCGCAGTCGTGGTGTAGCGTGCGGACATTTTAAATAAACCTTCCGTTTCTATAATCATCCAGCGCCTGATTGATTTCTTCCTGCGTGTTCATCACGAACGGGCCGTACTGCACGACGGGTTCGTTCAGGGGTTTTCCGGCAATCAGGATCAGGCGAGTATCGTTAATGTGAGGATCGCGCAGCGATTCGTTTGCCCCTTCGCCCGCAGAGCGGGAGAGGGTTGGGGAGAGGGAACGGGTATTTTGAGTATTATCATCAGGGGTGCTGCTTACTTCTACATGCCCGTTAGTGGCGGTCAGTGTGATGCCGTCCGCTCCCGGCGTATTGCTTAAAATGCCCATGCGGCGCGATGTAACGATCGTGTCGCCGACCACAACCTCGCCGCGATAGACGTAGATGAAAGCGTTATGCGTGGCAGGCAGGGTGGTTGCAAAGGTGGCACCGCCAGGCAGGTGCACATCCAGAAACAAAGGCTCCGTGTCCTCACGAGTGATCACGCCTTCAATACCGCCGCTCTTTCCTGCGATGACGCGTACCGTCACGCCCTCTGCAGTGACATATTCGGGAATGGAGCCGCTGTCAAAATCCTGATACCAGGGATCATTCATCTTGCGTTTTGCGGGCAGGTTCAGCCAGAGCTGGAGGCCTTCCATCACGCCCTCGATCTGTTCGGGCATTTCGGAATGAATCAGGCCGCGCCCGGCCGTCATCCACTGCACGCCGCCGCTTTGCAGCAAGCCTTCGTGTCCTGCGTTGTCGCGGTGACGCATGCGACCCGACAGCATGTAGGTCACCGTCTCGAAACCCCGATGCGGATGGTCGGGAAAGCCTGCGATATAGTCGTCGGGCACGTCGCTGCCGAACGCATCCAGCATCAGGAAGGGGTCGAGGCGGCGTTGCAGTTTGCCGGTCAGCACGCGGGTCAGCTTTACGCCCGCGCCATCTGAAGTCAGGACGCCGGCGATCAGTTGCTCGATACTGCGAGATTGATGTATTTCAGTGTTCATGGTCGTCTTCTTTAAAGAAGTAAAGTGACTGCATGGTAGAGCAGCTAAAAGAATAGATAAAGCCGTTGAATCGGGATAGACTGTTCCATAAATGGAACAAACAAGCTTATCCGCCGACGATTACATACTGTTCGCCACCATCGCAGAGCAGCAGAGCATGGTGCGCGCGGCCGAATATCTGTCGATCCCCAAGGCCACGGTGTCCCGCCGCCTCGCCAATCTGGAGGCAGCCCTGGGGCAACGCTTGCTGATCCGTACCACGAGGCGGCTTACGCTCACCGATTTCGGACAGGAGTTTCTCGATCATTGCCGGCGTGTCGCGGAAGAAGTCGCATCCGCGCAGGATTTCGTGCGCAGCCAGGAATCGCGTCCCCACGGACGTCTGCGTGTTTCGATGCCGGGCGATTATGCCAGGCAGCATTTCTCGCGCGCCATTGCCACTTTTATCGAAGCGTATCCCGAGATACAGCTCGATATTGACCTGTCATCCCGACGCGTCGATCTGATCGGCGAACGCTACGATCTGGCGATACGCATGGGGGATTTGAGCGACGATGCGACGCTGGTCGCGAAAAAAATTGACGAACAACGCTTTGCGCTTTACGCAAGCCCCATCTATCTGGCGCTGCATGCGGCCCCCGGCCATCCCGATGACCTGGCGCATCATACTGCGGTGCGTCTGCTCAGTGACCGGGGGAGCGCTGTTCCCTGGCGGCTCATGGATGGTAACGCAATATGGGAGGAGGTCGCGCCAGGCAGGCTCACGCTCAATTCACCCGACATGATCCAGCAGTTATTGCTCGATGGCGCTGGGATCGCGGCGCTGCCGTGCGGTTTCGTGAGCGATGACCTGCGCACAGGACGCCTGGTGCGCGTGTTGCCTGAGTGGTCGTTACCCACGGTTCCTGCCTGGGCGGTGATGCCGATGCGCCGCTACCTGCCCGCCAAGACGCGCGCTTTTCTGGCGCATCTTGAACGGTTCATGACAAAAAGCTGAATGCGGGCCGGCCGTTTCAGGTTTACCGATTACGGTTTGACTTCAATAAACCGGTAGGTCGCATGACAGGCGATGCAGTTGTTCATGGCCACACTCAATTTGCTAACGATGCGGCCGCTGTCCTTGAATTCTTCCGCGTCAGCTGCGATCTCGTCGAATTTTTTGCGGGTGCCAAAACCGAGCGCCTTCATTTCAACGGGGATTTTCCGGAATAACGATCCGGGTGTATCCGCTTCCGCAGCCATGCCGGATGCGCGAGCCGATTTGATGACGCCCGCGTAATCTTTTTCGGATGCCGCAGCCAGTATGCCTTGCGAGCTTTGCAGCCAGTTGCGCATCTCAAGCAGCAAGGCATTGCGCTCATCCTTGGTCAGCATGACGGCCTGGCGCCCGTCATCGGATGGCTGAACTTCTCCCTTGGTGAATTTGTAGCCTAACACTGCGACGATTATGGACAGAACAATAACCAGCGCCCAGCTCAATTTGCAATTTTTCATGATTTATCCTTTTTACTTGTTGTAAGTATTCGTTTTATTTAGTATTTTCGTAAAAGTGCTTGACGAAGGCGGGGCGATAAGCCTGATGGCAGCTCAGGCAGGCAGACTGTAGTTTCTGGAAAGCGGCAATCACTTCTTGCCCTTTTTTTAGCTCGGCGGCCTCGGCCATTTCA
>JAUSNM010000063.1 GCA_030645535.1 Gallionella sp. | reverse complement strand
CGCTGAGTACTAACAGGCAGCTGCAAAACTATTACGCTTGCCGATACGTCGTCAAAAAGTAGCTCAAAATGCTCATTTACTCTGTGTAAACTCCGCTTTTTCGCCGCTTTTTTCCTTGTCTTGACTGCGCTCACAACGTTTTTCAGCAGCCTGCTAAATTCCCAACGGACATGACAAGTGTGCAGCCCCTGATGATGAAACATGCCATGCCCGGAACCCTCGCTTCGCTCTCCCTCTCTCCAGCTCTCTCCCGTAGCGGGAGAGAGGGGCAGGGTCTCGCTACGCGAGTTTCACGTTGATGTCGCCTACTGAATGAGTCCTTTGTACAGGAAAAGTGCATATGCGCCGATCAGGCCCGCGCCGATAAAACGGGGGACCCGGCCAAGGACGGCAATAAACAGGAAAAGAACAGCTCCGGCGCCCAGGATGATGTACGTGCCAATTTGTAAAAAATCGGGGACCCGGATCGGATTAAATAGCGAAAACAGACCAATACACATTGGAATGCAGATGTGACCGTCGCCGATTTGCGAGCTCAGGACAATGTCCTGACGGCCAATATAAGCGTAATACATGGCGATGAATGCATTAGGCAAAACCATCAGCAAGCCGCTTAACCAGCCTAATTTGCTAACACTGAAAAACTGGTTTTCCGCAGTCGATACCCACCCCACGAGATGATCAACAGCAAAATAAACACAATAGGCGCTTGCTGCGAGCATCGCTATGTCGATCACTATCGACCAGTGAAATGCTTTGTTTTTTCTGATCTTGTCTTTTAATACTTCAAATACGTGCAATATCTGCCAAAAGAGGAAAAGACCAACCAAAACCAGGCCATCATAAAAATCGAGTATTCCATCCTTTGCCAGAGCCCAGAGCGTTCCGGTAAACAGGAATAACGCGATCAACGTAAACAGCAAATTAAGCCGGTTGATACGGTGAAATTCCGCGTGTTGTTTTTGCCTGGCTTTACCTTTTTGAACGATCGCAGCTGAACCAAAAACAGCAGAAAGCCCGAGAATCAACGTCAGGTTGGTGGCATTGTTGACGATACTGTTCTCGATCACCAATCCGCCATTGCTGGCTGATCTGCTCATCACATAGGCGAAAACAAGATTCGCGAATCCCGAGCAGTAAGGCATGATCAGCGTGCCAAGCACTGTCCCTTCAAAGCCCTTGCTCTCCAATGCGTGAAGACGCCAAATCATTGCAAAAGAAGCCGCTATAAATATAGCAAGCAGCATCAATGGATGGTCAATATAGGTCTGGATGTTATCGATTACGTTTTGCACCGTTGGATTAATCAAGTTCACGGCCCGGATTATCGAGGGCATCCTGCACCCCGGTCAATTGCCTGCAAACCGATTGAAAACGGCGACAGGGACTTGATAATCCGCTCGCCTTCTTTTTTACGTCATACAATTTCCCGCACAGGGTCGTTTAAGACCGGGCGCGCACTAGTTATACCAGCCAGGCGCCGTCGCGATAGATCACCTCATCGTCCAGCGTGACGGTTTCGGTAAAGGCAAACACGTCCACATGGAATCTGGCCGCCGCCTTCTTGATTTGCGGTTTGTTGTAGCTGCCGTGTTTGGCGCCCAGCGACAGGTGCACGCCGCACATGCGTTCATAGGTGCCGATATCACTGACCAACCTGTCCTGGGTAAAGGTGCGATTCAGCCCGAGGCCCACCTCGCGCACCCAGATTTCGCCCTCAATGGCGCGAATGTTGGCGAGCACCAGGTCGAACTCGGGCGTGGAATCGACCGTGCCGGTGACACGTCCTTTTTGTACGATCAGCGTGATCGGGTGCGCGGGTTTGTTGACCGTGAAGCTGGTGTCGCCAAAAATGGACAGGCGCACGCGGCCATTCAGTGCCTCCAGATCTTTCGATTCGGTAAACACCTCGCCGATCGGGAATTGTCCGCCTACATTGTGCATCTGGCTGTAGTCGCCCACGTTGAGTTTGGCGGGTTCAAATCCGGAGGAAAAAATCAGCTGTTCGCCGAAGCTGTTGATGACGCCCACCTTTGCGCTGTCAAATCGCGCCTTCAGTGCATGGCCCACGCCGCGAACATAGGCCGGGTCATAGGCCAGCGATTCGATATACAGCAGCGCCTCATTACCCGGCATGCGCGACAAGTGCGGATGCTCGATCACCTTCAACGAGCGTTTGAAGAGTTCGACGCGTATGCGGAATGCGTCCAGACGAAAACTGGTGGACTGGATCAGCACCACCAGATCGCCGGGGACCAGTCGTTCAAATTCGGCGCGCACCGTTGCAGGCTCCACACTGTCGAAATCGATGAATGTCGCATCGGGCAGACAGCAATGGTAGGCCTGGGTCAATGCGACCGCCAGTGCGCATTGACCATCCCAGACCACGACTGCGGCTTGCGTGGGTTGGTGTTCAATGGCATGCGTCAGGATGTCGCGCACGTTTTGCGTGGCAAGGTCAATCGCAGCTTCCGGGAGCGCGGTCATCGCCGGGCTAACTGCCGCTGACACGGAACCATCCGGTAATGCTGCGTCTTGTGTTGTGTGAGATGAGGACTTCATGCGGAAACGATTCGCTTAAAAAGATGATCATTGTGCCAAATTTCGGGATGACTGTGGAGATCACGGCAGTGCCATCGGGTTCGAACAGAACCAGTTCGCCGCCATCGCTGCTCTGCCAGTCTTCATTCAGGTACAGCACCGTGGTCAGGATGCGGTTTTTTTTGCCGTTCAGGACATCGGAGTGTTTTGCGTAGCCCGCGCCGTTGTTATAGATCGCATAGTGGCATTCGTAGTCGAACAATCCCAGATAGAGCGCCTCATTCAGGCCCCGGCGCAGAGTTTCCATGCAGGCAAGGTAGGACAGGTCGGTAGCGTTCATCTCATCGAGCCAGTTGATGACATCGCCGCGTATCGAGTCGATGTGCTTTTTGTCCGTGCCGCGGCCGATATGCGCGGTTTGGAAATTCGCCTGGTCATCGTCATGGCAACGGGTAAATAAAGCGCTGGTTAAATTAACCGGCAGCGGCTGATCCAGAATGATGTAGCCGGTGTGCTCCAGTTGCTCGGCAATTTCTGCTATGTTCATAATGGTTACCTGATGGTTGACAGGCAAGTTAACATAGGCGGGCATAACTTGTTGCGTAAACTTTTGAAGTGGGAATTTATGAAGCTCCGGTTCATCGCTATCGTCGCTGCACTGACAGTCTTTCCGGCGTTTGCCGGCGAAATCGACAGCGCGGCCTTGATTGCGGCGCATAACAAGTGGCGTGCGGAAGTCGGCGTCAGCGAAAAATTAAGATACTCGCCGGAACTGGCGATCTCGGCGCAGGCCTGGGCCGATCACCTGAAACAGACCAATCGCTGTCAGATGCGCCACAGCAAGTCGGACGGCCAGTACGGTGAAAATCTTTACTGGGCCAGTGCGCTGAGCTGGTCGGACGGGCGTCGGGAATTGCAAAAGGTGTCCCCAAAAAAAGTGGTGGATAGCTGGGGCCGTGAGCGTGCGGATTACGACTATGCCGGTAATCGCTGCCTGCCCGGGAAGGTATGCGGCCATTACACGCAAATGGTCTGGCGCACGACTACGGTTGTCGGGTGCGCCGTCGCCGTGTGCGAGGATACTCAGGAGCAGGTGTGGGTATGCCGGTATCAGCCTGCGGGAAACTGGGCAGGCCGCAAGCCTTACTGATTGCCCGATAAATTCAGCCGCCGTATTTGCATCGAGATACAGCGGACGCTCAACGTTAAGGTGAATGGCGCCGCGCTTTTACGCCAGCATTAGGTGCTTTAGCACCAATGATGTCGGGGAAGACCCTTGCGGTCTTTGCGCAGTCCCGCTTGAGCGTAGGGTTCCATGACAGAAGAAAAACTCATATACGAAAGATATGACATGGCGGTATCTCCTGAGCAAACCGTGAGAGCTATTATTTCCGTTTTTGATGTTCGTCTAAGATCGACTTTGACAGGTGAGTCCATTCAGTTACCAGCCCCCCTATCTCTTCTACGTGAACTGGAAAATCAATAAGATCAATTTTTATCAAGTCAACGCAGTATTCGCTTTTTGTTTTAAGTTTATTTATTGTGAGAACCGACCCGTCAAGGCTTTCAAGTGCGCCATGCGTAAAAGCATGTCTCAGCTCGCTGAAATCTTTTGCTCGATCAATAAGTCGAATTGCATTTGTTTTATGCTGGGAAAGCTCATTGTTTTGGTCAAATGCGCCCATTAAATATTTGACCTTTTCTACAAACACACTGGGCTTTTTATTGTGCCCCGAAACTCCGCCAAAACTAACGAATGAAAGATTGATTATGTTGTCCATTTGGCGCTCCATTAAAGCCCAATTTACAGTTACAAAACCAACTGCCACCAATAGCTCACGTAAATCTGCTTGTTTGATAGATGACATACGAAACCCTAACGTGCGAATTCAGCGGACGGCAAAAAGCGTAGCTTTTTGACGGTCCGCTGGAATGACTTGTTGGGCGTCATTTTTCAACCTTCTTGCAAGTACCATCAAATGACCAAGCAGCCGTCTTAATGGAGAGCGACTTGCTCAACGAAGAAAAATACCCTTTTAGATTTCGTTGATAGTCATAAATCTGAAGCTGATCTCCAACCTCAATAACGCGCTCAAAATATTCAACCGTTCTGTTCGGCACCTCAACCCAAACAGAACCGTCGGAGTCACTCCACAAGCCTACCCACCACCTGTACTCGTGCAATTTCATGAAGATGGTGGCTTGCTGAGAATTGTTCTGGGGTGAAATTTCGCCAGAACATTGAAAACGTGTTTCCACCGCAGAGAAATTGACAACAAATAGGAACAGGCCAAGGGCTGCGACCAAAAATGCGCCGAAGTATTTCAGTAGCTTCATAACCACTCTCCTGACGCACAACGTTAAGTAGGCAGAACTATTCAACTGTATGCAGGAGAGTGTTCTGTATAAGCTGTCCCGTTATGCTGCAACTGACTGATTCTACATGTGAGAAATAATTAACCATGTAAAGCGCTCCTGCATGCTCAGCACCTCCCGCTTTTATGCGTGCAGGAATTACAGGTAGTGTATCTGGAATTTTGTACATCACCGAAGTTCCCCAGGAGCGATTTATATCAGGGGGTGTTACCTTGGCGCGGTTTGCGCACACTGCCGAGTTTGCCCTCTCTGTGCTCCAAGCCTAAGGTGGCCAGCGTTCTTTCGCGCACGGTGTGCAGCAACGCCTCATTCTCGTCCAGCGACTCGCCATAGGACGGAATCATCTGTTTCAATTTTAGCTGCCAGTCCAAACCTGCGACACGTGAGGCAAAGCAGCGCTCGATCACTTCTATCATCGCCTGCACCGAAGTCGAGGCGCCCGGGGATGCGCCCAGCAGCGATGCGAGCGTGCCGTCCCGGGAGGTCACGATCTCGGTGCCGAATTCCAGACGACCGCCCTTGGTGTCGCACCCTTTGATGATCTGCACCCGTTGTCCTGCCGAGGCTAATTCCCAGTCATCCTCTTGAGCGTCCGCATAAAACTCCTGCAAACTGGCAACCCGTTCTTTGTGCGATTTGAACGCCTCGGTGATCAGATAACGAGTCAACTCCATATTGTCTCGTGCGACCGCGAGCATGGGCTTGAGATTGTTCGATTTGAGCGATGAAAACAGATCCAGCACCGAGCCTTTTTTCAGGAACTTGGTGGTGATGCTGGCGAATGGCCCGAACAGCAACGCCGGCTCGCCGTCAATAATGCGGCTATCGAGATGCGGCACCGACATCGGCGGCGCACCCATCGGCGCTTTGCCGTAAACCTTGCTGGTATGTCGCTTCACGACATCCGGATTTTTGCAGATCAGCCATTGTCCGCTCACCGGGAAGCCGCCATAACCCTGGCTTTCAGGAATCCCTGATTTCTGCAGCAGCGGCAACGCGCCGCCCCCTGCACCGAGAAACACGAAACCCGCATCGATCGTCTTGCTGTGCCCGGTATGATTATCCTTGATGCGCACATGCCACCTGCCATCCTGCTGTTGTTTCAGGCGGGTGACGGTGTGCGACAACTTGAGATCGAAGCTCGAATGACGGGTCAAAGCCTTGACCAGCTTGCGCGTCAGCATGCCGAAATCAACGTCCGTGCCGTGTCTGACCTGGGTGGCGGCAACGGGCTGTGCAGGATCGCGATGTTCCATCACCAGCGGCATCCACTCGCGCAACACCGCGTGATCTTCGCTGTATTCCATTTCTTCAAACAAATGATGGGTGCGCAACGCCTCATAGCGTTTGCGCAAAAATGCCACGTCGGTCTCTCCCCAGACAAAACTCTGGTGGAAGATCGGATTGATGAATTTGTCAGGCGCAGGCAACATGCCCTGTTCGACCAGATAGGACCAGAATTGCAGCGACACCTCGTACGCCGCGTTAATGCCCAGCGCACGGTTGATTGCAACGGTGCCGTCCGCCAGCAGCGGGGTGTAATTGAGCTCGCAATATCCGGCATGGCCCGTTCCGGCATTGTTCAGCCCGTGCGAACTCTCCGTGGCGACACGGCTCAGGCGCTCGACCATGGTGATTTTTAACGAGGGATCCAGTTGCGCCAGTAACTTGCCCAGCGTCGCGCTCATCACGCCCGCGCCCACCAGCAAGACATCCACTTTTTTAATACTCATTATTCCTGTTCCATATGTAGCTGTGCCCGAAAGAAGTCATTTTACGCAACTATGCCCTTGCTGCGCAGCACGTCGATGATTTCCGGGATCACACCCGTATCGTCGATGGTAGAGGGCACGGTGTATTTGTGCCCGTTGACGATCTGGCACAGTGTCTTGCGCAGCGTCTTTCCGGAACGTGTCTTGGGCAGGCGCGCGAGGATGACCGTGTCCTTGTAGCAGGTGAGTGCGCCGATATTGTCGCGCACCAGCTTGATCAGCTGCTGCTGCAGGTCGGCATCCGTGATGGCAGCACCCGTCTTGAGCACCACCATTCCCATCGGCTTCTGTCCCTTGATTTCATCGTCGCGCGCGATGACCGCGCATTCCGCCACCGCAGGATGGGTGGCGATCACTTCCTCGATCTCGCCGGTGGAGAGCCTGTGCCCTGCGACATTGATCACGTCGTCCACACGTCCCATCACGAACACATAACCGTCTTCATCGATATAGCCGCCGTCGCCGCTGGTGTAGTAGCCGGGCAGGAAGGTCAGATAGCTCTCGCGGAACCGGTTTGCATCGCCCCATACATGGTTCAGACAAGCGGGCGGCAGCGGCAGCTTGAGCGCGATGTAACCCTGCGTGCCACAAGGCTGCTGTTCGCCGTGTTCATCCAGAATCTGCACGTTGAAGCCGGGTACGGGTTTGGTGGAAGAACCCGGCTTGATCGTCATAGGCTCGACGCCTCGCAGGTTGGCGGTGATCGCCCAGCCGGTCTCGGTTTGCCACCAGTGATCCACCACCGGCTTGCCGCTGTGTTCGCTGAGCCAGGTTTCGGTCGGTGCATCGAGCCGCTCGCCGGCGGAAAAAATGGTCTGCAAACCGCTCAGGTCGTATTGCTTCATCAGCAGCGCGTCCGGATCTTCCTTTTTCACGGCGCGGAATGCGGTCGGGGCGGTGAACAGCGCTTTCACGCCATATTCTGCACAGACGCGCCACAGTGCACCGGCATCCGGCGTCATGATCGGTTTGCCCTCATAGACAACGGTGGTGCAGCCTTGCAGCAGCGGGCCGTAGACGATATAGGAGTGACCGACGACCCAGCCCACATCGGAGGATGCCCAGAACACATCGCCAGCATCGAGGTTGTAGATGGCCTTCATGCTGTACTTGAGCGCGACCGCGTGACCGCCGTTCTCGCGCAGCACGCCCTTGGGCTTGCCGGTGGTGCCGGAGGTGTAGAGGATATACAGCGGATCGCTGCCCAATACAGGCGTGCAGCCCACCGCGTGTGCCTTGTCCAGTAATTCAACCCAGTCAAAATCAAGTCCTGCCGTCAGGGAGGCGGTGCATTGCGGACGCTGAAAGATCACGCAGCTTTTAGGTTTATGTATGGATAATTCGATGGCCCGGTCGAGCAGCGGTTTGTATTCGATGATGCGGCTGATTTCGATGCCGCAGGAGGCGGACAGAATGACGCGCGGCGTCGCGTCATCGATGCGCAGCGCAAGTTCAGGCGGCGCAAAACCGCCGAACACAACCGAGTGAATCGCCCCCAATCTCGCTGTCGCGAGCATCGCGATGACCGCTTCCGGAATCATCGGCATGTAGATGATGACACGGTCGCCTTTGACTACGCCCAGGTCAGCCAGCATGCCGGCGGTGCGCGCCACGACATCGGTCAGTTCGAAATAGGTGTAGCGGGTCTTGGTGCCAGTGACGGGGGAGTCGAAAATGAGTGCTGCCTGATCGCCGCGTCCGTTCTTTACATGGTGATCCAGCGCCATGTAGGCGGTGTTCATCTCGCCGTCGCCAAACCAGTAACCCAGGCCGTCGGTATCCGTCGTCAGGATCCGCTGCGGGAATTTGAACCATTCCAGCGCCTCGGCCTGTTCGCGCCAGAAGCCCTCCGGGTCCTGCATCGAACGGTCATATTCACTCTGGTAGCTCATTGCGATCCCTTTATCGTCATTGGTAATGACACTAGCCATTCGACTAAGCCAGCAGGCTGGCAAGTCGCTGGTTATCCCGCGCATAAGTAGTGACTTTGCAATTGTTTATTGATTGCTTAGTCAATACTTAGTTGTTTCATCAGGCGGGAATCCTGCAAAATAATACGCTTAGTTAATGGTCAGCAGCTCCATGAATGCGTTGACCGGCATCGCTTCCAGCTTTTGTTTATCCAGGCACAGTGCCATGATCTGCCCGCAGCGATGCTCGGGAAAGCGCGTGCGCAAATTGGAGAGGAACTTCTGTTCCAGCACCGGGATCCCTTCGGCACGGCGGCGGCGATGGCCGATCGGATATTCCACGGCTATTTTGCCGGTGCTGCTGCCGTCAACAAAAAATATCTCAATCGCGTTGGCGATGGAGCGCTTGTCCGCTTCCAGATATTCGCGGCTGTAGCGCGCATCCTCGACGATCTCCATTTTCCCGCGCAGCTCATCGATGATCGGGTTGGCGGCGTGGAAACTGTCCTCGTAATGTTCTGCTGCCAGATCACCGAACGCCAGCGGTACGGCGACCATGTACTGGAGGCAGTGGTCTCGGTCTGCCGGGTTCGCCAGCGGGCCTACCTTGGAGATGATGCGGATCGCAGATTCGTGAGTGGT
>JAUSNM010000061.1 GCA_030645535.1 Gallionella sp. | reverse complement strand
AAAGCCTTTGCTGAACACATCGGTAAAATCCAGCGTGATGCGTTTGGGGAGTGCTTGCAGACTCAGGATGCCGAGCAATTTTCCAAAGCCCGGATCCATCTTGAGAAACTGCCCACGGCCGGTATCCAGCTTGAGCGTGCCATCCAGTGACGCGTAGTTAAATTCGTCTGGTTGTCCATCCCAGGTCAGGCTGGCTGATAATTTCCCGCTGCCGTTCTTGACCGTATTGGGGTAGCCGGAACGCGCCAGGATTTTTCCGGCATTGGAAATGTCCATCAGCAGATTGACCTGGGTTTGCATGCTGGTTTGCGCACTGCGCCAAAGACCATCTCCCGTCACGCTGCCGTCCGGGTTGACGATGTGCAGGTGGTGCAAACGCCAGTCCTGCCCTTCGGGGGCGCCTGTCAATTCAAATCGACCGACGGGCTTGCCCTTGAACAGCAAATCATCAATGCTGATCTCCATGGCGGGCAGTTTATGCGGCGTCTCGCCGGATCTGACTGTCGGGGCAGGTTTGGCCATTGATGGATTCGCCAGTTCTTCGCCCGACCAGTACAGATTGCGTAAATGGGCGGAAAGCTTGCCAACGCCATTAAAGCCCTGCGGTTGCCACACCACCTCACCGTTCACCGGCGTGCTGGACAGTTGGGCCGCCAGTCCGTCGCCACGTTTTGTGGCATTGATTTGCAAATCATTGATGTTCATGCCGTAACCTACCAGCTTGTCGATATGCAGATTCGCGCCAGCTATCGGTATCGCCTGCCCTGCGCCGCCCGTCAGACCCTCCCAGCCTTGCAGCGCCACAACGGGCAGCTTGCCGGTCAGCCAGATGCCTGTCCTGAGCTCGGTCGAAGAGCCTGTCCTGAGCTCAGACGAAGGGCCGCTTTTGCCTCGAGTGCTGGTCGAGTCCGTTAACTGATCCTGTCCGCCAAATCTGATTATGCCGCGTTTGATTGTGCTGACACCATTTTCATCAGAGCGCAGCAAACGTGCGCTCAGCAACTTGCCCAACTGTGCGCTGATCATGTCCTGTTTATCGGCAATATTTTTCTTTTCGATGTGTAACGGCCAGATTTCATTGGCACTCTTGGTGAAGGGGGCCGGCAGGGTTGAGCTGAGACCCTGCAAGTTTGAATTAAGCGTTACCTGAGCGATTTTTTTCACTACGCTGATGTTTGCATCCCATGCAGCGCCGCCATGCAGAAAACCCAGCAATGGATTTGTGTCGGTTTTGCGCAGTACTTCAAGATTGGTGCGCCCCTGCAGGCTGGCGTGTACCACGCCTCCTTCGGCCGTCTGTACATTCAGATGCGCAGGGCCACCCAGAATATCTGCTGTCACAGCGTTGGTCTTCATGCCCGATTCGGTAAACGATAATTCGCCGCGTGTATTGCGCAACCAGGGCACACCGGCGCCTAAATCGATATCGCTGGCCTGTACACGCAATAAACCTGCGATTTTCACAGGCTTAGTCACAGTTAGCGGAATTTGTGCAGACAAATCCAGATGCCCGTTACCGCTGGCACTGATGCCATCGGTAAAGCCATTGATGTAGCCACGTACCGGACTTTGCTGGATGAATTGCAGGAAGATGTTATTGGCAGCCTCGGCTTCGCCCTTGATTTCCAGTACGGGATCAGTTTTCGACATGTCAGGCTGGATGATGGACAGGTGAGATATGCGCGCCCCCAGCAGGGTCGCGCTTGGCGCGCGCACTTCCAATTTGTTGTTATGAATCAGAAACTCACCGGACAGGTTTTCTATTTTTGGCCAGTCACGTGCAAATTCCATCGACACATTCTGCGCATGTGCACCTATTTCCAATGATGCATCCTTCGTTTCATCCAGCGGAAAATCGCTCAGATTACCCTTGAGACGCAGGTGGAAATCTTCGGTGTGTCCGGACAACAAGGCCTCGTTCAGCCAGTCATTGTCTTTTTTGGAAAGTGCGACCAGAGGTGTATATCGGGCGGCATGCCTGATCTCGCCGCGCGTCAGGCTGACCGTCAAATCTACTATGCCCAGGGTGTTCGCTTTGGTTTGAAAACTGCCGTACAGATTGCCCGCAAGATCATCGTTGGCAACGGCAACGTTAGCAACTTTGATATTCAATTCCCCATGTTCACGTTGCCAGTGAGCTTGGCCGGTCAGGGTGCGGAACAATAACGGTTCTCGCATCACGCCTGGCGCATCCAGGATCAGATTGCGCGTGTTGATATTCAGGTTGCCGCTGGCCTCATTGCCATCTACCGCTACCGACAAACCCGAGAAGCCGGGCATGTTGCCTGCCTGCTGCATTGCCAAATTTTCGAATTGTCCCTTGATCTTAAAGCCTGTCAGTTTTTCCGGTGCGCCTTGCCAGCTCATATTCAGTTCGGATACACGGCCACGGGGGGCGTATGCGCTCAATTGACTGCGCAGTCCCGCTTCCAGAGGCAAGAAGTTCGCCAGGCTGACCAGACTTTCCAGTTGCAGCAAGTTTGCGCGCAGCTCTCCGCTGGCTGCGTGGGTTTTGCCCGCCTGCGTCGTGCGGAAATAAAAATCGGTGGGCTGCAATTTGACGCCGTTGTGCAAGCGCATCGTCAGGTGTCTGGTGGAAACCTCCCAGCCATCTTCCACCGTTTTCCAGGCGGCGCGCCCGCGCAGGAAATGTACATCCATCTCCGGCAGATTGTCAGTCAATCTTGTCGACACATCGCGCAACACCAGATCGGTTGTCATCTGAGTGATTTTGCCGTTTTCAACACCCAGCCAGCCGCGGATTGCGCCGCGTCCGCTACTCAGTTGGGGAGGTAATTTAAGCCAGGGGCGCCATGCCAGAAGGTCGGTGTAATCAAGCTGGGCAAACAGTTGTCCCTGCCATTTGTTCAAGTCATCAAAACGCCTGCCGTGAAAATCACCGCGCACATCCAGCGGGGTTGCCAGCTCGATTGGCGGCACGGCACGCAGCGCAAATTGATGATGGCTGAACAGGTTTTCGATGCGCAGATTGACCTGATCGAGCACCAGCGGGGGGGCGCCACGCTGCTCGTCGAGCCAGACGATGACTGCATTGCGCACCACCATGCGCGACTGGTGCAACATCCAGTTGGCCAGGTCGTTGTCCGTGCCTTCAGATGCAATGGCGACGCTGCCGATGAAAATTTTACCGGTAGCGTCGCGGCGTATCAGCAGTTCAGGCCGTTCAATCTCCAGGCTGGACAGACGCAACTCGGCGGCCAGCAGCGACAGCCACGATACGCTGGCATCGATGCGCGGCAATACCAGCGCAGGTTGTCCCTGTTTGTCCAGGATGCGTACCTCGGTGAAAGTCAGGTGCGGATGCAGGCCGTCCCAGTTACCTTCGATCTTGGCTATGCTGACCGGATTACCCATTGCACTTGCCAGTGAAGAAGTGATTCTTCCGTGGAACTGCTCAATATCCGGCAGCAGCCAATAGCGCAGCGTGAGGATGATAATCGCGCACAGCACAGCCGTAACCGCCGTTGTCACAATAGTGACACGCGTCAGCCAGTTTAAACTGTGCCAGAGCAGGCGAACGGGACGTGAATTCAACATAAATCGAAAGTAGTTAGTTGTAAGTGGTGAGTCGTCAGTTATTAAGTCGTAAGTCGAGGATCGTGCCGCCACTTACCATTTGCCACTGGCTACTCACGGCTGGTAGAGTACATTCTAACTTATCAGGCCTGTGATACGCCCATGAATACTGAAATGCAAGCAAGCTTCTCTGAACTGTTGCAAAAAACCATGCTCTGCAGCCGATATGCAAAGCGCACCCTGGAAGCGGATCAATCTTTGCTGGCCTGGCTGCAGGCTAATTACACCGCACCGTGCAATCGCGCTGAAATACGACTTTTGCTGGTGCAGACCGGATTCAATCTGCTCGATGAGGCAGCATTGGCGCGTGCGGTCAGAAAGCTGCGCAAGCAGGTGATGGTCAAGCTGATATTGCGTGACCTGAACGGTCTGGGTGACTTGAACGAAGTGATGCAGGCCATGACGGCGCTTGCGGAAATCGTGGTGCAACAGGCGCAGAGGTGTCTGATGCAATCGCTGCTGGCGCAATTTGGCAGTCCCATTGGGGAGTTCAGCAAGAGTGCACAGGAACTGCTGGTGATCGGCATGGGCAAGCTGGGCGGGGGGGAGTTGAATGTTTCATCCGATATCGATCTGATTTTCGTGTATGCGGAAGACGGTGAAACGAGTGGACCGCGCACGCTCAGCAACCATGAATTCTTCACTCGCCTCGGGCGTCGCCTGATCAATATCATCAACGAGGCGACCGGCGATGGTTATGTGTTTCGCGTGGACATGCGCCTGCGTCCCTATGGCGACAGCGGCCCGCTGGTGATGAGTTTCGCTGCGCTGGAGGAATATCTGGTCGCTCAGGGGCGTGAATGGGAACGCTATGCCTGGATCAAGGCGCGGGTTGTGGCACCCGCTGATAGTTCGTATATTACTGAATTAAATAAACTTTATCAGCCTTTCGTGTTTCGCAAATACCTCGACTTCGGTGCGATTGATTCGATGCGCAAGCTGCACGCGCAAATCCGTCAGGAAGTGCAGCGCCGCGACCGGCTGGACAACATCAAGTTGGGCCCCGGCGGCATCCGTGAAATCGAATTCACCGCCCAGGTGTTTCAACTGATACGCGGCGGGCAGGACGCGAAGCTGCGCATTCTGCCCACCCAGCGCGTGTTAAACCAGCTGGCTGAAAATGGCCAGCTGACTGCGATGGTGGTGGCAGACCTTGATGCGGCCTACATTTTCTTGCGCAATCTGGAACATCGCCTGCAATATCTGGACGACCAGCAAACCCAGGCCTTGCCTTCAAGTGAGGAGGACAGGCAGCTGATCGCGGCATCCATGGGATATGCGGATTATGCCGCGCTGCTGTGCGTGCTGGATCGCCATCGTGCGCTGGTGAGCGAACAATTCGAACAGATTTTTGGCGCAACGGTTCAGGAGCAAAGCCCGCTTTGGCGCGAAGATGTCAGCGCTGAGGAATTAACGCTGGGCCTGAAAAATCTGGGTTATCTCAGTGCCGCTGACAGTGCAGAGCGGCTGTTGCAACTGCGTAGCGGCCTGCGCTACCGGCAATTATCCGAGCTCAGCCGGCAACGGGTGGACGGGTTGATTCCGCAGTTCATCATGCTGAGCGGGCAATACAGCGACCCCGATGCGACCTTGTCGCGGCTGCTGACCTTGCTTGACGCGATCAGCCGCCGGGCAGCCTACCTGGCCTTTCTCGCCGAATATCCGCAAGCGCTGGCGCGACTGACCCGGCTGCTTTCATCCAGCAGCTGGGCGGCAGGCTACCTGGCCCAACATCCGGCGCTGTTCGATGAGCTGCTCGATGCACGCGAGATGTATCAGCCGCCGGAATGGCCGCAAGTGGATGCCGATCTGCAGGCGCGCATGAATGGTTGCAACAATGATGTCGAGCGATGCCTGGAGGTGCTGCATCATGTTCAGCAGGAGCAGGTATTTCATCTGCTGGCGATGGATCTGCAAGGTTTGCTGCCGCTGGAGAAACTCAGCGATCATTTGAGTGACCTGGCCGACCTGATTCTGCGCCATGTGCTGGCGTTATGCTGGTCGAATGCGCGCCGCCGGCACACCGGTCAGGCCAGGTTTGCCATCATTGCCTATGGAAAACTGGGTGGCAAAGAGATGGGTTATGCTTCCGATCTCGACATGATTTTTCTCTACGATGACGATCATCCGGACGCGCAGGAAAACTATGCGCGCCTCGGTAAGAGCATCAATGCCATGTTGGGCAGCTACACCGCATCGGGACGCTTGTATGAAACCGATCTGCGCCTGCGCCCGAACGGGGCGAGCGGTTTGCTGGTGAGTTCGATCGAGGCCTTTGCCGAATATCAGCAGAAACAAGCCTGGGTGTGGGAACATCAGGCATTGACCCGGGCACGCTACAGTGCAGGCGATGCTAAGGTCGGCGCGGCATTTGAAGACATACGCCGGCAAGTGCTTGGCCTGCCGCGTGATATCGAAAAACTGCGCGGTGAAATTGTCGCTATGCGACAAAAGATGCACGATGGCCATCCCAATAACACTCAGTTATTCGACATCAAGCATGACAGCGGCGGAATGGTGGACATTGAGTTCGAGGTGCAGTATCTGGTGTTGGCCTACGCACATCAATATCCGCAGCTTGCCAATAATGTCGGTAATTTGGCTTTGCTGAAAATGGCAGCCGGATTTGGCCTGATCAACGCCGATTTAGCCGAACAAGTTCGCACGCTGTACCGCACGCTGCGTCAGACCCAGCACCGCATGCGGCTCAACGATGCTTCGCCTTGCCGTGTTGAACAGGGTGAAATCGACACCCATGCCAGCCGGGAGTTGTGGGAAGCGTTGTTCGGGGTGTAATTTGCATTGTTTACTCTGGTGTTTGCCGCGCCTGTCTCGCCGTGGTCGCTGCGCAACAGCGGGAACACGGCGGGGATGCCCCTTGCGAGTACGGCATTCCCACGAAATATAGGCGATACAACCGCCTTATTTCTGAATGAACAGTGCGCGCCTAAAACTCCGCTGTTTGCGAACTATTTTCGGCGGCGCACAGGGGAGGCGGGCGAAACTCATGGCGCGTATCAATAAAACAAGAATCGACTTACTCTCGGTGATTCGAACTGGCCCCTGATTTACGCTTGAAGACGGACACCTGTTGGTGAGTGTCAAGCGAGTAGCGGGTAATGGTGCCCGCAGAAAAAGAAAGCGCCCCAAGTGTGGGGCGCTTTGCAATGGCGGGAGAAGTCTGTTCTTACCAGGCAATACACTGAAGACGTTCCAGCTTCTTTCGTTGATCTGAGGCCTTACCCCCTCAGAGACTTGGCGACATCACACTTGCATGTCCGGTTTAGCTGCGTTTTTCCAGTTCTTCCCAGCGCGTCATGATAGACAGAACTTCGGCTTCGATGGCTTCATTGCGTGCCTGTAATTGCTTGGCGCGCTTGGCATCGTTGCGGAATATCGTGCCGTCCGCCAGATGGGCGGCGATGTCGATCTGCTCCTTCTCCAATACCTCGATACGCTTCGGCAACTCTTCCAGTTCGTGCGCTTCCTTGTAGTTAAGCTTGGAAGAAACTTTCGGTTTTTCAACGACAGCGGCAGGGCGGGGCGGCGTGGATACAGCCGGTTTGGCAAGCGCTGCTGCGGCCTGAAATTTCTGCACGCGCACCCAGTCCTCGTAGCCGCCGACGTATTCCACCAGTTTGCCGTCGCCTTCGAACGCAATTACCTGAGTGACCACGTTATCGAGGAAGGCGCGGTCATGGCTGACCAGGAACAGCGTGCCGTCGTAGTTGGCCAGCAGTTCTTCGAGCAGTTCCAGCGTCTCGATATCCAGATCGTTGGTCGGCTCATCGAGCACCAGCACGTTGGCAGGCTGGGTGAACAGGCGCGCCAGCAGCAAGCGGTTGCGCTCGCCACCCGAACAGCTCTTCACCGGGGATCTTGCGCGCTCAGGCGGGAACAGGAAATCGCCAAGATAGCTGATGACATGTTTCTGCTGGCCGCCGATTTCGACGAAATCCGCACCCTGGCTGATGGTGTCGGCCAGCGTCATGTTTTCATCGAGTTGTTCGCGTAGCTGATCGAAATAGGCGACCGACATCTTGGTGCCGAGCTTTACTTCGCCTGAATCCGGCTCGATATCGCCCAGAATGATCTTGAGCAGCGTACTCTTGCCCGCACCGTTAGGTCCCAACAGGCCGATCTTGTCGCCGCGCTGGATGCGGCAGGAGAAATTGTCGATCAGCGTGCGTCCGCCGTAAGCTTTGCTGACATCGGTCAGTTCAGCGACCAGTTTGCCTGAGCGCTCACCGGTATCCACGGTCATTTCTACTTTGCCTTGTTTTTCGCGGCGTGCCGAACGATCGCGGCGCAGCTGCTCCAGACGCAGCACACGACCCTCGTTG
>JAUSNM010000059.1 GCA_030645535.1 Gallionella sp. | reverse complement strand
ATGAAAAAAATTGCCCCGACCAGGGATGAGATCGCCCTGCTGCAACCCTTTGTCGGCCTCACGCTTGCGCAGATCCATGTGCCGATAACCACGCAAGAGTTTGCGTCCGCCACGGCCGAGATCATGGCTGCGGGCGTCGTGGGTTTCGATACCGAATCCAAACCGACATTTAACACGGGCGATGTCAGCAAAGGGCCGCACGTGGTGCAGTTTGCGCTGCACGACAAGGCCTATCTGTTTCAGCTGCACCATGCGGACGGGTTGCCGTTCCTGATCGAGTTGCTGCAATCTGACAAGGTCATTAAGGCGGGCTTCGGCCTTCAATCGGATAGCGGGCAAATCCTCGCGAAACTGGGCGTCAAATTGGGCGCGGTGGTCGATCTCAATACGGTGTTCAGCATGGACGGCTATCACAAAGAAATGGGCGTCCGGGCGGCAGTGGGGCTGGTGTTCAAGCAACGCTTTGCCAAGTCGAGGAAGGCCACCACCTCCAATTGGTCTCAACATCAACTCACCCCGCAACAATTGCGCTATGCGGCAAACGATGCCTACGCGGCACTCAAAGTACTGGAGGCGCTCGACATGCCCCGCGAAGAGCTGCCCATCATGGGTTGAGCCCGCGTCTCCGCCACAAAATGCGGATAGCCGAGGTGGTAGCCTTGCAGCAGGTCGGCCCCGGTGTCTCGCGCTAGCGCCAGTTGTTCAGCCGTTTCTATGCCTTCGATGACGACTTGCGCCCCGATGCCGTGAAAAATATTGACCAGTCCCTGGATAACCGGTGCCGCACTGCGTTCCGCCGCACGGATCACAGCGCCGTCCAGTTTGACGATGTCCGGACGCAGCGCCAGAACACGGTCTAATTCCACCGTATCCTTGTTCGACACCAGGCTGTCATAGCGACGCGTCGGATTGGCAATTCTGGCAATTCCGGAATGTGCCGCGCCGAAATCATCGACGGCGATCTTGTACCCCAGGCTGCGGTAATTGTTCACCGCCTCCGTCAGCCGCGCATCGCTCTCGACGGCGGACTGCTTGATTTCGATCACCACACCGGACGTCGGCACCGAGTAATAATGCAATATCTGCTCGAAGGTACGTCCGTGATCGCTGACGCTGGTCAAGAGGCGCGGATGCACATTCAGAAACAGCAGCTCATGCTCAGAAAAAACATTGGAGTAGCCAAGCAGATGCAGGGTGCGCACCAGACGGTCGAACAGCACCAGTTGCCCTTCCTCAATTGCCAGATCGAAAGCTGTTTCCGGTGTAAGCGCGCCGTGTTCAATCGAAGCTGCGCGCAGCAGCGCTTCACGTCCGATCACGTCGCCGTTAGCGCGAAAGATCGGCTGATACGCGCTGGCCAGCCGCATCCCCAGAAAGCTGCACACCAGCCCTTCCGGCTTGTTATTTCTCAATGCGTGCTCATCGAGATCGAGGAACAGGTTGTTGCGCAGCATGAGTTTTAATTCGGCAAGTTGATGTGTCATGACATGCTCCTATTTTCTGGTGTAAATCTGATCGAACACGCCGCCGTCGGCGAAATGCGTCTTCTGCGTCCTGGCCCAGCCGCCGAACACCTCATCGATGGTGATCAGGTTCAGCTTCGGAAAACGCTTTGCATATTTGGCAGCCACTTTTGCATCGGTCGGCCGATAGAAATTCTTCGCCGCAATTTCCTGACCTTCGGGCGAATACAGATATTCCAGGTACGCTTCGGCCACCTTGCGGGTGCCGTGTTTGTCTGCGTACTTGTCCACCACCGTGACAGGCGGTTCAGCCAGGATACTCAGTGAGGGGAACACCACCTCGAACTTGTCTTCGCCGAATTCCTTCTTGACCAGATACGCTTCGTTTTCCCAGGTGATCAGCACGTCGCCGATTTCACGTTCGGAGAAGGTGACAGTCGAGCCGCGTGCGCCGGAATCCAGCACCGGCACATTGCCGTACAGCTTGGCGACGAAAGCCTGGGCACGGGCCTGATCGTTGTTGTTGTGCTTGAGACCGTAACCCAATGCCGCCAGATAATTCCAGCGCGCACCGCCCGAGGTCTTCGGGTTAGGCGTAATCACCGCAACGCCCGGTTTGATCAGATCGCTCCAGTCACGGATGTTCTTCGGGTTGCCTTTGCGCACCAGCAACACGATGGTCGAGGTGTATGGTGAACTGTTGAGTTTTAAGCGTTTTTGCCAGTCGGCGGGCACCAGATTCGCCTTGTCATGCAATGCATCGATGTCGGCGGCCAGCGCCAGTGTCGCGACATCCGCTTCCAGTCCGTCGATGATGGAACGCGCCTGTTTTCCCGAACCGCCGTGCGACGATTTGACGGTGACATTGTCGCCGGTCTTGCCCTTCCAGTATTTGGCAAAGGCGGCGTTATATTCCTGATACAGCTCGCGGGTCGGGTCGTAGGACACGTTGAGCAGACTGATGTCGGCAGCATAACTGTTTGCCGACAGCGCCAATGAAGCTGCAAACAGTGCAGTCGTGATTTTTGATAATTTCATGATTTCTCCTTAGTTGAATTTAATGGTGTGTGAATGAAGGTGAAAAGCGATAGCCCCGGGTGTGAACCGTCTGTATCCAGCGATCCATGCCGAAAGGTTGTAACGACATTCGCAAGCGCCGGATATGCACGTCTATCGTGCGCTCGCCGATGCAGGTCTCTGTACGCCAGGCTTTTTCCAGCAATTCGGCACGCGAGAGCACCCGTTCTGAATGGCTCATCAGTTGGCCCAGCAGACGAAACTCGATCGGACGCAACAGAACCGGCACACCTGACGCCGTTACCCGGCCCGAGTAGTCAGACCAGTGCAATTCGCCTGCGACGATGTTGTCGGGTTTGCTATGACCAGCATGGCTGGCGAGGGTATTTCGTAATGCAGTCATGGTTTGAGCTCCTTTGCCTCGTGCGTAGTGCCGATGGAGTGCATCCTAAAGAGCTGGCCTTGCTGCGTGAACCAATTAGTTTTTGATTGCTTAGCAGTTTTTTGCATATGCCGAAAACGGGCGGGGAAGAGTTGCTTCAAGTCAGCCGTTCGATAAACATGCTTTTTGTGGCGGCCAGCGCGTTTTCAATGGATGTGCGCTTATAGCTCCTGTTCAGGGCGGGATGACCACCCTGGCCGGATCGACAATGGTTAAGAAAGTGCATCTATTCTCCAGGCGCTATAAATTTTCCCTGTACTGCTGATCTGTATTCATAGCGCTTCTTCCTATATGAACACGTCTGATATATTTGCGATTAAAACCTCTGAACTGACACGTCAGTTCGGGAATTTGACTGCGGTGGATCACATCGAACTGCGGGTTTCTTATGGGGAGGTTTTTGGCTTGCTCGGCGCAAATCAACCCGCTCACCTATCTGATCGACGCACTGCGTGGACTCATGATTACAGTAGGAGAAAACGTGCACGGTTACACCGTCGATTTTGTAGTCATGCTTGCAGTGTTCGCTATCCTGCTCTTCGTCGCAGTGAAGTTGTACCCGACACTGGCGGAATAATTCTGCCGGATAAATATCAGATAAATACCGGCACCCACATCCCTCACTCCCCTATGCCAAAATACATATATCTTTTGGCATATATGAATTAATCAGGAATCGGGGTAGATTTCCCGCCCTCTCCCCGGGGAATTTTTGTCAGGGAGAATGGTGAGCGGCGGCCATGACGATTCGTCTGTTGGTGTGACGATCACGATCTGATCCACGCCGTGCCGACCCGATACGTTGAAATGCAACCATGCGCCGAAGTAGTCGCTGGCGTGCATTTTGATCACGTTAATTCTGAAATTGAAGGAGGCTTGTCATGGCAAAAGTACTCGTCTTATATTACAGCATGTATGGGCATATCGAGAGAATGGCCGAGGCCGAGGCTGAAGGTGCGCGCAAGGTGGCGGGCGTCGAGGTGACGATCAGGCGCGTCCCTGAAATCATCCCGGAAGACAAGGCCCGCGCCATGGGGGTCAAGCTTGATCAGCCGGCCCCCATCGCCGCCACCGACGAGCTGGCCGCCTTTGATGCGATCATCTTCGGCACGCCGACCCGCTTCGGCAACATGGCCGCCCAAATGCGCAATTTTCTGGACCAGACCGGCAAGCTGTGGATGGAAGGCGCATTGATAGGTAAAGTCGCCAGCGTGTTTACCAGCACCGCCACCCAGCACGGCGGTCAGGAAACCACGGTGACCTCGTTCCACTCGACGCTGCTGCACCACGGCATGATCATTGTCGGCGTGCCGTATTCCTGCAAGGGGCTCACGGTCATGACGGAAATCAGCGGCGGCTCACCCTATGGTGCCTCGACGCTGGCAGGTGCCGACGGCAAACGCATGCCCAGTGAAAACGAACTGGAAATCGCCCGCTTCCAGGGCATGCACGTAGCCCAGATCGCCAAGCGTCTGTCGCAGCAATAACGGACGGGTTGCCAGACATGGACGGCCGGGACTACATCGCCTACTTCACCATGGAGATTGGCCTGCTTGAAGCCATGCCAACCTATGCAGGCGGACTGGGCATCCTGGCCGGGGACACGGTACGCACAGCCGCTGACCTCGGCATCCAGATGCTCGCGGTGACGCTGCTGCATCGTCGTGGCTATTTCCGCCAGAGGCTCGATGCCGCAGGCTGGCAAAGCGAAGAGGATGCCGACTGGCCGGTGGCCGAATATCTTTCGGAAATGGAGATGCGCTGTTCGGTTGAAATTGAAGGGCGGCAGGTTCAAATCAGGGCATGGAAGTATGAGGTCAAGGGCGAAGGCGGCGCAATCGTGCCGGTGCTGTTCCTGGATACGGACCTCGAACAGAATACCGGACAGGATCGCGCCATCACGCATCACCTCTACGGCGGCGATGCGCATTACCGCCTTTGCCAGGAGGTCGTGCTGGGCATAGGCGGCATCAGGATGCTGCGCGCACTGGGCTACAACGACATCAAGCGCTATCACATGAACGAAGGACATGCCGCGCTGCTGACACTGGAGCTGGCCTTCGAGCTTTCCAGGCAGGCATGGGACATGGCCTACGAGCAGGTCAGGCACACCATCACGCCTGAACTCATGCATCTGGTCAGGCCAAAGTGCATCTTCACCACCCACACCCCGGTACCCGCAGGACACGACACCTATCCCCTGGATATGGTGCATCGTGTCATCACCGGCTATCAGGATGCATTTTACGAGCGCGAACGGGAATTCTGCCGCGACGGCATGCTGGACATGACCTATCTCGCGCTCGACAACAGCCACTACATCAACGGTGTGGCGAAAAGGCACGGCCGTGTAACGCAGCAGATGTTCGCAAAGTACGACATCCATTCCATTACCAATGGCGTGCATGTTGCAACCTGGGCGGCGCCCCCCGTCGCTGCGTTGTTCGACGAGCGCATACCGGGCTGGCGCGAAGACAACGCAAGCCTGCGTTACGCGCTCAACCTCTCCAAACGGGACGTGTGGCTGGCACATGCACAGGCGAAACAGATGCTGATCGAAAAAGTGAACGAACTCACCGGCGTCAATCTGGCGCCCGACGTGTTCACCATTGGCTTCGCGCGACGCGCAGCGGAATACAAACGCGCCGACCTGCTGTTCTGGGATATCGACAGACTCAGCGAAATCGCCGGCAGGGTCGGAGCGTTGCAACTCGTCTATGCGGGCAAGGCACATCCGCAGGATATACCGGGCAAGCAGGTGATCCGCCGCATCCATCAGGTTAAAGAGGCGCTAAAGGGAAAAATAAAACTGGTCTATCTGGAAGACTACGGCATTGAACTTGCGAAACTGCTTACCGCAGGCGTGGATCTGTGGCTCAACACGCCGCAGCCACCACTC
>JAUSNM010000051.1 GCA_030645535.1 Gallionella sp. | reverse complement strand
GCGCTGGTTGCAACACCACGGCTGGCAGCATGTGTTAACGGATGAGGTGCGACGTGCTGCATTGCAATGGTCGTTGTCGCGCGGCTCGCGCAGCGGGCGTGTGGCGGGCCAGTTTGCAAAGGATTGGTGCGGGAAAATGGTGTGATCGCCGGGCTGTTCCCGGCCGCAACTACGAGCTTAATTTCAACAGCGCATATTCCAGGCTGTCCGAGAGTGCATGCCAGCTGGCATCGATGATGTTGGCACTGGCGCCCACGGTCGTCCAGACAAGGCCACCGCCCTGAAAGGTAATCAGCACGCGAATCTGCGCGGAGGTGCCTTTGGCGCTGTCCAGGATACGCACCTTGTAGTCGATCAGGCGCACCGTCTTCAGCACCGGATATACGTCTGCCAGCGCGCTGCGCAACGCGGTGGATAAGGCGTTGACCGGCCCGTTGCCTTCTGCTGCGACGAATTTAACGATGCCATCCACTTTTACTTTTACCGTCGCCTCGGACAACAGTCCGCGACTCTGGCGGCGTTCGGTTATCACAAAGTAATCAATTAATTCAAACGGATGGATGTAGTCTTTGCGCAGGCGGTGCAGCATCAGTTCCACGCTGGCTTCGGCAGCCTCAAAGGTGAAGCCCTCGTGTTCCAGATGTTTGATGTGTCCCAGCACGCGCTGGGCATCTTCGTTGTTAAGGTCGATACCTAAAGCCTTGGCGTGAAACTGGATGTTGCCGCGTCCTGATAACTCCGAAACCACCGAACGCATCTGGTTGCCGACAAGCGCCGGGTCAATATGCTGGTAAGTGTCGGCAGCTTTCAGAATCGCCGCCACATGGATGCCGCCCTTGTGTGCGAAAGCGCTATGACCGATGTAAGGTGCGTGGTTGTAGTGTTTGAGGTTGACCACCTCCGCGATGAAGTGAGACAGCTGTGTCAGTTCGCGCAACTGTGCCGGCGTTACCACAGGCTTATCCATTTTGAGCTGCAGATTCGGGATGATGGTGGTCAGATTTGCATTGCCGACGCGCTCGCCATAGCCGTTGATGGTGCCCTGCACCTGAGTGCAGCCTCCACGCACCGCCGCCAGCGAATTGGCGACGCCGCAACCGCTGTCGTTATGGCAATGCACACCCAGCGGAGTGCTGATATGCATTCCCACTTCGCGCACGATCTCCTCGACTTCCCACGGCAGCTTGCCGCCGTTAGTTTCACAAAGAACCAGCCAGTCTGCTCCCGCATCAGAAGCCGCCCGCAAAGTCGCAAGTGCATAATCTTTATTGGCCAGGAAGCCGTCGAAAAAATGCTCGGCATCGAACACCACTTCGCGCCCTTTTGATTTTATGTAGGACACGCTGTCTCTGATCATCGCGAGATTCTCTTCCAGGGAGGCTGCGAGCACCAGCTTGACGTGGTAATCCGAACTCTTGCCTACCATCGTGACAACAGGTGTGTCAGCGCTGAGTAACGCCTGCAAATTGGCATCCTGCTCGCACTGAATATGCTTCTGTCGGGTTCTGCCGAAGGCGGCAAGTTTTGCAGGCCCCAGATCCAGTTTGGCAGCACGAGAGAAGAACTCGGCATCCTTGGGGTTGGAACCGGGCCAGCCGCCTTCAATGTAGTGAAAACCGAAATCAGCCAGACGCTTTGCGATGACTAGTTTATCGTCAACCGACAACGAAATGTCTTCGCGCTGCGTGCCATCACGCAGTGTGGTGTCGTAGAGAAAGACCTGGCTCATGGTGTCAATATTCCTGAAAAAAGCTTTTTTCCACGAAAAACACGAAAGTTGCGAAAGACACGAATAAAATCAAAGCGCTGGTGCCGAGATGCTGATTGCCCGTAGGGTGGTCAAGCACAGTTGCTGAATTTATTGAATATTTTTGTGTTTTTCGTGACTTTCGTGGACATGTGTTTTTAGCTGGGCTCTTGAATGACTTCAAAATCGTGAGTGACGACGGCAGTGGCGCCCAGCATGATGGAAGCGGAGCAATATTTTTCAGCGGATAGTTTGATGGCTTTTTCAACCACCTCCTGCTTGATGTCACGGCCCTTAACCACAAAATGCATGTGTATTTTGGTAAACACCTTGGGGTCGGTATCTGCCCTTTCTGCCTCCAGTTCCACATAGCAGTCGGTCACAGCCTGGCGACTCTTCTTCAGGATGGATATCACGTCGAAACTGGTGCAGCCACCTGCGCCCAGCAGCAGCATTTCCATCGGGCGAGGCCCGAGATTACGGCCGCCAGCGGCGGGAGCGCCGTCCATAAGTACGGCGTGATTGCTTTCAGTTTCACCTAAAAAGGCGACATTTTCTACCCATTTGACGCGTGCTTTCATGTTGTTATCCTTTATTTTAAAAACGTTTTATTTTCCACGAAATGATTCTCGCAGTGATATTGCTTTTAGGCAATAACTCGCAAAGGCCCGAAATGCCTGCTTACCCCATTTCGTGTATTTCGTGGACAGTTGTTTTTCTAGGTTTAGTGAGAAGTAAGTGATTTTGCCTGATACCAGAGCATGCCGATTGCTTCATGGACAAAAACCTTACTGTCGTGCAACGCTTCTGCGCGCGGCACGAAGGCCAGCAGGTCAGTCTGGTAGCGCGTCGTGAAGGCAGTGGGCGCTTCGATTACCTCAAATCCGGCGCGGCGAAAAACGGCAGCCGAGCGCGGCATGTGCCAGGCGTGTGTGACCAGATATATTTTCTGAATACCGGATTTTTGCAGAATTTTATATGAGTTCCGTGCATTTTCAAATGTATTGTCAGAGGCGTCTTCGGTCCATTGCACCTGAACCTGAAAATCCTGTTCCAGTACGGCGCGCATTTGCCCGGCCTCCGACGTGCTATTGCCGAGTGGTTTGCCGCCTGTCACCAGAATGGGTAATTTGAATGTGCGTTGCAGCCTGGCGCCATATCGCAAACGCAACAGTGTGGCCTCGCTGACAGTGTCCTGCCCTGCATATTCCGGTGCATGGAAGTAGCTGCCGCCACCCAGTATTACAATCGCCCCGGCAGATGGCGAGTTCTGTTTTAGTGGCGACGTCTTCGCTTCCAGCAGGTGCAGTGCGCCCTGGGCTATATAGGGTGTGGACGCCAGCCAGAGCAATGCAAATGAGACAGCGATCAACCGGCGTGCAGCTTTTGGATAACGGTACTGCAGTGCGATGCCGAGCAGCAGCACGAACAACAGGCTCAGCGGAGGCAGCAGGAAAGTGCTTATAAGGTTGGTTGCGAACCAGGACATGTCGATATGTTGGTGTGTGGATTAGCCGCTATCTTATTACACATGGTCGCCGGGTGGTAACGGGTATTATTCCTGCTTGGTCTGCCGGCTAGTCACTTATCAGTCCTTGCCGTGTCAGGAAATAAAAATATCGTTTGACATGGATTGGCCGGATGAACTACCATTCGCGCCCTTCGAGGTTTCAATATAGAATTTTAGGAATAGTGGCTATGAAAACATTTTCCGCAAAAGCACATGAAGTCCAGCACGAATGGCTTCTGGTTGATGCTGCTGATCAAGTGCTAGGCCGTCTGGCAGCACAAATTGCTTCGCGTCTGCGCGGCAAGCATAAAGCAATTTACACCCCACACGTGGATACCGGCGATTTCGTCGTAGTCATCAATGCGGATAAGTTGCGAGTAACAGGTAACAAGGCTGAAGCTAAGCTGTACCATCGCCACACAGGTTATCCTGGTGGTCTGTACACGACTAACTTCACCAAGATGCAAGGCCGTCATCCTGCCCGCGTTTTGGAAAAAGCCGTCAAGGGCATGTTGCCAAAAGGCCCTTTGGGCTACGCGATGTTGCGCAAAATGAAGGTGTACGCAGGTTCTGCTCATCCACATGAAGCGCAGCAACCGACACTCATTAACTTGTTGAAAGCTTAATCATGACTGTCTCTTATAACTACGGAACGGGTCGTCGCAAGAGTGCGGTGGCGCGTGTATTCATCAAGGCTGGTAAAGGCGATATCGTTGTAAACGACAAGCCGCTTGATGTGTTTTTCTCACGTGAAACAGGCCGCATGATCGTGCGTCAACCGTTGAACCTGACCGAAACACTGGGTCAGTTTGACATCATGGTTAACGTATCCGGTGGCGGCGAAACTGGCCAGGCTGGTGCGGTTCGTCACGGTATTACTCGTGCATTGATCGACTACAACGCAGACTTCAAGCCTGTGCTGAAAGCAGCGGGTCTGGTTACACGCGATGCACGTGAAGTTGAGCGTAAGAAAGTCGGTCTGCGTAAAGCTCGCCGCAGGAAGCAATTCTCCAAGCGTTAATCGTTTGGTTGCATCACAAAACCGCCTTCGGGCGGTTTTTGCTTTATCATGCCGTGTGTTTTATAAGGGGCTGCGATGATTAAGGTTGGCATAGTGGGTGGGACGGGTTACACCGGGGTTGAATTGTTGCGCTTGTTGGCGCTGCATCCACGGGTTTCACTGCAAGTGATTACCTCGCGCGCCGATGCAGGTACGCGCGTTGATCAGATGTTTCCCAGTCTGCGCGGTTTTGTCGATCTCTTGTTCGTTCATCCGGATGAAGCGCATCTTGAGCGGTGCGACCTGGTGTTTTTTGCAACACCCAATGGTATCGCGATGCAGCAGACGCGCGCCCTGCTGGACGCGGGCGTGAAGGTGATTGATCTGGCAGCAGACTTCCGTTTGCAGGACATCGCATCGTGGGAAAAATGGTATGGCATGGAGCATGCCTGCCCCGATCTGGTCGCCGAGGCTGTGTACGGTCTGCCTGAAATCAATCGCGAAAAAATCAGATCAGCCCGCCTGATCGCCAATCCGGGTTGTTACCCAACAGCCGTTCAGCTGGGCTTCATTCCTTTGCTGGAAGCGGGCGTGATCGAGACGGGTAGTCTGATCGCGGATGCCAAATCAGGCGTGTCCGGTGCCGGCCGCAAGGCTGAAATTTCAGCCCTTTTTGCCGAGGCAGGGGATAACTTCAAAGCCTATGGTGTAGCCGGTCACCGTCATTTGCCTGAAATCAGGCAGGGGCTGGCGGGTGTGACGGGCGCTGAAGTCGGACTGACCTTCGTGCCACATCTGACCCCGTTGATACGCGGTATCCATGCCACGCTTTATGGAAAACTGATTCGTGATGTGGACTTGCAGGCCTTGTTCGAGCAGCGTTATGCAAACGAAGCCTTCGTTGACGTCATGCCTGCCGGCAGTCATCCTGAAACACGCTCGGTACGCGGTTCGAACCGTTGCCGCATCGCCGTGCACCGGCCGCAAGGCGGTGATACGGTAGTGGTGTTGTCCGTGATCGATAATCTGGTCAAGGGTGCGGCAGGACAGGCTGTGCAAAATATGAACATCATGTTCAATTTTCCGGAAAGTATGTCTTTGAATATTGTTCCATTGCTGCCTTGAACAGCAGGATGGACTTGAAGATCGTTATGCATGATTTCTTGCAAATCAGCTCGCCTGTTTTGCCGGGCGCGGGAGATTTTTATTAAGGTATTTCGCCGAGCCAGACGCCGATTCAGTATTGCGGCACCCCGCTTGTCCGTGCGTCCGCATATCGCCTGGTATTTGCGTTGGGGCATGATTTTGCCGTTTGTGCTGGCGGCACTCGGGCTGGTCTGGTTTGCTTATGATAGCGGGCTGGAATTTGCCGGTTTTCACCGTGGCGAGTCACAGCGTCAATTGACAGACTTGCAGTCAAAGCTTGCCATTCTGATGGATACGAATACCCGGCTTGGCAGGCAGGTTGCGCAATATCAGCAGCAAATTCAGGTGGAGCAGGGGTGTAGTCAGGAGACGGCGAGACAGATGAAGAATCTGAGCGACGACAATACACGTTTGCAGGAAGATCTTACTTTTTTTCAGAATCTGACGGCGACAGCAGGCAAGGAAGGCGAGTTGGCAATTCATCGTCTGAGCCTTGAACGTGACAAGATTCCCGGTGAATACCGTGTGCGCACGTTGTTGGTGCAGAGTGGTCAGCGCGTCAAGGAGTTTGCCGGCGGCTATCAACTTGTTGCAACGCTTGTGCAGGATGGGCGAAAAACGACCCAACTATTCCCCTCTGGTGAGTCCGGACATGACCATTTTCCACTTAAATTCAAGTATTATCAGCGCTTGGAGCAAAATTTTCGACTTCCCCCCAGTGCGCAATTACAAAGCGTACAGGTAAGATTGTTCGAACAAGGCGCACACGAACCCCGCGTGCGGCAGGACGTCAACCTATAACGTTAGGAATAGATTTGTTCAACAGGAAGCACAGTAAGCCGCAAAGCCGGATCGAAACCCTGATAGGTGCTGGTACTGTCATTGACGGGAATGTTAATTTTACCGGTGGCATGCGCATTGACGGCCAGGTGAACGGTAACGTGATTGCCACGCCGGGCAAGCCATCGACTTTGGTTGTGAGCGAACAGGGATGTGTGCAGGGCGAAGTGAATGTCACGCATCTGGTGGTCAATGGTGCGATCTGTGGTGCGGTGACCGCAAGTGAATATCTTGAACTTCATGCCAAGGCACATGTCACAGGCGACGTACATTACAAAGTACTGGAAATTCAGGTGGGCGCGATTCTTGAGGGGCGTCTGATGCACATTGACAGCGTCGACCATGAAAAAGTAGTGGCGTTTAAAACAGGTAATAACCATTAATCTCTAGGAGAAATCATGAATGCAATGACTGAAGTATCACAGGAACTGCTGGTGTTCACCGACAATGCGGCTGCCAAGGTGAAGCAACTGATCGAGGAAGAAGGTAATGCCGAGCTTAAGCTGCGCGTATTCGTCAGCGGCGGAGGCTGTTCCGGCTTCCAGTACGGTTTTACTTTCGACGAAATTACTAACGAAGACGACACCGTGCTGGACAAAGATGGCGTGCAGTTGCTGATCGATCCGATGAGTTATCAATATCTGGTTGGCGCAGAAATCGACTACACGGAAGGCCTGGAAGGTTCGCAATTTGTCATCAAGAACCCGAACGCCACCACTACCTGCGGCTGCGGATCCTCGTTCTCGGTATAATGCTGCGCTGATCGGTAGTCGAAAAGCTTGGCGCTCGTTACCGTTCCTGTGTTTTCCCGAACTGGTTAGTCGAGAATGCGACAAATTGCCGCATTCCAGAAATGAACTAAGTATTGGATAATATATCTACGTGACGGGTGCCTGTTTGTTATAGCGTTTCCTCTTAAGCAGGAGCGTTGTGAGTATGACTTCCGGTGCCTGTGCGAATAGCTTGTTAATAATCTTTTTAGGAATAAATATGAAAACTATCGTTGTTAGTCTGTCACTTGCGTGTTTGATGTTTGCGGGAAATGCAATGGCTGTGGATATGCCTGCGGATGGTAAAGCCAAGTGCGGTGCATGCCATGCAATCGACAAGAAGCTGGTTGGTCCTGCATGGAACGATGTTGCAGCCAAATACAAAGGCCAGGCTGATGCTGAAAAAACCTTGATTGCCAATATTACCAAGGGCGGTCAGTTCGGTTGGAAAATGGCCAGCATGCCGCCAAAAGGCATGGGTGCAAGCGATGCGCAAATCGCTGCATTGGCAAAATTCATCGTGAGTTTGAAGTAATTCACCAGGTAATCTGGCACCTGATATAAAAACCGACAGAAGTCTGGCCATTGGCGAGAGTTTTTAGTTCTTTGTATTAAACGCCGTACGATCCCCTCCAGTGCAAGCTTGAGGGGATTTTCATTGCTGCCTGCATGCTTTCGCAGCTAATTCAGGCAGAGTTCCCGCCGAAGCTTGCGGCATCCAAAATAATCCATCTGCCGGCCGGGCGCGCCAAAGATATTGCCAGCGCGGCCGTATTTATCAGCATCATAAATGCGGTCGAAATTGGGTTCGAAATTTCTGTTTTGCTGCTTGAATGTGCATTTTTTCCTGGAATAAGTGCGCAATAGATGCCATAGGCTGCCAAGTTGCGTCTGTTGTGTCATAATCGCGCGTTCTAAAAACTGTGTATCAGCTAGGCGAAATAAAATGAGCGCACAAACTCTTTACGACAAACTCTGGAATTCTCACGTAGTGCGGCAGGATGCGGATGGCACTGCGTTGATCTATATCGATCGTCAATTGGTGCATGAAGTGACCAGTCCGCAAGCCTTTGAGGGCTTAAGGCTGGCGAAGCGTAAACCCTGGCGCACCGCCTCAATGCTGGCGGTGCCGGATCACAACGTGCCGACCACTAACCGTGCAGCAGGTATTTCCGACCCGATTTCACGCATTCAGGTGGAAACGCTGGATGCAAACTGCGCCGAGTTTGGCATCACCGAATTCAAGATGGGCGATATCCGTCAGGGCGTCGTGCACGTGATGGGCCCGGAGCAGGGCGCGACCTTGCCCGGCATGACCGTAGTGTGCGGTGATTCGCATACCAGCACGCACGGCGCGTTTGCCGCTCTTGCACATGGCATCGGCACCTCCGAAGTCGAACACGTGATGGCGACGCAGTGTCTGGTGGCAAAAAAATCCAAAGCCATGGAAGTGCGTGTCGATGGCGTATTGGGTCGTGGCGTGACCGCAAAGGACATCGCGTTGGCGGTGATCGGAGAAATCGGCACGGCGGGCGGTACCGGCTACGCGATCGAATTCACGGGCAGCACAGTACGCGCCTTGAGCATGGAAGGTCGCATGACCCTGTGCAACATGGCGATCGAGGCGGGTGCGCGCGCCGGCATGATCGCGGCGGATGACACGACTTTCAATTACCTCAAGGGCCGCCCCTTTGCGCCTCGCGGGGCGCAGTGGGACCAGGCTGTTGCACAGTGGAGCAACCTGCACAGCGATGAGGGTGCAGTGTATGACGCGACGCTGGTTGTGGATGCAGCCAAGATCAAGCCACAAGTGACTTGGGGGACTTCGCCCGAGATGGTCGTGTCCGTCGATGGCTGTGTGCCGGATCCTGTGATCATGAGCCAGGATAAGCGCGAAGGCGCTGAGCGTGCGCTGGT
>JAUSNM010000044.1 GCA_030645535.1 Gallionella sp. | reverse complement strand
GAAGGGATGAAGAAGATGGGCGATTTTGACGTGATCTTTTTGCGCAATGTGCTCATTTACTTTGATATCGAAACCAAGCAGCGCGTCGTGGCGAATCTGATTCGCAGCCTCAAACCCGGCGGCTATTTTATCGTCGGCCATTCCGAATCGTTAAACGGCATTACCAATGTGCTGACCACGGTGAAGCCCACCGTCTACAGGAAGCCGTAAACATGGGGGGGGCGACGCCTGATCGCGAGGTCTATCTCAGACCGGGTGATTTCTGTTTCGGTGAGGGGCGGCTGCGCATTACCACCTTGCTGGGCTCCTGTGTCTCTGTCGTTCTGTGGCATCCGACGCAGGCCCACGGCGGCATGTGTCATTACATGTTGCCCAGTCGCTACCAGTCGCGCGGCAATCTTGCGCCGGACGGAAAATACGGCGATGAGGCCATGGAGCTGTTTATGCTTGAACTCAAAAAACGTCATACCGTACCGGCACAATATCGAGTGCAACTGTATGGCGGCGGAAATATGTTTGGTGGCAGGGCTGCCAGCGGCATGGATATCGGCATACAAAATATCGAGATGGCGCACCGCCTGCTCAATGAACGGGGGTTTACGCTGGACTACGAACACTTAGGCAGCTTCGGTCACCGCAAGGTAGCCTTCAATGTGTGGAGTGGTGAGGTGAGTCTGATTCATGTAGATCACAGAAATACAGGAAAATAATGAGCAAAATAAAAGTGTTGGTGGTGGATGATTCCGCCGTGGTGCGTGAAGTGGTCAAACAGGTACTCGAATCAGATCCGGGTATAGAGGTTTATGCCACTGCCATGGATCCCATTTTTGCGATGGAAAAGATGAAGGTGCAGTGGCCGGACGTGATCGTGCTCGACATCGAAATGCCGCGCATGGATGGACTCACTTTCCTGAACAAGATTATGAGCGAGCGTCCTACGCCGGTGGTGATCTGTTCCACACTCACCGAAAAAGGTGCACAGGCGACCATACAGGCACTGGCGGCCGGTGCGACCAGCATCATCTCCAAGCCCAAGATGGGGGTGAAACGTTATCTGCAGGAAGATGCGTCTAACGATCTGGTCGGCGCCGTCAAGGCGGCAGCTCGCGCCAATATGCGCCGTCTGTCGAATATCACGCAGCGTCCGGTGATTGGTGCCAAGCTCAACGCGGATGCGATTCTGGCGCCACCCGGCACAGCCCGTCTGGGGCTGACCTCGGAGCAGATTGTCGCAATCGGCACGTCTACAGGCGGCACACAGGCTTTGGAGGCGGTGCTGACCGCATTGCCGCGTGTTTGCGCCGGGATCGTGATCGTGCAGCATATGCCTGAAATGTTTACCGGTGCCTTTGCGCAACGCCTGAACAGCCTGTGTCAGATCGAGGTGCTGGAAGCCAAAAACAATGACCGCGTGATCCCGGGTCGTGCGTTGATAGCGCCGGGTGGTAAACACATGCTGCTCAAGCGCAGCGGCGCGCAATATCACGTCGAGGTGGTGGAAGGCCCGCTGGTGAATCGTCACCGGCCCTCGGTTGACGTATTGTTTCGCTCGGTTGCCAAGTTCGCCGGCAAGAATGCGCTGGGCATCATCATGACCGGAATGGGTGACGATGGCGCACGCGGTTTGAAAGAAATGCGCGATGCGGGCGCTCATACTATCGGGCAAAACGAAGATTCCTGCGTGGTGTATGGCATGCCGAAAGAGGCGATGAAGCTGGGGGCTGTCTGCGAAGAAATACCGCTGCAGCAAATTGCCGGGAAAATCAGCGCGGTTCACGCCATGGTGTCTGGCAGGTAAGTAAGGGTCTTTCGTGCTGAATTTGCACATCGTCAGGTTTAAATTAGGCTATGTCGCAATTAACTGTTGGCAGTAATCCAATCGCACTAAAAAGCGATGTTCACGCGGAGACGCGGAGAACGCGGAGATATAATCTGCTAATCAATTGGCTGCAAGCGCAAACACATGCAGATAAACTCATGCCAACTTAACCAATTATTTATGAAGATTGCGAATTTATATTTTTATTTTTGGGGTGTTTGTGTGCTTTTCTCCGCGCTTCCGCGTGAGACATTCAAAATCTAAATTCCAGTTTCAACAGGCAACTACGACAGAGCGTTAAATTAACCTGTGTCTTATCTGAATAAAGGAACAACATGGAATCTTCAGTTTCACTCGATATCGCCAAGCATACGCTACTGCTTTTTGGCATCATACTCGGCACAGGCACGCTGTCGGGGTTGCTGGCGCGTCTGGTGCGTGTGCCCGATGTGGTGATCTTCCTGCTGGTCGGCATGCTGATAGGTCAGGGTGCGCTGGGTTGGGTGGATATCAAGGCGGACTCGGCTGTCAATCAGTTGATCCTGATCTTTGGTTCCAGCTATATCCTGTTTGACGGCGGTGCATCGATCAGGCTTCGTGTGCTCAAAGAGGTGTGGATTACCGTTGTGGTGTTAGCGACCATGGGCGTGTTGATCACGGCTGCCATCACGGGTGCTGCTGCCTGGTATTTTCTGGGTGTGCCGGTCATTGTCGCGCTGTTGCTGGGCGCTGTGCTGGCCTCGACTGATCCTGCAACACTGGTGCCGGTGTTCAAACAGGTTGTAATTCGCGAGCGTGTCGCCCAGACGGTGATGAGCGAGTCGGCTTTCAATGATGCGATGGGTGCGATTGTCACCTTTACCGTGCTCGGCGTGGCGATGGGTGCGGGCGAGTTCTCCGCCGCTGACGCACTCCTTGACCTGCTCAAACAATCGCTGTTGGGTATCGCGATAGGCGGGGTGCTGGGCTATCTGGCCGCCGTGCTGATCGCTCACGAAAAGTTTGACTTTTTGGTTGAGTTTGCCCCCGTGGTCACGCTGATGGCGGTGATCGGCGCTTACATGGCGGCAGACGGACTGCATTCCAGCGGTTTCATGGCGGTGTTCGTGTTCGGCATCATGCTGGGTAACGTCGAGTCGCTGGGTTTTGCGCGTTCCAGCGCAGAGAGCCATCAGCTTGAAGATTTTGTGATGACCACCGCGCTGATCATGCGCATGTTCATTTTTATCCTGCTCGGCACGCAAGTGGATTTCGCCCTGATGAATCAGTACTTGTGGGCAGGGGTCGCCGTAGTGGTTGTCTTCATGCTGGTGGCACGCCCCGTGACGGTGTTTCTGTGCGCGTTGCCGGATCGCCGCGCGAAGTGGAGTTTCAAGGAAATGTTGTTCATGTGCTGGACGCGTGAGACTGGCGTGATTCCGGGCGCGCTGGCGGGCATGCTGGTCGGCATGAAGGCGCCGGGCGCGCAGATCATCGCGTCCGTCACCTTTATCGCCATCCTGATGACCATCTTGCTGCAGGCGACCACCACCAAGTGGCTGGCGAAGAAGTTGGATTTGCTGGAAGAAGAGTAATGCAATGGGCGGTTGATAATTGACAATTGACAATTGATAATTCACAACTCTCCGTTGTCCACTATCAACTATCCATTGCTTTTCTCTTCTATTCGATTATAATCCGCGACCCTGTAAAGCCGATGGTCGGTTTTGCAGCCTTGCTCCACCGTCTCGCATGGCGGGGGGCTTTTATAACCACAAGGAGATGTAATGCGACATTACGAAATCGTGTTTATCGTGCATCCCGATCAAAGCGAGCAAGTGCCTGCAATGATCGAGCGTTATCGCACATTAGTTACTTCCAAGGGCGGTCAGATCCATCGTCTGGAAGATTGGGGCCGTCGTCAGTTGGCCTACGCTATTCAGAAAATTCACAAGGCACACTACGTGCTGATGAATATCGAATGCAACCAGGAAACTTTGGATGAGCTGGAACACGCGTTCCGCTTCAATGATGCAGTATTGCGTCATCTGACCGTCAAGACTAAGACGGCTGTCACTGTTCCATCGGCAATGATGAAGGAAGAAAAATCCCGTTCAGTGCTGAGTGAAGAGGTTGTTCAGGCTAAAGAAGAAAGCGTAGAAGCTTAAATCTAGTCGCCTAACCAGGCTGTAGAGCGCAGATTCATGCGCAGATAACTGGTTTAGCTTATCAACATTTGGTAAAAGGGAACATCATGGCGCGTCCATCAAGCAAAAGTAGCGATGACAAGAAGAAGCGTTTTTCTCGTAACAATCTGTTCAAGCGTCGCAAATTCTGCCGCTTCACAGTCGAGAAAATCGCTGAAGTAGATTACAAAGATGTGAACATCCTCAAGGAATTCATCTCTGAAAATGGCAAGCTGATTCCAGCACGTATCACCGGTACCAAGACACGCTACCAGCGTCAATTGAGCACTGCCGTGAAGCGCGCGCGTTTCCTGGCTTTGCTGCCCTATACTGATTTGCACTAGGAGTATCGGACATGCAAATAATTTTGATGGAAAAAGTAATCAACCTGGGTTCATTGGGTGATGTGGTCAATGTCAAGAACGGTTACGCTCGTAACTTCTTGATTCCACAAGGCAAGGCAAAGCGCGCGACGACAGCCAATATGGCTGAGTTCGAAGTGCGTCGCGCTGAAATCGTTGCAGCTGATAAAGCAAAGCTGGCTGATGCGCAAGCACGCAGCGAAAAGCTGGCCGGTACAACTGTACAAATCTCGCAAAAGGCCGGTGTTGATGGTCGCTTGTTCGGTTCCGTGACCAATGCTGACATCGCTGATGCGTTGGTGGCTTCAGGTTTCGCAGTCGACAAGTCGCAAGTGCGTATGGCTGAAGGTCACCTGAAAGCTGTAGGCGATTACACTGTAAGCGTTGCGTTGCATACCGACGTTGCTGTGGATATCACCGTTTCGGTACTCGGTGAACACTAGTTCTGCCCGGTAACGCAACACAAAAAAAGGACTGGAAACAGTCCTTTTTTTATTTTCTGAATTTCCTTCGCGGCAAGGTAAAATGCTGCTCGTGAATTTGCTGGTCACCGATTAAACCCAAAAAGCGATATGCTCACGCGGAGGCGCGGAGAAATTCAAATTCAAAATTTGATTACATACCAAAAACCTGCGCTTATTTAAGAGAGGGAATTGGTCGCTTTTCGATCTGAATCGGTGATTGGTTTTATAGTGTTTTGGTTTTACTCTGCGTTCTCCGCGTCTTTGCGCGAGGCTGCTTCTTTAGGTTCCTGCTATGCAAACTTTTTCCAATTCAGACGCACAAGTCGATCAGATCAAACTGCCCCCCCACTCGGTAGAAGCCGAGCAGTCGGTGTTGGGCGGTCTGATGCTGGAATCCAGTGCGCTGGATAAAATCGCCGATCTGATTACCGAGGATGATTTCTATCGTCGTGAACACCGGTTGATCTATCGCCATATCGTGCGCATGAGCGAACAAGCCAAGCCGGTAGACGTGATCACCGTGGCTGAAGCCCTGGAGAACAGCGATGAGCTGGACAAGGCGGGCGGGCTGGCATACCTTGGCAGTCTGGTGCAGAACGTGCCGTCGGCTGCCAACATTCGCCGCTATGGTGAAATCGTGCGCGAGCGTTCCATCATGCGCAAACTGGTGGAAGTGGGCACTGACATTGCTGCCAGTGCCTACAATCCGACCGGTCGCGACGCTGCGCAATTGCTGGATGAGGCAGAAGGAAAGGTGTTCGAGATTGCCGAGTCCGGATCAAAAGGCAAGCAGGGCTTTATGTCTATGCCGCCATTGCTCACGCAAGTGGTCGAGCGCATCGAGACGCTGTATGGGCGCGACAACGCCAGCGAGGTGACGGGTACGCCGACTGGTTTTACTGACCTGGATAAAATGACGTCCGGCCTGCAAGCCGGCGATCTGGTGATTGTTGCCGGACGCCCGAGTATGGGTAAGACCGCATTCTCGATCAATATTGCGGAGAATATCGCGCTGGACAGCAAGTTGCCGGTGGCGATTTTCAGTATGGAAATGGGTGCGGCGCAACTTGCGATGCGTATGCTGGGGTCGGTCGGTAAACTCAATCAGCAGGATTTGCGCTCAGGCAAGTTGCAGGATGACGACTGGGGCCGTCTGACCCATGCGCTCGGAAAACTCAACGATGCGCCGATGTTTATCGACGAATCGGCAGCCTTGTCGTCTCTGGACTTGCGCGCGCGGGCGCGCCGTTTGCACCGCCAGCACGGCCAGCTGGGGCTGATCGTGGTGGATTACTTGCAGTTGATGAGTTCAAACGCGGGTAAAGCCAGTGAAAACCGCGCCACGGAAATTTCGGAAATCTCGCGCGGCCTGAAGAGTCTGGCGAAGGAATTGCAATGTCCGGTGATGGCGCTCTCGCAGCTCAACCGTTCGTTGGAGCAACGCCCCAATAAACGTCCCGTGATGTCCGACTTGCGCGAATCGGGCGCAATCGAGCAGGATGCCGATTTGATTTTATTCATTTACCGCGACGAAGTTTACAACAATGATTCGGCTGAAAAGGGCATTGCCGAAATCATCATCGGCAAGCAGCGTAACGGCCCGATCGGCACGGTGGCACTGGCCTTCCGGGGTGAGTACACGCGCTTTGATAATTTGTCATCTGGCGGTTACAGAGGGTCGTCCGAATAAAAGTTTTGTATTGCTGCGGGCTGCAAATCAACGCGCTTGTCATGCCCGGTGCAGGCAGGTTCAATAAGACTTAAAATCGCAGTTGTCCACGAAAGTCACGAAAAAACACGAACAAATTCAAACGCTTACTCATGTATTGTTTTTCACCGATTTGGTGAGTCATAAAACCAGCCTAAAGTTTTGATCTATTTAGTGAATTTCGTGTTTTTCGTGGATGAAAAGCTTTTTCTGGGATAAGTCATGAATAGCGGGTTCAAAAAGATTCATCCCGACCTGCAGTATGGCCCGCAGTATGGCTGGCTTGGGGATATCAGGCTGTGGTAAACTTGCGAGCTGTTTTTTGAGTTAACTAGACAAATATCCATGGAACAATTCGCTAAAGAAACCCTGCCGGTCAGTCTCGAAGAAGAAATGCGCAAATCCTATCTGGATTATGCGATGAGCGTGATTGTTGGACGCGCGCTGCCTGATGTGCGCGATGGCTTAAAGCCTGTGCATCGCCGGGTGCTGTTTGCCATGCACGAACTGTCGAACGACTGGAACCGCGCTTACAAGAAATCGGCGCGTATCGTCGGTGACGTAATCGGTAAGTACCATCCGCATGGCGACACCGCCGTATACGACACCATCGTTCGTATGGCTCAGCCATTTTCACTGCGCTACATGCTGGTGGACGGGCAGGGTAACTTCGGATCGGTGGACGGCGATAACGCGGCGGCGATGCGTTACACCGAAATCCGCATGGCCAAGATCGCGCATGAGTTGCTGGCCGATCTGGACAAGGAAACCGTGGACTTCGGGCCGAACTACGACGGATCCGAACATGAACCGCTGGTATTCCCGGCGCGCTTCCCCAACCTGCTGGTGAACGGTTCCTCCGGAATCGCGGTGGGTATGGCGACCAATATTCCGCCGCACAACATGACCGAAGTGATCGATGCGTGTCTCGCGCTGCTCAAAAATCCGGAGATGGATATTGAAGAGCTGATCGAATATGTTCCGGCACCCGATTTTCCGACCGCCGGTTTCATCTATGGTCTGGCAGGGGTGAAGGAAGGCTACCGCACCGGGCGTGGTCGCGTGATCATGCGCGCACGCTGCCACTTCGAGGATATCGGTAAAGGCGAACGTCAGGCCATCATCATCGACGAGCTGCCCTATCAGGTTAACAAGGCGAATCTGCTGATGAAAATCGGCGAAATGGTGCGCGAGAAACGTCTGGAAGGTATTTCCGAAATCCGCGACGAATCGGATAAGTCCGGAATGCGTGCGGTTATCGAGTTGAAGCGTGGCGAGAACGCCGATGTGCTGCTCAACAAGCTGTATAAAGACACCCAGATGCAGGACAGTTTCGGCATCAACATGGTTGCCATCGTGGATGGTCAGCCAAGGTTGCTGAACCTCAAACAAGTGATGGATGCGTTCCTGCGTCATCGCCGCGAAGTGGTTACGCGCCGCACTATTTTTGAACTGCGCAAAGCGCGTGAACGCGGTCATGTGCTGGAAGGCCTGGCCGTCGCCTTGTCCAACGTGGACGAGATCATCGCGCTGATCAAGGCGGCTCCAGCCCCCGCTGAGGCCAAACGTGAGCTGATGGCGCGCAACTGGCGCTCATCCCTTGTTGAAGACATGTTGAGCCGCGTTAGCGACGCATCTCGCCCAGATGGATTGGCGCCTCAGTTCGGTCTGATCGAAAAAGAGGGTGTGCGCTGGTACTATTTATCCGATGCGCAGGCACAGGCGATTCTGGAATTGCGTTTGCAGCGCCTGACCGGCATGGAGCAGGACAAGATCATCGGCGAATACCGTGAGGTGATGGACAAGATTGCGGATCTGCTCGATATTCTGGCCAAGCCTGAACGCGTAACGCTCATCATCGGCGATGAACTGGCGGCCGTAAAGGTGCAGTTCGGCGACAAACGCCGCAGCGAGATTGTCACGCACACGCATGACATGAGCATGGAAGATCTGATTCCGCCGGAAGATGTGGTTGTTACGCTGTCGCATGGCGGCTACATGAAGGCGCAGAAGATGGACGAATACCGTGCGCAGAAGCGCGGTGGCCGTGGTCGTCAGGCGACCAAGAACAAGGATGATGATTTCATCGATAACCTGTTCGTCGCCAATACACACAATTTCATCCTGTGCTTCTCCAATAAGGGGCGTGTGTACTGGATGAAGGTATACGACGTGCCACAGGGAAGTCCGACTGCGCGCGGCAAGCCGATCGTGAATTTGCTGCCGTTGGAAGACGGCGAAAAGATCAATGCGATCCTGCCTGTTATTGAATTCGCTGAAGACAAGTATGTGTTCTTCGCTACGGCCAACGGCACGGTGAAGAAGACCAGCCTGACCGATTTCTCCCGTCCGATGAAGCGCGGCATTATCGCGATCAATCTGGATGAGGATGATTATCTGATTGGTGTTGCGATTACCGACGGCAAGCACGATGTGATGCTGTTCTCCAATGGCGGCAAGGCGGTGCGCTTTGATGAAGGCGATGTGCGTGAAACCGGTCGTGCTTCACGTGGTGTGCGCGGCATGAAACTGGCCGCCAAGCAACAAGTCATTTCCTTGCTGGTCGCCGAAAACGAGCAGCAAAGCGTGCTGACCGCGACCGAAAACGGTTACGGCAAGCGCACTCCGGTCAGCGAATACACCCGTCACGGACGCGGCACGCAAGGCATGATCGCAATCCAGACTTCGGAGCGTAACGGACCTGTGGTTGCCGCAACCCTGGTGAATCCTGAGGACGAGATTATGCTGATCGGCACCAACGGCGTGCTGATTCGCACTCGTGTCAATGAGATTCGCGAGATGGGTCGCACCACGCAAGGCGTGACGCTGATGAATCTGGAAAAGGGCGAGAAGCTGGCGGGTTTGAGCCGTATTGCCGAACCAGGCGAAGAAGAAGGCCTTGAAGAACAGGATTCAGGAACCGGGATTCAGGATTCAGGAGACGAGATTGAAGGACAGGAACAGGAAGACAGGAACGAGGATTAAAAGGCAGGATTGAGGAGTGAGGAAAACCCGCTGCTCTGTTTTTAGCTCAATCCCGGCTCCTCAATCCTATAACTTTTTACTGAAAACTTTGGAGAAAGACAGTATGACTATCTACAACTTTAGCGCGGGTCCGGCAGTATTGCCGAAAGAAGTGTTGCAACAGGCGCAAGCTGAAATGCTTGACTGGCACGGCAGCGGGATGTCGGTGATGGAAATGTCGCATCGCGG
>JAUSNM010000034.1 GCA_030645535.1 Gallionella sp. | reverse complement strand
TTGATCGGCGCGTTAATCGTGTTGAACAAGGCAACTTTGGCGACCATGATTTTTGTCGTGATGGTGTGTGGGAGCTACGTATTGATGTTGGTCCCGGCTATCGAGTGTATTACGCCGTAGCAGGCAAGAAAATTGTGCTGTTGCTGTGTGGCGGAGATAAACGGACTCAGACGGCAGACATTAGCCGAGCGTGCGAATATTGGCAGGACTGGCAAAGGAGAACGAATGATGAAAGATAGAAGTCATGACGAGGCAATGGCCGAGATATACCGGGAAGATCCGGCATACGCGCTCGAATTGCTGAACAGCATCTTTGAAGACGGCGATCAAAGTGAACTTTTAATTGCCTTACGACAAATGACCAAAGCGTTTGGCGGTGTGCAAGCTGTGGCTGAACAGGCTCATCTTAACCAAACGCAGCTTTACCGTACATTGTCGCCAAGTGGCAATCCTGCCTTGAGCAGTTTTTCCGCTATCCTCAAGGCTATGGGCATGCGACTTTCTGTGCAGCAGGTGCATTCTGCGAATGTACCGCGTGAACACGAAAATCTGTCTATCACCTGATAGGGTGGTATCCGCGCGAACGCTGCGCGGGGTCAATAGTCGTAGTATGTGCACTTTCTGTACCACCTCCATCCCCTGTGTGCCGCCGAAGATAGAATTGCTACCAGCTCACGCCGCTCCGGCGGATACGTCATTTGGCCAATAATTGAAGATAATGTCATTACCGAATAATTGGATCTGTTACCTCCTTCGCTGTGCCGATGACACGCTGTATTGCGGCATCACCAACGATCTGGATAAGCGCTTAGCTTCCCATAACGCGGGTACGGCGGCCAAATACACCCGGGCGCGCGGGCCGGTGGCGCTGGTGTTCGTGGAAGGTTGTGCCGACAGGTCAGTTGCCTCGAAGCGCGAGATGGCGATCAAGAAACTGACGCGTGCAGATAAACTGGCGTTGATACGGTCAACTTTGAGCCAGCCTGAAGAGTTGTCCGATTTTGTTATGCAACCTTGCGCCTGATCGAAATGGTGCTTCTGAATGTGAAAACAGGGTGTTCCAAATGTTAGGAATTTTGTTTGGTTTTTTAGTTTTTCCTTTGTTTGCTGTTGCCAGCCCTCAGCAACACCCTGATTTGATCATGCAAGAAACTGCGGCATCGCCAGATTCGGGTGTTCGTTTTTCATGCGAACCAGGACGACTCGATAATATCGAATCCGGCATGGACGCTTATTTGTCCTCGCTGGGAATTACAGCCGATCTTGTTGTGAAAAAAGCGCAAAGAATACAGGGGGTTTTGCTATACACCTTGAATACACCTGAGACAGATTTCAACACACTCGACTTCAATGATCGAACGTCACTGCACATTCAGGATGATGTTGTACCGCTGCCCGACAGGCACGGGCGGAGCAAAACGATAAACACCGTTTCCAAAAAGGAGATCATGCTGTCGTTGCTCCAGCACGGCCGGTTGACCGAATTCAAGGACGTGGCCTGCGAGATAGAGGCATTGAAGGATCATGTTGCTATTCGTCAGAACACCGTGGCCTGGGCGGAAAACCTGACGTGGGTTTGGCCGAACGGTGGTTATGCGAAATGGAACAGGAAGTATTGGACGCACGGAACACCAAAGACAAACTACCCTCTGCATGAGGCGCTCAACGATGTCTTCATGAATCAGCAAAAATATTCCATCGGTTGCTACACGGCGACCAAGCTTGTAGTAATGCAGGGCGTGCTGGATTATTACCGTCGCATCAAGCAATCCCCTGAGCAATTAATGCTGGTTGAAGCGAGGTTGTCCGCCGACAAAGATCCCCTGGTGGGGATAGAACCTGCAAAAATGTGGGCCTCTGAAAAAGGTTTTGATCCGCAGAATATCAATCAGCCTGGTAAACTTTTGAAAATAAAACACGACGTCATGCCGATGAATTTCGTTCCGGGAGACTGGATCTATTTGTTGAATACCGATCCGGTTACCCATGTAAAGACCGGCTACGAAGGTTCCAATGCCATCTATCTGGGGCGCAACAAGTTCGACGATTACTATAACGACAACCATCATTCATACAGCTATTTTCAGAAACTGGATGAGGTGTACCAGTGGCGCAACGGTGTTTTCAGCCGGTCGCGTGATTTTAAAAAGATCAAGCCGTTGATTATGCAGGATATTGAGCGATTAAGCCGGCCGCCAGCCGAAGGCGGGCTGCTTAAAACACTCAGGGTTACCCCTTATTTTTTCGCATTCGAAGAATTGCCGGTCTGGTTGGATCCCTGATTTATGTTATTTGCTGATGTGACGCAGTCACATCAGTTTCAAAAAAATCTAACCAATTTCGCCGGTGGCAGACCGGCATCTGCTTACTTTGGCTGCGTCCATATTGGCTTTTTGGGATGCGCCCAAACTTCGTTTTCTTTGTCCGGCCAAAAGAAAGTAAGCCAAGAAACGCCGCCCCGGTTTGCCGCGCCGTTGGCGTTCCCTCGCTAGTCCGCAAACAAGTGGGGCTGTGCAACTCGCCCTGGCGGTGCGCACGAACCGCGCCCCTCTGCGGAGCTCAAACAGTGCGCGCCTAAACCCACCGCTTGTTTGCGACTGTCTTCGGCGGCGCTCAGGGGATTCAGAGGGTAAGGGTGGCACGCACAGAATTCCACGCTGAACATCGGTTACTTGTAAAGCAGATGCGGCAGCCAGGTGGAAATGGCGGGGACATAGGTAATCAGGCCCAGGTATACCAGCATTACGCCGACCCACGGCAGGGTGGCAATCGACACCTCGGTCAACCCCTCTTTTGCCAGATGGCTGGCGACGAACAGATTCAGGCCCACCGGGGGATGAATCATGCCTATTTCCATGTTCACCACCATGATGATGCCCAAATGGATCGGGTCGATGCCCATGGCTTTTGCGATCGGCAAAAACAGCGGCGCCAGGATCAGCACGATGGACGTCGGTTCCATGAATTGTCCGGCGGCGAGCAGCGCCAGATTCACCATCAGCAGGAACATCCACGGTTGCAGATTCTGCGCCACTACCCACTGCGACATTTCCTGCGGGATCTGTTCGGAGGTCATCAGGAACGAGAACAGGATCGCGTTGGTGATGATGTAGAGCAGCATCGCGCTGGTGTTCGCCGCGCTCAAAAGCGTTTTAGGCACCTGTTGCCAGGAGAGATCACCGTAAAAGAACTTGGCAGCAACGAAGGCATACACGGCCGCGACAGCCGCAGCTTCGGTGGGGGTGAAGATGCCGCCGTAAATGCCGCCGATGACGATCACCACCAGGAAAATTCCGCCCCAGGCATCCTTGAACGAATGCCAGAATTCTTCGGACGTGGGTTTTGGCAGCGTAGGGAAGTTTTTCCGTTTCGCCTGTATGAATACCAGCGACATCATGATGACGGCCAGCATGATGCCCGGCACGATACCCGCGATGAACAGCTTGCCCGCACTCTCGGACGTGGCCACCGCGTAGATGATCATCACGATGGAAGGCGGAATCAAAATACCCAGCGAACCTGCCGAGGTGATCACGCCCACAGAAAAGCGTTTCGGGTAACCTGCTTTTAACATCGCAGGCAACATAACTGATCCTATCGCCATCACCGTGGCGGGACTGGAACCGGAAATGGTGGCGAAAAAGGCGCAGGCCAGCACGGCTGCCATCGCCATGCCGCCGGGCAAACAGCCGACCAGGTTATAGGCAAAACGCACGATGCGGGACGCGATTTTGCCATCGATCAGAAACTGGCCAGACAACACAAAGAACGGCACCGCCATGATGGAAAAACTCTCCAGGCCGGTGAACAGGCGCTGGGAGATGATGTTGACCGTGTCGATGGAAAATGAAGAGAATGCCAGCAGATAGATCAGCACCGTGGTGCCGAGTGCAATGGAGATCGGCGTGCTGGTAAGCAGCAGAACCAGCAGCATGCCGATGATGATGAGTGCGGTCATGCTGCGGCCTCATCGACATGGCCGCCGAAGCTGTGCATGGGCAAATCGCCCGTTTTAACAAAACCCGCGAGCACTTGCATGAAGCGGTAACACATCAGGCCTGATCCAAACGGAATGGCCAGATAGACGATCCACATCGGTATTTCCAGATCGGGCGACTGCTGCCCCGTGCCGTGGATGAACAGCACCCAGCGCGCGCCGAAAAAGGCGATAGAGCCTGTGAAGATGATGCCTAAGCTTAAGGCGGTGATGATCATCTTGCGGCGGATAGACGGACGTACCCAGTTGACCAGGAAATCCACGCCGATGTGGATGCCTGTGCGCACACCGTAAGCCGCGCCAAATTTGGCCATCCAGATGAACAGATAAATGGTGAGTTCCTGTGCCCAGTCTATTCCCGAACCCGTGGTATAGCGCATCACCACGGCGGCAAAGGTAACCAGCGTCGCTGCCGCCATGAAGCTGGCAATCAGAAACTCCTCGAAGTGATTCAGGAAACGATTGATCATTGCTCATCTCCCAGTCTTGCTTATCAGTTCCTTCCCCCTGCAAGGGGGAAGGAATAATTAACATAGCGAATTGCTTGTCTGATTATTTTTTTGTAGAGGGTTTTAGGGTTGCTGGTGGCTTGGCAGCTCCGGCTTGTTCTTTGGCGACCTCCGCTGCGGTTGCATTGGCAATTTTTATCAGGTCTGCGCCGATCACGGATTCAAATTCTTTCTGCAAGGGCAGCAAGGTTTTTTGCCATTCGGCACGTTCAGCCGGTGTCAAGTAATAGACGGTGGTGGTTTTTGCGGCGATTACTTTGGCCAGTGCCGCATCGTTATCCTTTTGTGCGATGAAACTCTCGTAGTTGGAGGCTTCTTTCATGGCCTGGTTGAGCGCTGTGCGCACATCAGCCGGCAAACCGTCCCAGAAAGCCTTGTTTACAATGACCGCATAGCCCAGGTAGCCATGGTTGGAGATCGTCATGTGCTTTTGCACTTCATGCATTTTCTGGGTGTAGAAATTGGATACCGGATTTTCCGTGCCATCCACCACGCCCTGTTGCAAGGCGGTGTATACCTCACTGAACGCCATTACTTGCGGGTTGGCACCCAGCGCTTTCATTTGTGCGCTCAATACTTTGGAAGATTGAATGCGCATCTTCAGGCCATTCAGATCGGAGACGCTATGCATGGGCTTGTTCGAGCTCATCTGCTTGAAGCCGTTATCCCAGAAGGCCAGGCCGGTCACGCCTTTGCTGTCGAGCTTGGCGAATAGCTTCTTGCCCACCTCGCCATCCATGACGCGGTGCAAGACTTCCTGATTGGGGAAAAGAAACGGCAGGTCGAACAATTGAAATTCAGGCACGCCCATCGGGCCGAACTTGGACAATGAAGGTGCAAGCATCTGCACAGCGCCGCTTTGCAACGCTTCGATTTCTTCCCTGTCTTTGTAAAGCTGGCTGTTAGGATAAATCTCGACGCGGACTTTACCTTTAGTCAGTTTTTCCGCAACTTGTTTGAAGCGTTCGGCAGCTTGTCCCTTGGGCGTGTCGGGGGCGACTACGTGGCTGAACTTGATGATAATTTCACCGGCGGCGTGAGCCATGCCACTGATACCAAGAGCCAATACAAACACCAATGCGGCACGTAATTGCATGATTACCTCTCCTGAAAATTAGAATGGTGGGCGGCATGACAGCCGTGACATGAAATATACGAGTGTTAGTCGCTGCGCGCCACCTAAAAGAACAAAGAAGTTAATAAATATTATTATTTGCTGGTTTCCGGTGTGTCAAAAAACGCGACTGCTTCCGCTTCCACGCGGGTGCGTTTCATCGGCGGCAGGCTTTGCCAGATGCGTTTGCCGTACTGTTTGGTGATGATGCGCGGGTCGCAGATCATCAGCACGCCACGGTCGTTTTCGTCGCGGATCAGGCGTCCCGCACCCTGTTTGAGCGTGATGATGGCGCGCGGCAGCTGGTATTCCATGAAGGCATTGCGGCCCTGTTTGGTGATTTGCGCGATACGCGCGGCCAATACCGGATCGTCCGGCGGGGCGAACGGCAGTTTGTCGATGATGACCAGCGACAAGGCTTCGCCGCGCACGTCCACGCCTTCCCAGAACGACTGGCTGCCCAGCAGCACCGCATTACCGTGTTCGCGAAACCGGCTCAACAGTTCATTGCGCGAACCTTCGCCTTGCAGCAGCAGCGGGTAGTCCCAGCCGCGCCGGTCGAACTCGGCCAGCAATATTTCGTAGGCGCGCTGCATCGCACGCAGGCTGGTGAACAGTAAAAAGGCGCGGCCACGGCTGGCCTCTATCATCGGCAGGGCGGCCTGCACCACGGCCTCGGTATATCCTTCGCTGTTCGGTTCCGGCAGGTTCGCCGGCACGTACAGCAATGCCTGTTTTTCATAATCGAACGGGCTGTCCCAGCAGGCGGTCTTGGCCTTTAGCAGCCCCATCTCTCCCTGATAGTGTGAGAAATCCTGTTTTACAGCCAGCGTGGCGGACGTGAATATCCAGGCGCGCGCGTTGCTTTCGATCTGCTTTTGAAAAATCTCGGCGATGGACAGCGGTGTCGAATTCAGTTGCAGCGAGTGGTGGTACACCTCCAGCCAGCGCACCTTGTCGTCGTCCTTGTTTTCCTGCCAATGCTTCAATTGCAGCGCGTGTGCCTGCGCGCGTTGCCAGCAATTTTCCAGCCCTTCGCTGCGCTCCGCCTGCTTTTCCAGCATGCTGCCAATTTGCACCAGTTTTTCGCTGAGGTTTTTCAAGGCGGGTGCGAATTCCTTGAAGCTCTCCGTGGCAATCGCAGGCATCCGGCCTTCTTTTTTGAATACCAGTCGCAAGTCGCGCGCGGCCTTGTCCAGTTCGTCGCATGCTTTGGGCAATGGCGCAAAGTCCTTGGCGGAGGTCAGCGCTTCGATGCGGGTATCCTGAGATAAATCAAGCAGTTGCGATGTTGACAGATTCTCGCCGAAGAACAGGCTGGCGGTTTCAGGCAACTGATGTGCCTCATCGAAAATCACCGTGTTGCAGGCGGGCAAGAGTTCGGCCACGCCTTCGTCGCGCAGCATCACGTCGGCAAAAAACAGATGGTGATTGACCACCACGATGTCGGCCTTCATCGCCTCGGTGCGCGCATGCAGAACGAAGCATTCCTTGTGGTTCGGGCATTCCTGACCCAGACAGTTGTCGCGCGTCGAAGTGACCTGCAGCCAGATCGGTGCGTTTTCCGGCACATCGGCCACGCCGCTCTTGTCGCCCGTGTTGCTGATTTTTGCGTATTTTTTTATTTTACCCAGATACTTGATGTCTTCCCGGGTCGCAAAACGCCCGTCGCTGGCGGTGCGTTCCAGATGGTAGTGGCAAATATAGTTCGAGCGGCCCTTGAGCAGCGCGATCGAGACGGGCGCTTTCAGTGCATCGCGCACCATCGGCAAATCCTTCTGGAACAGCTGATCCTGCAAGTTTTTGGTGCCGGTGGAAATGATCACCTTGCCGCCGCCCAGCAAGGCCGGTACCAGATAGGCGAAGGTCTTGCCGGTGCCGGTGCCGGCTTCCGCGACCAGAATCGCATTGTTCTTGATCGCATCTGCAACGGCCAGCGCCATTTCGCGCTGCTGCGCGCGCGGACGGAATGAGGATACTTCGGTGGCCAGCGGGCTTTGCTCGGAAAAGAAACGGGAGACTTCGGTAGACATGGTAATTGCAGGTAAAAAATTCAGCCGTGATGGTATCGCAAACAGGCCTGCCTCGGCTGAATAAATAGGTTGGCGACAGGCTGCCAGGACAGGCAGTTAGTCCGGAACACCCAGCGCGGTTGCAAATGCTGGTGTGCGGCTGAGAAAACTCGATAAGGTGAACGCCGCCGTCGGCTGCATATTGATGCAGATCATTTTGATATTCACCGTCTGGCAAATGCGGGCCAGCTTGTCCAGCCAGTCGTAATACACCTGATCAATGACAGGCAGCCCGTTCAGGTCATAATACAGCTGCACCCCTTTTCCCTGCTGCAGCAGTGCGATGATATCCTGCATCAGCTGCCCCGCATCCTGAATGTTCAGGCTGCGCAGCGGCTCGAGCAAAAAATTGCCCCGGCCGATGCAGGTCAGGTGTATGCCTGAAATAGCCATTAGTTTGCTTTATGACTGACCTGGATACCCATGCGCGAAAAGGCTTCTTTTAACCCGTCGGACAGGCTGGCGCGGGTGGTTACCCCGGTCAAGTCAATGTTCAGGCTGACCAGCGCGCGCGCTATTTCAGGATGGATGCCGGTGATGATCGCATCCGATCCCATCAGCTGCACGGCCCGCACCATCTGGATCAGGTGGTGCGACACCTGGGAGTCGATATTCTTAACGCCAGTCAAATCCATCACGACCGCTTTGGCATGATCCTTGGCGATGCGGTTAAGCAGGGCATCCATGACCAGCATGGTGCGGCTCGAATCCAGCGTGCCGATGATGGGCAGCGTCAGCACGCCATCCCAGATTTCGGTGATCGGCGTGGAGGTCTCGCGCAATTCCGCCTCCTGAGCCTTCAACGTTTTCTCGCGCTCGCCAAGATAGGTGCGGAATATCGCCATAATCAGCTCATCGAATACCTGGGCGAAATACAGCAGCACAGAACGCGACTGGGTCAAGGCAATGCCGCTGTCAAGTTCAAGCGCCGAGATCAGGCTGTGCTGCAACTGCTGCGCATAACGCACCACGTCCTCAACATTGCCGCCGCGCATCAACATGCGTTGCGAAAGCCCTGAAAAGAACATTTCCAACGCGTGAAATTGTGGCGAAGTGCGTTTGTGAGGGTCTTTGCAACTTAACAAGCCGGCTATCAGATTGACGAATTCGGCGCTCAAGTCAGCGACTTCATCCTCATCCATCAATTTCTTATCCGCGCAGAAAAATTCCCGCCCGGTTTCTTCCAGTTGCCCGGAGATATGGCCGATCTTCATGCCGAATAACGCAGCCATTTTCTCGCCAGCTTCTTTTTTCTGCATCGTTTACTCCCCTGTATTTATTATCCTATTGCACAAACACAAATCGACTGATCGTCCGAAATTCGCCCCATGATGTTACCCAGCGTATACGCAATCAACTGCGGATGCTGATTGAACAGGCCGGTAAAGTTGGCCTCGTCCCAATTTCTGCGTATGCCGTCGCTTGCGGTGAGGATGACCGATTTTTTGCCGAAATCAGTCTGCAGCACATTCGCCGAACGATGCTCGCGTCCCAGTATCCCGGGCGCAAATGCGATATGCTGAAACTGCTTCTGATCATATATATGCGCATTCATGTCGCCGACCCCTGACAGGCGCAGATTGTATGTGGACAGATCGATCTCGCCGGTAATCGCGACCGCGCCGCGTGTATTGTTGAGCTGCCGATCCACCATGGTCATGATGGCTTCGGGCGAGTCATTCTCGGTCAGAAGTCCGGCCAGATCGGCTGTCGCCGCCTGCGCCTCTTCGCCGTGCCCCAATCCGTCCAGATGCAGCCAGCGCAACGTCTTTCCGGATCGATGCAGATAGATTCTGTCGCCGTTGTAGTGGTCGTCAGACAAGGAGCGAGAGTAGAGGCCGAATTTGAAACCAGACTGCGCTTCTTTGCATTCCCCGTCCAGATAAAAGCGCGCGAGTATCGCCGTGCCGCTCCACTTTCTTGGCTGCCCGGGTTGAAGTTGTTGCGTGTAGATGTAAGACTCATCGCTCAGGCGGCGAATCGCGCCCAGGCCTTTGCCCAGCGTGCTGGAGGTTGAGTAGCCATCCTCTTCGGCGGTAGTCAGATTCGAGATGCCCGGGCCGTAGTCCAGCGAGAGCAGGTCCAGCACGCGTCCGGGCTGTTTCCACAATTGCACCATGCCGCGCCCGGCAGCATGTTTCACGTTATTGCTGACCAACTCGGATGCCACCAGCAGCATGTTTTCCCGCTTCAGGTGGCTCACGCCTAAGCGCTGGGTGATGGCAACCAGTTTAGATCGAAGCAGAATCAGCGAGCTTTCGCTGTGCGTCGCATTGTTAAACAGCAGCTTGCAATCGACGGCGCTGTCGAATACGTCAGACACAGGTCTCTTTCAGTGCGCATTTCGTTCCGCAACGCAGCGCATCGTCTTTGCTGCACCCGTCGACTACCGCCCGGCCACGGCCACGGTGCTTGGCATCGTACAGCGCAGCATCGGCCTGATGGATAAAGTCTTCCAGCGTCATGTCATCACGGGTGCGCTGATCAATGGTCGCGATGCCGACGCTGACACGGCCATCCATTTGCTGTATCACTTGCCTTGCCTTATGACAGGTAGTGACATGGTCGGCGTGGATCATCATCGCAAATTCATCCCCGCCGAAACGAAATGCGCAATCCACATCCTCCCGAATCACGCTGCGCAGAATCTGTGCCATTTTGATCAGATAGCTGTCGCCGTACTGATGCCCGTGCTGGTCATTGATGTTCTTGAAAAAATCCAGATCCAGCATCATCAGCGAGAGCGGAGAATTTTTCTGCCGCATCGTGTGGCGGAACGCCTGGTCCAGCTTTTCGTCAAAAGCGCGCCGGTTGAGCAGGCCGGTCAGCGCATCCGTTTCAGCCTGACGTATTGAAACCTGCAATTCCGATTGACGGATCAGCAACTTCACCTCCAGCTCCGCCAGTTCCCGCTCGGTGCGCACACGGGTATCATGCAGATGGCGCGCCATCGCTTCGTTGCGTTGAATCAGGATTTCCGGGGTGGTGGATTCCGTGGATTTGCGCAGGTATTCACGCAGCGGGTCGATTGCGGATTGTTCTGCGGAGTCCAGACGAAGGAATGAGAATTCATTTTCATGCCAATGGACGCGCAAGTGCTGATTTTGCAGTTGTATGCTGACCGGGAAAGGTTGTCCGCTGCATGCGCCGGCTGAACGCAGACGCCCAGTCAGCTCCAGGCTGGCAAGCGAGGCAAGGAATACATTCCCCTTGAGGCGTTCCACACTGACCATCAGAAAACAGACGAAACTCCGCAAGTCTGGTTCGATTGCCAAATTCAATCTCAGTAGTTCGAGTGATTCCACAGCACCCCGCAATGTTGATCTTATTAAGCTTTTATATCTAAAACATTAAAAACATCATGCTGCGCGCAGTAATCCGGAGACAGAGAATCTGCTGTTGTTTGCCTTTATACAGTTTGTCATGAATTTTGCAAGGGCAATTTTATATGCGTAATTTATACTCGTTATTGTATGAAATTTTAATTATATTAAACAGGTGTTTGGCGATCCTCTGAAATTATGAATCAGATTTGTTGCGGGCAATACGCCGCGCGCTGTTCAGGCGTGCGTCGCGGTTTTCGTAAAAATTTAAAGACGGTATAAGCTGCGCGAGTGAAGGTAGAATAAGGCATGGCAAAGACAAAAACGATTTATTCCTGCACCGAGTGTGGCGGGCAGACGGCGAAGTGGCAGGGGCAGTGCCCGCATTGCATGGAGTGGAACACGCTGGTCGAGTCGGTGGCTGAAACAGTCAGCAAGAGCGTCAACCGTTTCAGTGCGCTGGCGACTGTCGGCCGGGTTCAGCTGTTATCCGACGTGGCGGCCGAAGAAATGCCGCGCATCCCGACTGGTATCGAGGAATTTGACCGCGTGCTGGGCGGCGGTCTGGTGTCAGGTGCCGTGGTGCTGATCGGCGGGGATCCGGGAATCGGCAAGTCCACGCTGCTGCTGCAAGTACTGGCACACCTGTCTACTCATCAGAATACGCTTTACGTCAGCGGCGAAGAATCCGCGCAGCAGATCGCCCTGCGCGCCAAACGTCTGGCGCTGGATGCGCGCGACTTGCGGCTGTTGCCGGAAATTCAGCTGGAGAAGATTCAGGCGACCATCGCACACGACAAACCTGACGTGGTGGTGATCGATTCGATCCAGACGGTGTATTCCGAACAGCTCACCTCCGCGCCGGGATCGGTGGCGCAGGTGCGGGAATGTGCAGCACAGCTCACGCGCATCGCCAAGAGCCAGAACATCACCATCATCCTGGTCGGTCACGTCACCAAGGAAGGCGCGCTGGCAGGTCCCCGCGTGCTGGAACACATCGTTGACACAGTGCTGTACTTCGAGGGCGATACCCATTCCAGCTTCCGATTGATCCGCGCGTTCAAGAACCGCTTCGGCGCGGTGAACGAGCTGGGCGTTTTTGCGATGACCGAGAAGGGCTTAAGAGAGGTGAGCAATCCTTCAGCGATGTTCCTCTCGCAACATGGTCAGCAGGTCGCAGGTTCCTGCGTGATGGTGACGCAGGAAGGCACGCGTCCGCTGCTGGTTGAGATTCAGGCACTGCTGGACGAGGCACATAGCCCGAATGTGAAACGCTTGTCGCTGGGGCTGGAGCAGAACCGGCTGGCGATGTTGCTCGCGGTGTTGCACCGTCATGCGGGTATCGCCTGTTTCGATCAGGATGTGTTTATCAATGCGGTGGGCGGCGTGAAAATCACCGAGCCGGGAGCGGATCTTGCGGTGATCCTGGCGATGGTATCCAGTCTGCGCAACAAACCTTTGCCCGAAAAATTGGTGGTGTTCGGTGAGGTAGGTCTGGCGGGCGAAGTGCGCCCGGTGCAGCGCGGTCAGGAGCGCTTGCGAGAAGCGGCCAAGCTGGGCTTTACCTCGGCCATTATCCCGCGTGCCAACGCCCCCAAACATCCGATTCCCGGCATGGAGATCATCGCGGTGGAACGGGTGGAAGAGGCTGTCGACCGGATGCGCTGACAGGCTTGTTCCGGCTGGCTGCGGGCATGTTATTGATGAAGTTGTGCAGATCGCCTTCTCGCGTTAGAGTGCGGCATAAAATAAGAATCAGGCAATAGGGAGAGTTGCAATGTTGTTAACCATACTGGCTGCACTGGTCGTATTCATTCTGCTCGCGTTCTTTCGTGCCACGGTCGTCAGCTGGGTGTTGGCGATCATGGTGATCGTACCTGTCGTGGCGATTCAGGCGCGGCTCTCGGAAACGATTTTGCAACTGGTTTATCTGCTGTTGTTTTCATTCATCGTCTTATTTGGTGTTCCATTCCTGCGCCGCACGATTGTCAGTGGCGCCGTTCTCAAACTGTTCCGTAAAATCCTGCCGCCGATTTCTGCCACTGAACAGGAGGCAATCGATGCAGGTACGGTGTGGTGGGACGGCGATCTGTTCAGCGGTCATCCCGATTGGGACAAGCTGTTAGCTTTCCCCGCATGCGGCTTGAGTGAGGCAGAGCAGGCATTTCTGGACGGGCAAGTCGAGCAGCTCTGCGCGATGCTGGACGACTGGGACATCACGCACAAACGTGCCGATTTACCGCCGGCAGTCTGGAAATATATCAAGGACGAAGGTTTTTTCGGGATGATCATCCCGAAGGTATACGGGGGGCTTGAGTTTTCAGCCCAGGCGCATTCTGCCGTGATTGCCAAAATCGCTTCACGCAGCGCTACGGCGGCGGTGACAGTGATGGTGCCCAATTCATTGGGGCCTGCAGAGTTGTTGTTGCACTACGGCACCGATGAACAAAAGGGAAAATATCTGCGGCGCCTGGCCCGTGGGCAGGAAGTGCCATGCTTCGCGCTGACAGGTCCTTTTGCTGGCTCCGACGCAGGGGCGATCCCGGATTACGGTGTGGTGTGCAAGGGTGAATTCGCCGGGCAAAAAAACGTGCTGGGCATCTGCCTTAACTGGGAAAAACGCTACATCACGTTAGCGCCTGCGGCCACGCTGCTGGGGCTTGCATTCAAGTTATACGATCCGGATCAACTGTTGGGAGGGGATGCGAATCGCGGCATCACCCTCGCACTGATCCCCACCATTACTCCGGGTGTGCAAATCGGTCGCCGTCACTTTCCGCTGAATTCGGCCTTTCTGAACGGGCCGACGCAAGGGGTTGACGTGTTCATTCCGCTTGATTACATCATCGGCGGCGTGGATCGCATCGGTCAGGGCTGGCGGATGTTGATGGAATGCCTGGCGGCGGGGCGCTCGATTTCACTGCCGGCCAGCAGCACAGGCGGGATGAAACTGGCCGCGCGTACCAGCGGTGCTTATTGCCGGGTACGCAAACAATTTAACATGCCGATCGGTCAGTTTGAAGGGGTGGAAGAAGCACTGGCGCGCATCGGTGCGCACACCTATATGGTGGATGCGGCGCGCACATTCACGGCACTGGCGGTGGATCTGGGTGAAAAGCCCTCGGTGATTTCCGCGATCATCAAATATCACGCTACCGAGCGTGGACGCATCGTGATCAACGATGCGATGGATGTGCATGGCGGCAAGGGCATCAGCCTGGGGCCGGATAATTATCTGGGCCGTGCTTATCAGCAGACGCCCATCGGCATCACCGTGGAAGGCGCAAATATTCTGACGCGCACGCTGATGATCTTCGGTCAGGGCGCAATCCGTTCCCACCCTTATGTGCTGAAAGAAGTTGCGGCAACGCGTGAGGCAGATCACGATCGTGCCCTGCATCTGTTTGACGATGCCTTGTTTGGCCATATTGCCTTTGCCCTGAGCAATACCGCTCGCAGCTTTGTGTTCGGATTGACGGGCGGACGCGGCATTCACACGCCTGACGGCCGCGAAACGTATCGTTATTATCAGCAGTTGACGCGTTTTTCCACGGCATTTGCGTTGAGCGCCGATGTGGCAATGGCTGTACTGGGCGGTTCGCTCAAACGCCGCGAAAAGCTCTCGGCGCGTCTGGGCGATGTGTTGAGCCAGCTCTATTTGTGTTCGGCGACACTCAAACGCTTTGCGGATGATGGACGCCCTCTCGATGACTTGCCGCTGCTGCACTGGGCGATACAGGATGCGCTGTATCAGATTCAGCAGGCCCTCGCAGGCGTAATCCAGAACTTCCCGAACCTTCTGGTTCGCGGCATGTTGAGTGCGCTGATTTTTCCGCTGGGTAAACGTATCAACCCGCCCTCCGATAAGTTGGGGCATGAAGTGGCCACGCTGCTGATGCAACCGGGTGCGGCACGCGACCGTCTGACTGCTGGCATCTATCTGCCGACCGTGCATGGCAAAGATTTTCACGGCCGCTCCTTCTCCCCAACCCTCTCCCGCCCTGCGAGCGAGGGGGCAAACGAATCGCTACGCGATTATCCCGTTTACGACGAAATGGAGGCGGTGGGCGCGCTGGAGGCCGCCCTCGTAAGCACGCTGGCATGTGAGCCGCTGCAAGCCAGGTTGCATGTCGCACGCAAGTCGGGCAAATTAAAGGCGATGGAGGAATTGCTGCGCATCGCCGAGGCGCGCGATACCGGTCTCATCACGGCAGAACAGGCGCTGCAGCTTGAGCGCGACTATGCGCTGCGCCGCCGTGTCATCATGGTGGATGATTTCGCGCCTGAAGAATTGCAGTCAGGCGTGGCTGACCTGACACGGGCGTATGAAACCGTGATGAACCATGTTTGGGACAAGCCAGAAGACAAGGCTTTAAATTCAGCCGATGCATGACTTGCGCGACAAGGTGGTATTTATCACCGGCGCCACTCGCGGCATCGGTCGTGAAATAGCCTTGCGCGCAGCACAAGATGGCGCGAAAGTGGTGATCACCGGGAAAACCGTGGAATTACACGAACATCTGCCCGGCACGATTTATACGGTCGCCGATGAGGTGATACAGGCAGGCGGGCAGGCGTTGGCCATTCAACTTGACGTGCGTGATGAACAGGCGATAGTGGCTGCCGTGGTTAAAACCGTGGCGCATTTTGGCGGTATCGATGTGCTGATCAATAACGCCAGCGCGATCAGCCTGACGCCTACGCTGGAAACTGCCGCCAGGAAGCTGGATTTGATGTTTGAGGTGAACATGCGCGCCACATTTTTGGTGTCACAGGCTTGCATCCCGCATCTCGAAAAGGCCGTCAATCCGCACATTCTCACGCTGTCTCCGCCGCTGAATATGGATGCCAGGTGGTTCGCGCCGCATCTGGCTTACACGATGTCCAAGTATGGCATGAGCATGTGCACACTGGGGCTGGCGCAGGAGTTTCCTGAGATTTCGGTGAACTGCCTGTGGCCGCGCACCACCATTGCTACCGCTGCGATTGAATTCAACTTCCCGGCTGCGATTTTGCGCGCTTCGCGTAAGCCCGCCATCGTCGCGGATGCGGCTTATCAGATTCTGACGAATGCAGGCGGCAGCGGAAATTTTTATATCGACGAAGACGTGTTGCGCGGTACCGGGGTGAGCGATTTCGGGCAATATGCGGTGTCGCCTGGTACACCTTTATTTGGAGATTTGTTTCTTGATTAATGAGGAAAAAAGATGGTTGCGCTGACTGACGATGTGATTTCACCTGAACAGGCAGGCACGCTGCATGGCCTGTTTCTGGAGCGGGTGCGCCGAACGCCAGGTAAGATTGCCTACCGGTATTTTCAGCAGAATGCCTGGCGCGATTTGACCTGGGGGCAGATGCACCAGGAAGTGGCACGCTGGCAGGCGGCGCTGAACAGTTTGGGCCTGCAGCGCGGCGATCGTGTCGCAATCATGCTGCGCAACTGTCCCGTCTGGATTGCGTTCGATCAGGCTGCCATGTCGCTGGGATTGGTGACCGTGCCGTTGTACACCGTGGACAGGCCGGACAATATCGCTTACATCGTGAATGATGCAGATGTGAGGGTATTGTTGTTCGAGAGTGCCGAACAGTGGCAAGGTTTGCGCACGGTGCGCGATCAACTTGCCGGGGTGGTGCGTTTTATCAGTATCGACAATCTGCGCAACAGTGAAGAACCGCGTTTAAAAGCTATCGCTGAATTTTTGCCGTCAGCCGCACCGTTGCTGCCGGCACCTGCTTGTCAGATGAACGATCTGGCCAGCATCATCTACACCTCGGGCACGACCGGCAAGCCAAAAGGCGTGATGTTAAGTCATGCCAATATGCTCAGCAACGCGCATGCCTGCCTGGGTACCTTCGTCGTGAGCGGGGACGACTTGTTTCTGTCTTTCCTGCCGCTGTCACACACCTTCGAGCGTACTCTGGGTTACTACCTGACCGTGATGACAGGTGCCACCGTCGCGTTTGCGCGTTCTATTTCGCTGTTGTCGGAGGACTTGCAGGTCATACGTCCGACCTTGCTGATCTCGGTGCCGCGCATTTACGAACGTGTGTACGGTGCGATCCGCGCCAAGCTGGAGGAAGGCCCGCGGTTTAATCGCCGCCTTTTTCATCTGGCGGTGGAAACGGGTTGGGCCCGTTTCGAACGCGATCAAGGGCGCGGTGCATGGCGTCCATCGTTTCTGCTCTGGCCGCTGCTGCAAAAACTGGTGGCGCAAAAAGTCCTCGATAAACTGGGGGGCAGACTGCGCGTTTCGATCAGCGGCGGTGCGGCACTCTCACCGGAAATCTCGCGCGTGTTTGTAGGCCTGGGGTTGCCTATCGTGCAGGGCTACGGCCTGACTGAGACCAGCCCTGTTATCAGCGGGAATCATCTGGAAAACAATTTCCCGGACAGCGTCGGGCAGCCGATACGCGATGTACAGGTGCGCTTGGGCGCTCAAAATGCGCTGCTGGTGAAAGGCCCTAACGTGATGCTGGGCTACTGGAACAACCCGGATGCGACCAGTGCGGTCATCGACTCCGAAGGCTGGCTGAACACCGGAGATATCGCGCATATCTCCGATACGGGGCATGTCTATATTACCGGGCGCATCAAGGAGATCATCGTCATGTCGAATGGCGAAAAGATTCCTCCCAGCGATATGGAACTGGCGATTTTGCATGATCCGTTGTTCGATCAGGTGATGATATTCGGTGAGGCGCATCCCTATCTGGTGGCATTAGCGGTATTGAATCTGGAGGTGTGGGTGCATTTTGCCAATGAAATCGGCATCCGCCCGGATATGCCGGAAGCATTGACGGACAGCCGTATCGAGGCCAAAGTGCTGCGGCGTATCGCGCGCAATCTGCGCGGATTTCCAGGCTACGCGAAAGTAAACCGTGTGTTGCTGTTGCGTGAGCCGTGGAGCATCGACAATGGCTTGCTGACGCCTACGCTGAAACTCAAGCGTGATGAAGTCGCCACGCGATTTGCTGCGCAAATCAAGCAGCTTTACGAGAGGCGTTGATCGTGGCTAATCTCACAAAACTGCCTGATCGACAGCCGACGCTGCGTGTGGTGGCGATGCCTACCGATTGCAGTTATACCGGGGATGTATTCGGCGGCTGGATCATGGCGCAAGTGGATATCGCGGGCAGTATTCCTGCGGTGCATCGGGCCCGCGGCCGCGTGGCGACCGTGGCGGTGAATTCTTTCCAGTTCAAACAGCCACTGTTCATGGGCGATGTTGTCAGTTTTTACGCGCGCATCGAAAAAGTCGGGCGCACTTCCATTACGGTGGATGTCGAAGTATTTGCGCAGCGCGATCCTGCCGATCCTGTTTGTGTGCGAGTCACCGAGGCCAAATTAACTTACGTGGCCGTCGATGAAGAGCGGAAGCCTCGCGTGGTGCCGGAAGAAGTATAGGCGCGGCATACCTTCTTGAATTTATGATGTTTTTTGCAGTCTGGTTTTTGTTTAATAAAAATAATAACTAACGGGGAGACGCGATCATGATGTTCAGGAAAACGGTAGTCAGCTTGTCTGTAGCGGGTGCGATGCTGGTGATGACCGGAGGGGCTGTCGCTTCAGGCTTTGCGCTGATAGAGCAGAGTGGTAGCGGTCTGGGCAATGCGTTTTCAGGGGGCGCGGCAAGCGCCGAGGATGCCTCGACGATTTTCTACAACCCGGCAGGCATGTCGCGCTTGAACGGTCATCAGATTGTCGTGGTCGGGAATGTTATTGCCTCGTCGGCAACATTCGCGAATACAGCCTCGACAATTCCGGCACCGGGTTTCGCGGCTGCACCTGTCGGCAAAGACGCAGGCAGCACAGCCATCGTGCCTGCTGCCTATTTTTCGTGGGAACTTGACCCGAAATGGAGTGCCGGTATCGGATTGGGTGCGCCTTTTGGACTCAAGACAGAATATGACCCGAACTGGATGGGGCGCTTTCACGCCATCCGTTCAGAAATCAAGACGATCAACCTGAATCCCAGCGTGGCTTACAAAGTGAACGATGGTCTGTCTTTTGGCTTCGGAGTCAATTGGCAGCGAATTGATGCGGGCCTGACCAAGGCAGTCAACTATGCGGCATTTGGCGCGCCTGCCGGTACGGAGGGCAGCAATAATCTTGCGGGTAGTGACAGCACCTGGGGATATAACCTGGGGGCGATGTTCAATGTCAACCCGAATACGACGGTTGGTCTGGCCTATCGCTCCGCGATGAATTACAAAATATCGGGTACGGCCACTTATTACGGGCGTACCGCAGCGTTAACGGCCCAAACGTTGGTGAGTGCGGCGGCCGCGGCACAAATTGGCGATAGCGCGTTCACGGCCGATCTCAACTTGCCGGCGACCTTTTCGCTTGGGATGAAGTATCAACCCAACGCTCAATGGGATGTGCTGCTCGACGCAACTCAGACTCAGTGGAGTTCGATACAATCTCTCGACCTCTATCGCAGCAGTGGGATTGCGAGTGGGCTTAGTTTGGAAAGTGTGCAGTTTAAATGGCGTGATACCTGGCGCGTCGCGGTGGGTGCGAACCATCACTACAATGAGCAATGGACGGCCAGAGCAGGGCTGGCTTATGATCAGACGCCGACTTCCGACGCCTATCGTATCGCACGTCTTCCCGATAGCGATCGTACCTGGCTGTCATTGGGCGGGCAATACAAGCCGAGCAAAGGGAATGCGATTGATTTTGGTTATGCTCACCTGTTTATGAGGGATGCTGCGCTGAACATGAACGTGCCGGTATTGACTGCTGCTCAGGCTGCCGGGCGGGGTGCGCTTGTCGGAAATTACAGCAATCAGGTGGATATCTTCAGTTTGCAATACGCGCACATTTTCTAAGCCGGTATGACTGACGGGCGGGTTCGCCTTCCCGTTTTTGCATTACCAATCTGTATTGGAGCATCGCTATGAATATCCGTAAAGTGGCCGTGCTGGGTGCCGGTGTGATGGGTGCGCAAATCGCAGCACACATGGTCAATGCCAACGTCGAGACGCTGTTGTTTGAATTGCCGGCGAAAGAGGGTGATCCCGACGGAAACGTCAACAAGGCGCTGGATGGCTTGAAGAAGCT
>JAUSNM010000090.1 GCA_030645535.1 Gallionella sp. | reverse complement strand
AAAAACAGAAATCTCCAGCGCCCTCGCACTTGCTGGTGCACTCGGCCTCATTGCTGCGAGCCAGTTGGCTGAACTTTCGGGCTCTCACTCACTAACACAGTCGATAATCGAGAGAATGAAAGAATATGCTAACCACGCCGCAGCCCCATCTAGCCGTCCATCGGTCAGCCCTTAGCGGCATCCACCAGAACAACCGCAACCCCCACCGGCTTGCTGCATCTGCTGAAGTAATTGGAGGATCGCACCCAAAGGGCAACTGCTGGGCGCTTGCTCCGGTACAGCCTGATTGAATACCTCCTGTTTCGCCCACGCGTAAAACCGTGAGGCGGCTCTCTTCCTGCTCCGACTTGCCAGCTCCTTCAATCCTGTTTCATTGATAATGGTTGCTTTGTATCCTGCGTGATTGTCACGGCCACATTGTCACGGTTGAGCCCGGGTCAATCTGCTGAAACCACCTTGTTGCGTCCGGTGTGTTTGGCTGCATAAAGCGCTTTATCAACCCGTTGCAACAGCATTTCCAGCGATTCACCCCGTTGATATTCGGCTACACCGATACTGACAGTGACGGATTGATTTTCCACGGGAGTCTGCGCAATGTCAGCTCGCATTCTCTCGGCCAGCATGGTTGCCGAATCCAAATCCGCAGCTGGCAGCAAGATGGCAAACTCTTCGCCCCCCCAGCGCGCAAGTATGTCGGAGACGCGCAATATTCCTTTCAGCCTATTGCACAGAGACTTTAGAACTTCATCGCCGAACGGGTGCCCATGCGCATCGTTGATGTTCTTGAAAAAATCGACGTCCAGCAGCAACACCGAGAAAGTCGTCATTTCGCGCCGGTAATATCTGCCAATTTCGGATTCAATAGCTTGATTAATCATTCGACGGTTTCCTGTGCCCGTCAGCGGATCAGTCAAGGACTCCATCTGTAACTTGATATTTTTCGATTCCAGCACCCGCACGAGTTCACCAAGTTCATGGGCATGCAATTTCATCAACTCGGCCCAGCGACCATAGGTAATGCTGATTAGCTCCCGCTGGGTGATTACGCCGTTTACATTGCCATCATCATCCACCACGATCGCACGTTTAAATTTTCGTTCTTTCAGGTGTTCAATTGCCGCCTTGATCGTTTCGCGACGATTGATTGTGCAGACCGGCGTTGTCATATAGCAGCGTATCGGCAGAGACATATCGACGCTGTTGCGTATCATTCTGACGACATCCCTGGTCGTGACAATCCCAACCAGGTTGCCTTGCTCCGCGATCAATATCGCATCTTCCGGGTATATCAACTGATCCAACACCGTTTCAGTCCGTGTCGATTCACTTATCGTTTCGATACTGCCCTTTTCCAACACTTCCGCCAGGGTTTTGTGCTCTATCATCACAGCAGGATCGACCGAAGCCAGCACGTCGGTGTAGGTAACAATGCCGTTCAAATTGCCGTCTGCATTTTTTACACCGAGATAACGGCAGTTTCTGTCGTCGAATAAGGGAAGCATATGCAATACATTTTCATCTTCATTGACATAAACCAGAAGGCGTTGCTCCAGTTCATCCAGTCGCGCTGACATACTGCGCCCTTGCCGGCGATACTTAATCAGATCCTCTACCGTGAAAATGGCGTGTCCTTGTTCCACAACATAAATGACATCGCTCAAATTGTTGGTTTCCATCAGCACGACGGCATCATCAATTGACGATGCACCCGAGGCTTGCACCACACCTTTGTGTGCAATCTCTCCAACTGAGGGGAAAAATGTATTGATTTTTTGCATCACGCAACCTGTATTATTAACGCGTTCAAGAGAGTTGATTATCCCAGATGTCCTAATACTTTTCTCAGGTTAAAAATTCAACTTTCCGAAAATTCGATGGAGAGGTTGATTAAGCAGAACTGGCAGTCTGCTGTCTGGTAAAACGAATTCGCTCAGACATGCTATCCCCGTCCTGGTTTTCCCCATGCAAGGTAGAGAACACAGAGTTGCCTCATTACATGATTTTGTGTTAGTTACCACAGTGCTATGTCCGGACAGCGTATTATGGGGACTCGTGGCGAACAAGGACTTTGCACGCCATGTGTTGCGACTGATATCAACGAGGAAACCGATCATGGCCCGGGGACAACAACGTAAAACCTGAGGAAGCCAACAAATCAAAAAAGCAGTGACGGCATATCGGTTATTACCAAATCCATCACAGGAGATGAATCATGACAATTGCAGACGAACTCCAGGCCACGATAGAACAGATGGTTCAACGGGGCAAGGGCATTCTCGCAGCAGACGAGAGCCACCCCACCATCGCCAAGCGCTTTGCGCCGATTGGCATTGAATCCACCGAGGAAAACCGCCGTGCCTATCGCGCGCTGTTGTTTACCGCCCCCGGCATCGAGGACTACATTAGCGGCGTAATCAAGTTCGAGGAGACCCTTGGACAGATCAGCGATGATGGAACCCCTTTGCCCGAAGTGCTGGCGCGGCGCGGTATTGTTCCCGGCGTCAAGGTGGACAAGGGTACGGGGCAACTGGCGCTGTCGCCAGGCGATCTGATTACCTATGGCCTGGACGGGTTGGCTGAGCGCTTGCAGCGCTACAAAAGTCAGGGCGCGCGTTTTGCCAAGTGGCGCGAGGTTTACTCGATCAATGAGCGCAATCCCACGGCGCTTGGCATCACCGCCAACGCCGAGATGCTGGCGCGCTATGCCGCTGCATGCCAGGAACAGGGCGTTGTGCCCATCGTCGAGCCGGAGGTATTGATCGACGGTGATCATAGCCTGGCCCGTTGCGCCGAGGTAACCGAAGCTGTGCAAAGGGCGGTTTTTCATGCCCTGCACCGCCATCACGTCGTGCTGGAGCACATGATACTCAAGCCCAACATGGTGCTGCCGGGCAAGAATCATCCCGTCAGGGCCAATGCCGAAGAGATCGCCGCAGCGACTATGCAGGTATTCCGACGCACCGTACCGGTGGCGGTGCCGAGTATCAACTTTCTCTCAGGCGGTCTGAGCCCGGAAGAGGCGACGCGCAACCTCAACGCCATGAATGCCGGTTTTCCTGATGCGCCCTGGTTGATCTCATTTTCTTACGGCCGCGCCCTGCAACAAACGGTATTGCAAGCCTGGCAAGGTAAGGCCGAAAACGTCGTTGCGGCACAGCAGGCCTTGCTAAAACGGGCCAGGTTGAACGGCGCTGCTCAGCGGGGTGAATATCTTGCCGCGATGGAATCATCGGACTGACGATCCTGATGTTGAGGGGAACACCCGGCCTGGTACGTAACTGATGGAGAGAGGATATGAAGCTGCTAGCGGGTGTTGACCTTTCTGAATCTACAGAAAAGGTTGTGCAAAAGGTCGAAGAGATCGCCAAGGCACTGTCAGCAAGGGTGTGGATCCTTCATGTCGCAGAACCTGAGCCTGACTTTGTCGGATTTGAAACGGATCCGAAATGTATCCGGGACTCCCGTTCGGAAATGTTCCACCGCGAGCACCAGCAGATTCAAGATATTGCGGATCGATTGCGCAAGGCAGGTTTGGATACAACAGCCCTTCTTGTGCAAGGTGCGACGGTAGAAACTATTCTGAAAGAGGCATCGAAACTCGATGCAGATATGATTGTTTTAGGTTCTCATGGTCAAGGTGCAATGTATCAACTTATTGTGGGCAGTGTCAGCGAAGGCGTTCTGCATAAATCCGCATGCCCGGTTCTTATGGTTCCGACACATGAACGCACCTGACCTGACGATGCGGTGTTGCGTCTGACTGCCGGCTGCAGCCGCATGTCACCAATATTTGCGAACGGGTTACCTGTAAATTACCTGAGCGCACAATTCCAATGGCAGCTTTCAGGAAGGCTAATACAAGAAACGAAATTTACCTCGCTGCCAACACCTGCCATTCCCACATCACTGTCGGGTGCCCTGGTGTACTGTCTGAAGGAATGAAATGTCATATGCACGCTTAGTTATCCTGACGTCGCTGGCCATGATTGCATTTGCGGGCAATTCGCTGCTGTGTCGTGTCGCTTTAAAACACACCGGTATCGACGCTGCGAGTTTTACGACAATCCGGCTGATCTCCGGAGCGGCAATGCTTAGTCTGATCGCGCTGATTAGTCGCGGCACACCTGCCGGCCGTGGCAACTGGCTGTCCGCATTTGCGTTATTTGCTTATGCGGCAGGTTTTTCTTTTGCTTATCTGAGCCTGTCCGCCGCTACGGGTGCACTACTGCTCTTTGGCGCTGTCCAGGCAACGATGATCGGATATGGCGTCTGGATGGGGGAACGTCTGCGAAGACCGCAGCTCGCAGGTCTGGTGATGGCATCAGGAGGGCTGGTTAGTCTGTTGCTGCCAGGTCTTTCTGCACCGCCCCTGTCAGGTTCTCTGTTGATGTTGAGTGCCGGGATTGCATGGGGCGTCTATTCTTTGCGCGGGAGGGGCGCGGGCGATCCCATCAGGGTGACGGCGGGGAATTTCCTGCGCGCTGCCCCTGTCGCTGCGGCATTGAGCCTGTTGATGCATGATGGCGCCTCTCTGGATAGCGCCGGATTTTGGTACGCGGTTTCATCGGGCGCGCTGGCTTCCGGAATAGGGTATGCCATTTGGTACACCGCATTGCCTGCGTTAAAAGCCGCGAATGCCGCGACAGTGCAACTTGGCGTTCCGGTCATTGCCGCCCTGGGTGGCATCGTCTTCCTTGGCGAATCCGTAACCCTGCGCCTGGTATTGGCGTCTGTCGCCATACTCGGTGGAATTGCGCTGGTAATTCTGGAGAAACAAAAAGCACCTGTCGCCCTGTTGTTCAGACGCAATGCCGGTCCGGCCGCAAAATCAGGAAAGCCACAATAGCTGCAAGAGCCAGGCATGCCGCCGCAATGAAAGCGCTGGCCGGATTCAACAGCCACAATCCTCCTGCAATCAGCGAGGCTGGCAAGTAGATGATGCCCGTTACGAAATTGTAAACACCGATCGCGGATGCGCGGCGCTCCAGTTCTATATCAGCGATAAAGGCTTTGCTCTGCGCTTCGTCGATAGCATAGAACAACCCGTAGATGACGAACAGCACGATAAGCTGCCATTGCGTAGTTGCGAATGCGAACCCCAGGCTCATCAACAGATAGATCAGGTAACCTGACAGGATGATACGCGCGCGGCCTATGCTGTCTCCGAGTTTGCCGACAAGCGGGGACGCTACGACAGAAGACAAGTTAAACAAGGCATACAGCAACACGATATCCCTGGTGGCAAAACCCGCGCTGTGGGCACGCAACAACAGAAAACCGAAACTGAAATAGGCCAGCGAGAAGATGCTTGCCGTGATGAGATAGCGCTTGAATTGCGGACTCAATGTTTCCCACGTATCGAACATGTTCTCGCGCCGGTGCTGAGGGCATGGCTGATCCTTGATCAGGCTTAACACCAGAATGCTGGCAAGAGCGGGAATCAGGGCTACCCAGAACAATATCTGATACGCAGAAGTCCCGTCTCCAAACCACCAAAGCAGACCGTATGCGACAAGAGGACCGACAATGGCTCCGGTCTTATCCAGTGCCTTGTGCACACCAAATGAGTAACCTCTGTTCGCCTTGTCGGCAACTACAGCCAGCCAGGCATCGCGCGGCGGCCCACGAAAACTCTTGCCCAGCCTTTCGATGACACGAAACACGCTGAGTCCGATTACTGAGCTGGTGACCAGCAGGATGATCTTGGCCAGCGTGGAGAAAGCATATCCGGCCAGAGCGAATACCTTGCGTTTTCCGGTCCGGTCAGACAACCAACCTGACAGGTAATTCAGGGAGGATGCGGACAAATCGGCACAGCCTTCGACCAGGCCCAGCAAGGCCGCCGAGGCTCCGGCGATCGTTGTGAAGAAAATCGCAAAGACCGAAAAGATCATCTCGGAACTGAGATCTGTCAGCAGGCTCACGAGGCCGAGTTTCAACACGTCAGCGTGCACGCCGAACTTGTTGTCAGCAGTATCTGGCTGGATTTTCGCGTTGATGTCGTTGTCCATAATCTGAACTATTGTGGATGGTGGTTTCAGACACTCACCAGACAGAGCGTTATCCCGATTGCATTTGTTGCAGCATTTCGGCAAACACTTCGACTGGCTGTGCGCCTGAGAGTGTCGATTTCCCATCGAATACAAAGAATGGTACGCCGGTAATGCCGATTTGTGCTGCGCGTGCCTCATCGGTTCGTACCGCGTCAAAGTAATCATCACTCTCAAACATTGCCATTGCTTCGTTTTCGGCAATCCCGAACCTCGGTGCAAGAAGCGCCAGCGCGGCACGCTCACCCACCGGCAATGATTCGGAAAAGTACGCGTGCATGATGCACTCGACAGCCAGGTCACCTTGTTGATGCGCTGCGGCGCAGTGCAGCAAGCGGTGTGCGTCGAAGGTGTTGCCGGGACGGGCATCGGTCAAACGATATTCCAGACCGACTTCTCTGGCGAGTCCCGTTACGCGAGCATTCATCTGCGCCGCCTGTTGCGAACTAATGCCGTATTTGCGCGCCAGCATCTCGTTCAAAGTGCCCGGGTGCCGGGGCGGTGCAGCGGGGTCAAGCTCAAAGCTGCGCCATATCACGTTTATGTTTTCGCGCTGCCCGAATTGTTCAAGTGCTTTCTCGAAACGTCGTTTGCCGATGTAGCACCAGGGGCAGATCATGTCCGACCAGATTTCAATTTGCATCGTATCCTCCGACTATCGTTGCAAGCGCGCCAGCTTTTCGAGCCTGTCGGTTTTCAGTGTAAGCGCTTTTTGCACCAATGCGTAAAAAGCGACCAGATCCTGCCCGGGATAATCATCCTGCACGCCATAGTCCTGAAAAAATTCCGCAATCCAGCGTGAATCCAGTTCGCCGCGACCCGTCTCCTGCAAATATTCCGTTGCAGCTATCTCGACATAATCAGACAGTTTGCGCATATATTCTCCCGATGAATGTTATCTGCAAGCTTGTACAAACAGTCTCAATATTTTCAGGAACGGTCGTTTGACACTACAGATGTCGCCGCAGTGTGGGAACCCCATTTACAAAATCCGGGACAGCATCATTCGCTTTGAATTATTACATGGTCAATAGCTAATTTTCATTATGTGTGTTTCCGCACGGTGCCGATGCCGTCGTGAGCGTAACGTGCAAACCTATGGCTGCACTTGAATACGCCATGCCCGTCGACTCTCGATACCTGACTGTTTTTCAATGGAGGAGCATCATGTCGCATACCGTACACGGAACAAAAGGACTGCATAAACAAGCTGCCATCGATCGCAAGGCAGCCGAGCATCAGCAGCGTCAAAATCAGGTTGCCGTTGCCGCCTATTTTCATGCCGAACGTCGTGGCTTCAGTGGAGGTGATGATGTGGCTGACTGGCTGGCTGCAGAGTCTGAAATCGACGCGGCACTCAACAAGGCTGAAGGCGCCAGTGGACACTAGCGTGCCATCCCTGTGTAAAGTCATTATTCAAAGTCAGACATACTTTTCAATCAACGCACCTTCAACTGACATTATCGTCAGTTGAAGGTGCGCACAAATACCAGCCTGGATAATTCACGACTTTTCCCGCTCCCCGCTTCATCGCCAACAGTCCTGACAATCGCACATTTCCGGAATATGCGCCGGATCGAACATTTTCTGTCGCCAGGTTTTGATCGCTGGAAAATCGTCCGGCACCAGCGCATCTTAATTTCCGGAAAACTGGAAATCCGCGCCCTGACAGCAAAATTCTGCGAACCGGACTGACAAGCGTTACTTTTCCATAACTTCATCTGCTTTTAACAAAAACATCAGCGGATGTGTGAATTTCTACAAAAGTTGCACTTCAGAGTTGAATCCGCCATAAGTAAATAATGCAGGACGCTATCGGGCGACGGCATAGTCATTTTCCTATTATTGATATAAGAAAATCGCTATGAAAAATCAGAATATGCCAATAGAGTTGGCCGGGTTAATCTTCGTAAAATAGCGATGTGAATTTATGCTGGCAGCGTAGAAAAAATCATGGGCGACGCGAAAAAAAAACGGCAACACAAACTGCGAGCAGCTCATCGCATACTGCCGTTCATGCACGCCGTCCCGGTAAACATGCACAAAAATATCGCGCAGACGCACCGGGAATGGATGACTGCACTCAATGTGCTGAACGACCCTATCTTTCTGCACGACAAACAGTTTCGTATTCTGCATTGCAATAAGGTTTACCAGCAATGCGCCGGGATTCCGCTCGATGAACTCGTAGGTCGCCCCTATTACGAAATTTTCCCGAAAGCCGCCGGCCCCCTGCGCAACTGCCTGATGGCGATGGAAGGAGAAGGAGAAGCAGGAGAAGAAGAGGTAGACGTCGACGGCACGGTCTATCGCTCGCGTTCCTTCTCCGTGCGTGACGAACAGGGCGTTTATCTTCATTCGATGCACATCCTCGAAGACATCACACGCTACAAGCAGACGGAAGCCGCGTTCCATATCCTGATTGGAACGGCGGTGGCCAACGTCGGTGCGGCATTTTTCCGCGAAACGGTACGCGGACTGAGCACCTGGCTTGGCATGGAGTGTGTCATCGTCGGCAAGTTGGAGGATGACGGCAGGATGCGGGCATTGGCCGTGCAACGCGATGGCAAAACGATTGAGCAGCACGCATTCGATCTGTCCGGGACCACGTTCAACAGCCTGGCCGGCATGGGCTACTGCGAATACCCGGAAGGGGTCAGCCGTTTGCACCCTTCCGATAAATATCTGTCCGACATGGGCGCGGAAGCCTATGTCGGCATACCGATACGGGACAACAACGGCAAGGTCAACGGCATACTCTGCGCAATTTCACGGCACAAAACCGTTCCGCCGCCGATGGCAAGAGGCGTGTTTGAAATCATTGCCGCCAGGGCAGGAACAGAGATCGAGCGCAAGCGTGCGGAAGACGAGTTGCGCAAACTTTCCCAAGCCGTTGAGCAAAGCCCCAACACGATCATCATCACCGACCTCGACGCGAACATCGAATATGTCAACGATGCCTTCGTCAGGGCGTCAGGCTACCAGCTGAACGAAGTGATCGGGCAGAATCCGCGCATCCTGCATTCCGGCAGTACTTCCCGTGAAGTCTATGATGACATGTGGGCTCACCTGGCGCGTGGTGAGGCATGGACTGGCGAGATCACCAACCGGCGCAAGGACGGCAGTGAATATATCGAATCCGGCTTCGTCTCCCCGATACGCGGCGCGGACGGGTGCATAACTCATTATCTGGGCGTCAAGTATGACATCACCGAGCACAAGAAAACCGAAGCACAGGTACTCGCACAGTACCGGCATGTCGCGGCTATCAATGCGCAACTGGTGGAAACGAACAAGCAGCTGGAACAGACTCAAAACCAGTTGCTGCAATCTGAAAAGATGGCAGCCATCGGTCTGCTCGCCGCCGGTGTAGCGCATGAAATCAACAACCCGATCGGTTATGTGAATTCCAACCTCGGCACGCTGGAAAAATATCTGTCCGATATCTTCGTTGTGATTGATAAATCCGAGGCTGCCGAAGCGCTGACGGGTGCCGACAACCCGCTGCTGGACGAGCTGCACCGGCTCAAGGCGAAGATCGATCTCACCTACATCCGCGAGGACACCAGGGCGCTGATTGCCGAATCTCACCAGGGATTGGAGCAGGTGAAGAAAATCATTCTCGACCTGAAGGAATTTTCCCACGCCGACAGCGCGGATCACTGGGGATGGGCTGACGTGCACCAGATTTTGGATTCCACGCTGAACGTCGTGTGGAATGAGTTGAAATACAAATGCGAAGTAATCAGGGAATACGGCACATTGCCGAAAATATACTGTTTGTCTTCCCAGCTCAATCAGGTGTTCATGAACCTGCTGGTTAATGCCGCCCATGCCATCGAGGTGCGCGGCACAATCACCCTGCGTACCGGACACGAAGGCGACAAAATATGGTTCGAGGTGGCCGATACCGGCCGGGGCATCCCGCCTGAGCATATCCCGCATCTGTTCGATCCGTTCTTCACCACCAAGCCGGTGGGCGAAGGGACCGGGCTGGGGCTTTCAGTATCCTACCGGATCGTGGAAAAACATCACGGCAAAATCGACGTGCAAAGCGGAGCTGACGGCACGACCTTCCGGGTCTGGCTGCCGGTGCAAAAAACTGTTACCAAGGAGCGAAGACATGAAACCAGAAGCAATCTTGCCTGAAAGCACGCCCGCGACGCTGTTGTTTATCGACGACGAGGCCAATATCCTGAACTCGCTCAAACGCCTGTTCCGTCCGCTCGGCTATAACATACTCATTGCGGAAAACGGTGCGCAGGCGCTTACCCTGCTTGAAAATGAAACGGTCGATCTGGTCATCTGCGACATGCGCATGCCGCAGATGACCGGCGCCGAGGTGATGGAGCAGATACGCGGCAAATGGCCGGATGTGATACGCATTCTGCTGACCGGACATTCTGACCTGAGTTCCACCATCGCGGCGATCAATCGCGGCGAGATCTATCGTTACATCCCCAAGCCGTGGGACGACAACGAAATCGTGCTGATCGTGCGCGATGCACTGGAACGAAAAAATCTGCTGGCCGAAAAACAACGGCTGGAAGCGTTGACGCAGCAACAGAATGAGACTTTGAAGGAACTCAACGCCAGCCTGGAGGACAAGGTGCGCCAGCGTACCGAAGAGCTCAGCTGCGCACTCGAATCGCTGGATCATGCGCACGGGCAACTGAAAAAAGATTACTTCGCCACCATTCATATTTTCTCCAATCTGATGGAGTTGCGCCGTGGCACGATGAACGGACATTCGCGACGTATTGCAGAACTGTGCCGCAACATTGCACAAGGAATGGGCTGCCCGGAAACAGAGATTCAGAATCTGGAGATTGCCGCGCAGCTGCATAGTATCGGCAAGATCGGCCTGCCTGACCACCTGCTGGACAGGCCTTTCGTCGAACTGTCTTACGATGAGCGTGTCCAGTTTGGCAAACATCCGCTGCGTGCGGCCGCGATATTGATGGCGCTTGCGCCATTGGCCGATGCCGCAGAACTGATACGCTATCATCGCGAACATTACGACGGAATCGGTAACTCGTCGGGGCTGAGCGAATCTGCCATTCCGTTGGGTGCACGCATATTGCTGGTTGCCAGTGATTATGAATCGCTACAGGAGGGCTTGATCGGGCGCAGCAAACTGGCGCCGAACCTAGCGCTCAATATGGTTATCAATGCCCGTGGCTCGCGCTACGATCCTGACGTTGTCGATGTATTCCGCGAGCTGGTGGCCCATGCCGGGCAGCACAGTCATGCCGGGACCGAGTTCCAGTTGACCAGCGGTCAGCTGCGCGAGCACATGCTGCTTACACGCGACATCATGACAAGCAACGGGATGCTGCTGCTGCTCAAGGACTCGACGCTGAATATGGCACACATCCATGAGATACGGAAATTCGAGCAGATGGCCGGCGAACAACTGACGATTCATACACACTCGGTATAACTCGCACAGGCTGCAGATCCTGGCCGTGATCGCTGCAGGGCTTATTTGCTCGCGATGGTTCCCGCTTCATAAAAGCGGAACTGATTGCGCCCGGCGTTTTTGGCCTGATACATGGCCAGATCCGCCCACTTGAGCAGATCCTCCTTGTCGACTTCGTGTTGGCCAAACATCACCACGCCAATACTTGCGGAAGATTGATGCTCAACCGTCGTTTGCGCTTTTCCCTCGTGCCCGACTTTGAGCAGGTAGGGAACGGCCAAAGAGGCGCAGATTTTTTTTGCGACGATGCCGGCATGCGCGCTCGATTCGTCCTTATCATCGCCCTGATTGTTGATCATCACGACGAATTCATCGCCACCGAATCGTGCAACCGTATCCACCTCGCGCACGCAACTGACAAGGCGATGTGCAGCCTCAATCAACAGCGCATCGCCCGCACTATGCCCCTGGGTATCATTGAGCGTCTTGAAATTATCCAGATCGAGAAACATCAGTGCGCCGTAACTACCGCTGCGCTTGTTGGCGGATATGGCCTGTTCGAGTCTGTCGTTTAGCAGACGGCGATTGGGCAGTTGCGTCAAGTTATCGTAGAAAGCCAGCACGCGAATCTGCTCTTCGGCCTGTTTACGATGGGTAATGTCGTGCATCGTGGAGACATAATGGCTGATTGCCCGGTTGCCTCCCTTCACGGCGGTGATCGCAAGCCGCTCCGGATAGACTTCACCGTTTTTGCGCCGGCTCCATATTTCGCCCTGCCATGTCCCGGTGCGATCGACGCTTTCCCACAGGGCGGCATAAAAACTCTGATCATGGCGGTCAGATTTGAGCAGGTCCAGTGTCTGCCCTGCCGCCTCATCCGCCGTGTAGCCGGTAATCGCGGTAAAAGAATGGTTGACCCGCAGGATAACTCGACGGGCATCCGTGATAACCATGCCGTCCTGTGTCTCGAAGGCTGTGGCAGCAATGCGCACCTCGGCTTCTCCAACAGCCCATTTGCGCATAAAAAACGAGGCTGCGGTAGCAAATACAGCGGTTACGAAAATTGTAACCGAATGCGATTCCCAGTCCGTCAGATCTCCCATGAAGATAAGCTCTTTCATGGATTCATATGAGGCCATTAACAATGCCACGCCGAAAAAAATGCCGGCCAATTGAGTGACAGAGGATGGATTAAAGGCGGGTATCTTCATATGTGACATGCATATGTGGTGGACAGTTGAGCCATTTTGAAAAAGCCTACGCGCATTCATGCACAGGCTCATAGTGTAACGTTTAAATGATGTCCGTAAATCTTTTAACTTCGCAAATTGTACTCCACGATTGAACTGTTTTGACACCAGTTGCGACGATGTTTTCCGGCGGGACTGCCATGCAGGGAATCGAAGCTACAGGCAGGTTCAGCGATATTCTGCTGCCAGTCGGTTTCATCCCGTCAAACTGTAACAATTATCGGCTTGCACTAACAGTATTACTGTATATACTATTAATGCAAGTTAAAGACTTGAAAGGAGAATGTGTGATGGAACAGCAATTTTCGCCCGGACTGCTCTACTCAGTCGCACCGGAAAATTTTTCCGAACTACATTTGCAGGAAGATGCAAAGGTGGATCAGTTTGAGTGGGAAAAACAAGAATCTGCGATTAACTCGCTCGCGCAGACTGTGCTGTCATTTTTTCATAAACCCGCTGCCAAATAGCGGCGATTCAGAGTTGAATCCGCCGATTGCTTAGCGGGCTGGTTGTTTTATCAATCTCCGCCACGCTGCAAGCTGACCTTGGACTAAGCCAGCTGTGATATTCTCGTTCATATGAAAAATATCACTCATCATTTAGCCTCACTTTCCATCACCGCCTGGGTCGGCAGCTTGTGGGCCATCGGCTATCTCGCCGTACCTGTCCTGTTTCACGCACTGCCCGACAGGCAACTGGCAGGCATGCTGGCAGGACAGATGTTTGTCTGGGCAGGCTATCTAGGCCTGATTTGCGGCTTGTATCTGCTCGGATTTTACGTCAGCCAGTCAGGCCGCGCGGTGATACGCCGGCAGCTGTTCTGGACAGTATCATCCATGTTATTGATTACATTGATAATACAGTTCGGTATTCAGCCTGTCATGTCCGATCTGAAGTCACAGGCCCTACCTGTTGACGTGATGCACAGCGCACTGTCCGGGCAATTCAAAATGCTGCACGGCATCAGCAGCATCGCCTACCTGATCGAAAGCTTGCTGGGCGCATTGCTCGTCATCAAAAGCCGCAGATAATCACACAACGGCTGTTACGGAATCTGGCGCAGGATATACTTTGCTCTATAGCCGGTTTCGAAACGTTCCGGTCATTCGGTTCTCCTGAAAAACAGTCGCAACAGCCCGATTTTCCATATTTGCGCGGGAATAAAGTTGCCGATGAATCTAATCAACACGCAGCGCAGCATCACTGAAAAACTGGTGTCGCGCTGAGTCATTGCTGCGTCAGGCCTCGGCGCCTCTTAGACAGGTTCATCCTGCTCCATAGCGGTGCTGCCGGCGAAGCTTCTTGTGACTCCGACACAAGAAATTACCACCTTTGATCTATTCCGTCGTTTTACCGTCGAAGTGTTCGTTGTCAGCATCCGCGTCGGCGCGGGTATGGTGGACGACGCCGTCCCGATGATTCGGCGGCGCATAGAGCGTATAGAGCTTCAGTGGAACACTGCCGTTATTGTTGATGTTGTGAGTCGTCCCGGCCGGGACGACTACCGCGAAGCCGGTGCGGATCACCGTCCTGACGCCATCGAGAACCGCCTCACCGGCCCCCTCCTCAACGCGAAAGAACTGGTCGAGCTTGTGGACTTCCGCCCCGATCTCTTCCTTGGGCTTTAACGCCATCAAGACGAGTTGGCAGTACTTTGCCGTGTAAAGCACCTGGCGAAACTCGTCATTTTTTACAGCGAGACCCTCGATATCCTGCACAAATCCTTTCATAACAACTCCTCTTTTGTTTTGCCCCACAAGGGCGTTGTTGACATACAGAAGCAGATTTTAGATAAGCAGCATTTCCGACTACTGTCTTAAAACCGGGGTCCGCTAAATTAGCTGCCTGAATCGGTATGAATCGTTGACTGTTTCCAATATATCGCAATGACGGGGGCCAGGCGAACAGCCTGACCCCTTGATTTATTGGTGCGCCAGAAGAAATAAATCCGGGAAATTCATGCCCGGTGGTTTATTTGCCATATTGCATCTTTGCCTTACTCACACAAGCGTCCTTGGCGTTTCCCGACATTGCATCGCATTTTACTTTCGCCACTTCATAATCTGCATCACGTTTGTCAGCCGTTGCGTCCTTGCGTGCTTCGCTGCCTTTTTCTTTCGCCTTCATGCGTGCATCAGAGGAATCCTCGTGGGCTGTCGCATTTGCCTCCGAGGTTTTCAGCTGTGCCTTGGCATCTGATTTGGCACTCACCAGAGCCGCTTTCGCTTCTTTCACACAGACATCCTTGACGTTGCCCGCTTTGTCATCGCATTTTTCATTGGCTACTGCGTAATCTGCTTTCGCCCTGGCAAGACTGACTTCATAGTCAGCATCTTTGGAAGGCTTGTAGCGCGCTTCGAGTTCGGATTCCGCGACATTTTTCTTGCCTTTTGCTTCGGCCTTGCAGATATCCTTGGCGTTACCGGCAAGAGAACCGCAATTTTCCTTGGCGGACTTGTACTCTGCCTTGATGTTTTTCTCAGCAGACTTGTATTCGCTTTTCGACATGGTTTCCGCCATCGCGCCGGCACTGAAAGCGAGACTGGTTACGGTCAGGATTGCGGTAATGTATAGTTTGTTCATTTTGGATTCCTTAATAGAGGATTGAGAATTGCGACCAATTGCAGCAGGCCGAAAGAATTTTAGCCTGTAGCTTCAGGATGAACCCGTTGCGAACTATCCGATCATGGCTGCACCGGCACGTCCATCATCGCCCATTTTTCAATGTCTTCTCAGTGCGCTAGCGCACAAAGAGAGCAGCGATCGTCGCCTTCCCGATCTGATTATTAACGCCCAAATAATTCGCCGTCCGATTTGAGCGATTCGACCCGGTCACAGATAATTTTGGCAATGACGATCAGCGTCGCACCGAGCAGCAAGCTCCTGACACCAGATGTGGCGAGCGCAAGAAGCTACCCATGCAGCCGGCTGAAGTTCAATATGGAATTTCAGCTTTCATCCGGCTGTTGAGACTCATTTATTTGATCATATTTTGAGCGTTTTCTAATTGGCCACCGACTATGCGACCATCCGCTTATGACACAGCACCCCGCCAGAACGGCGAAAGGCACTTTCAGACAGTTGATCCTGATAAAGATACAGCCGTTTCCGGAGTGCGGAAACGGCTGTATTTTCAATCGCTAAACTGGTTAAGCAGAAGGATTTAAGCTAATGCCTTGATCACATCCCCGACGACCTTCTTCGCATCATCAAACACCAGCATGGTCTTGTCCATGCAGAACAGGTCGTTGTCCAGACCCGCATAGCCCGTTGCAATGGAACGCTTGACCACCAGCTCGGTGCGCGCCTTGTACACGAATCGGCATGCCTTAAATCGGGCCTGACTTGTCGTTTGCGCGGCGATAAGTTTTCTGTTTCGTTATGATTTCAACGCAACGAAAACTTCTTCCAGCATTTTCTTGGCATCGCCGAACAGCATGCGGTTGTTCTCTTTATAGAAGAGCGGATTGTCAACACCGGCGTAGCCTGAAGCCATGCTGCGCTTCATCACGATGGAGGTCCTGGCCTTCCAGACTTCCAGCACCGGCATGCCGGCGATGGGGCTAGTCGGATCTTCCTGGGCTGCCGGATTCACGATGTCGTTGGCACCGATCACCATGGCAACGTCAGTATCCGGGAAGTCCGCATTGAGTTCGTCCATCTCCATCACGATGTCGTAAGGCACACGGGCTTCGGCCAGCAGCACGTTCATGTGGCCGGGCATACGGCCGGCAACCGGGTGGATGCCGAAACGCACGTTGACACCTTTCTCGCGCAAAAACTGCGTGATCTCATTGACCGTATGCTGTGCCTGAGCCACTGCCATGCCGTATCCCGGCACGATGATCACGCTCTTGGCATCGCGCAAGAGTTCTGCCGTCTCGACAGCACTGATAGACACCACGTCCCCGGCAGGCACAGCATCACCGTCAGCCTTCTTGGCTGGCTTGCCACCTCCAGTGCCGAATCCGCCCGCGATAACGCTGATAAAGTTGCGATTCATCGCCCGACACATGATGTAGGACAGAATCGCGCCGGAGGATCCCACCAGGGCACCAACGACGATCAACAGGTCGTTGTTCAACATGAAGCCGGTTGCAGCTGCCGCCCAGCCGGAGTAGCTGTTCAGCATGGACACCACCACCGGCATATCGGCGCCACCGATGGCCATCACCATGTGAATGCCGAACAACAGTGCGATCACGGTCATCACGGCCAAGGCTATCAAGCCCGCACTGACCGATTCAGCATGCATGAATTGCCAGCCGAACGCGATAACAACCAGCAAGCCCGCCAGATTCATGAAGTGACGTCCCGGCAGCAACAAAGGCTTGCCGCCGATCTTGCCCGACAGTTTTCCGAAGGCGATCAGGGAGCCTGCGAATGTCACTGCACCGATCAATATGCCAATATAGACTTCGATCTCGTGGATCGATTTTTCAGCACCGGACAGATTCAATGCCGCCATCGGATCGATGTAATTGGCGAAACCGACCAGCATGGCGGCAAGACCAACCAAACTGTGCATCAATGCTACGAGTTCCGGCATCTGCGTCATTTGTACCCGGCGGGCAGCATAAAGTCCGACGCTGCCACCCACCACCATCGCACCGATGATCCATGGGATACCTGCCATCGTGACACGTGGACCGAACACCGTGGCCAGCACGGCGATGGTCATACCGATCATGCCGTAGAGATTACCGCGCCGGGAAGACTCGGGGCTGGACAGACCGCCCAGACTGAGGATAAAAAGAATGATCGCACCAATATATGAAACGTTTGCCAAGCTTGCAGACATAATTGTTTACCTTAAACATTGATCAGTTGGTTCTAGCTGGTAGCCAGTAGCTTGTCGCGGGTAGCCAACCTGGTTTTGCTACTAGCTACCGGCCACTAGCTACAAGCTCACTTGCGGAACATCGACAGCATGCGCCGGGTAACAGCGAAGCCGCCGAACATATTGACTGCAGTGAGCGCGATACCCGCCACCGCCAACCAGCGTATCCATCCATCCGGACGATCGAGACCTTCCGCCAGCGGAGGTGCAATCTGCACCAGCGCACCGATAGCGATGATGCTGCTGATCGCGTTGGTGACGCTCATCAACGGGGTATGCAGGGCGGGAGTGACGTTCCACACCACCATGTAACCTACGAAACAGGCGAGCACGAAAACGGTGAAATGTCCGAGAAACGCTGCGGGCGCGAAAGCGCCGATGAGCAGGAACAGCAACGCAACGGCGCCGAACAGGACGGCCGTTTTTCCTGCCGAGGCTGGCGCACCACCCTTACCATGCGCGGCAGGTGCAGCAACGGGTTTGGCTGCAGCCGGTTTGGCTGCAGGCAATTTCAGCGCAGGCGCAGGCCAGGTGATTTCGCCATCCTTGATGACCGTCAGGCCGCGAATGGCATCGTCTTCCATGTTGACGTTGATATTGCCGTCCTTCGTCTTGCACAGTTCCTCAGCAAGACGGAACAGATTGGTTGCATACAGCGTGGAAGACTGACGGGCCAATCGACTATTCAGGTCGGTGTATCCGACGATGGTCACGCCGTGCTTCACCACCACCTGACCTGGCTCGGTCAGTTCGCAATTACCGCCCCGCTCGGCCGCCATGTCGACGATGACACTGCCGGGCTTCATGCTCCTCACCATCTCGGCGGTGATCAGCCTGGGCGCTGGCTTGCCGGGGATCAGCGCAGTCGTGATGATGATGTCCACTTCCCGGGCCTGCCTGGCGTACATCTCGCGCTGGGCCTGCTGGAAGCCATCAGACATCACCTTGGCGTAGCCGCCGCCGCCGCCACCTTCTTCCTCATACTCGACTTTGACGAATTCGCCGCCCAGGGATTTGACCTGGTCGGCCACTTCGGCACGGGTATCGTTGGCGCGCACGATCGCACCCAGGGCAGCGGCAGTGCCGATGGCCGCCAGACCTGCCACACCGGCACCGGCGATGAAAACCTTAGCCGGGGGAACCTTGCCTGCCGCCGTGATCTGGCCGTTGAAGAAGCGACCAAATGCGTTGGCGGCCTCGATGACGGCCCGGTAGCCGGCGACCCCGGCCTGCGAGGTCAACGCGTCCATCTTCTGGGCGCGGGAAAGCTGACGCGGGAGTGCGTCGATGGCCAGCACCGTGACGCGCTTCGCCGCCAGTTGTTGCATCAGTTCAGGATTCTGCGCAGGCCAGATGAAGCCGATCAAGATGCCGCCTTCGCGCATCAGGTCAACCTCAGCGCTCGTCGGGACTGTCACCTTGAACACGATGTCGGATTCAGCCCACAAATGGGAAGCGCCTTTGACAATATCAGCGCCTGCGGTGCGATAAGCTTCGTCACTGAAATTTGCCGCGTCCCCCGCACCCGATTCGACCGCCACACTGAATCCCAGCTTGATGAGCTTCTCTACGATCTCCGGTACCGTAGCGACGCGCTTCTCGTCTGCACGCGTTTCCGCAGGAATGCCTATCCGCATTTCTCTCTCCTCTGGTGTAAGTCTTTTTGAGCATCCGGCACACAGCCGCCAAACGCATTATTAATTGAGCTTTCGATTATACCGATTCTCGCCGAACATAAAACCCCACTATAATCCGTGTCTGACATTAACTCTTGCGTTGCATCCCTCATGCCCTCATACATCCGGGTACTTCCCGAACTACTGATCAATCAAATCGCCGCAGGAGAAGTGATCGAGCGCCCGGCTGCCGCCCTCAAGGAACTGATGGAGAACAGCCTGGACGCGGGGGCTACCGACATCACGGTTCAGCTGGACAACGGCGGCATCAAACTGTTGCGGGTGCGCGACAACGGCCGTGGAATTGCCAGAGATGAACTCGCCCTGGCACTGATGCGCCACGCTACCAGCAAAATTGCTTCACTGGATGACTTGCAAAATGTCGCCAGCATGGGATTTCGCGGCGAGGCGCTGGCCAGCATGGCCGCCGTTGCACAGCTCACGTTGTCGAGCCGCACTGCGGATGACACGCACGGCTGGATGGTCGAAGCGCTGGACGGACGCATCAGCGAGCCTGCCCCCGCCAGCGGGCCGCAGGGCACAACGATTGAAATACGCGAGCTGTATTTCAACACGCCGGCTAGACGCAAATTCCTGAAATCGGAATCCACCGAATTCGCCCATTGCGAGGAAGCCTTCAAGCGCATCGCGCTGTCGCGCCCCGATGTCGGCTTTTCGTTGCAACACAACGGGCGAACCGTGTGGCAACTGGCCTCCCCGCCACGCCTGCTCGATGGATGGGAGCGCGATGCTGCGTTAAAGCGGGTCGCAGCGTTGCTGGGCGATGAATTCGGCAATGCCGCAGTCCCTGTATCGCGCAGCGCTGCGAACCTGACGCTGCATGGACTGGCCGCCCGGCCAACTTTCTCGCGCGGAAGCCGGGATGCGCAATATTTTTTCGTCAACGGCCGCTTCGTGCGCGACAAGGTCGCCAGCCACGCACTGCGCCAGGCGTATCAGGACATCCTGCATCATCAGCGCCATCCTGCCTTCGTGCTGTTTCTCGAACTGCCGACCGAACAAGTGGACGTGAACGTGCACCCGGCCAAAAGCGAAGTGCGCTTTCGCGAGAGCCAGGGAATACACCAGTTCATCTTCCACACCTTGCAACAGGCGCTGGCGACACCGTCTGGCATCGACGCCCCTGACGCCACGCTTAAAACGCAGGTCGTCATGCCGACGCAGCATAGAATACCGCTGGGCACTGCGCAGCTAAATGCGTCGTATCAGGTGTGGGGAATGCAAGCGGGGAGTAGTGAGTTGGGAGTTGGGAGTGGCAAAGCGGCAAGTGGGGAGTGGCAAGCAGAAAGTAGCACCCCCGCACCTCACTTTCCACTGGCAACTGACAACTCATCAACAGTTAGCCACTTACCACTTACCACTCACGACTCTCCACCCCTGGGTTTCGCGCTTGCACAGTTATCCGGCGTCTACATTCTGGCGCAGAACTCGCAGGGACTGATCGTGGTGGATATGCATGCCGCACACGAGCGCATCGTCTATGAAAAGCTCAAGACGTCGATGGACACACAGGCTATTGCCACGCAGCCGTTGCTGATCCCGGTTTGTTTTCAGACCGACACGCTGGACGTTGCGACCGTGGAAGCGGAGCAGGATGCGCTGCACCGTCTGGGCTTCGATATCGCACCGCTCTCGCCCACCACGTTAGCGATACGCGCGATGCCGGTGCTGCTCAAGCAGGCGCAGGCCGAGGCTGCCGCGCGCGAAGTATTGGGTGAGCTGCGCGAATATGGTGGCAGCCGCATGCTGACCGAACACCGCAACGAACTGCTGGCAAGCCTGGCCTGCCACGGCGCGGTGCGCGCCAATCGTATCCTGAGCGTGCCTGAGATGAACGCGCTGCTGCGCGAAATGGAGCAGACTGAACGTTCAGGGCAATGCAACCACGGCCGCCCGACCTGGTTTGCCATGTCGATGAACGAACTGGACAAGATGTTCATGCGAGGACAGTGAAAGGCAGACGCTAGTCGTTAGCCGGTAGTCGTTAGTCGTTAGTCGTTAGTCGTTAGTCGTTAGCCGGTAGCCGGTAGCCGGTAGCCGGTAGCCGGTAGCCGGTAGCCGGTAGCCGGTAGCCGGTAGCCGGTAGCCGGTAGCCAAAAATTATCCATTATCAATTATCAATTATCAATTCTGAACCAATGAACCCTGCCCCTGAATCCCGGATACTGAATCCTGAATCCTGTTCCACTATCCGCATCGCCTTTGCCAGCTTCATCGGCACCGCCATCGAGTTTTACGATTTCTACATCTACGGCCTTGCCGTGGCGATGGTGATCGGCCCGGTATTTTTCCCGGGCAGCGATCCGTCAGTGCAAGCCTTGAACGCATTTCTGACCTTCGGCATCGCCTTTATTGCCCGACCCATCGGCGCGCTGGTATTCGGCCATTTCGGTGACAGGATCGGACGCAAAACAACCCTGGCTATATCCTTGCTGGTGATGGGCACTTCCACCACGCTGATCGGGGTACTGCCGGGCTACGAATTAATCGGATGGACCGCGCCCGCCCTGCTCTGCCTGCTGCGCTTCGGCCAGGGGATAGGTCTGGGCGGCGAATGGGGGGGAGCGGCCTTACTGGCAGCAGAATATGCACCAGAGGGACGTCGCGGCTGGTTCGGCATGTTCCCGCAACTCGGGCCACCGGTCGGTTTTTTGTTGGCCACCGGCAGTTTTCTGTTGCTGT
>JAUSNM010000018.1 GCA_030645535.1 Gallionella sp. | reverse complement strand
CGCCTCACGCAGGTCGGCCTGCTGCTATGCCGGGTCGATGCCAGCCGGGTGCGCCGCTACCAGGCCATGCCGGCCAGCGTGCATGCCATGCCGCACTTTGAATGCCAGAGCTGCCACCGCGACAGCCCGCTGGCGGGCGCGCTGATGGCCAATGCCGACGATCTGGAACGCGCCGCGCAGTCGGCGCTGACGGCCCTGAAGGCGCTGGGCTACCAGGGCCTGAGCATGGACTTTGCGGTGCGCGGTGTCTGCGTCGACTGCGCCACCAGCCCCCCCGAGGCCGCGCCGTGATCCGAACCCGGCAGTTGGCCTACCGCTATCCGAAGGGGCCGACGCTGGCTTTCCCGGATGTCGATGTCCCGCAGGGCGGCGTGATGCTGCTGGGCGGGCCGTCGGGCTCCGGTAAATCCACCTGGCTGGCCTTGGCGGCGGGGCTGGTGGGCGCCACAGCCGGGCAGATTGACGTGGCCGGGCAGTCGCTGGGCGAAGGCGGCGCGTCCCTGAAAAATGCGGCGCTAGATGCCTGGCGCGCCAGAACTGTCGGCTTCCTGCCGCAAAAACTGCACCTGAGCGCGGCGCTCAGCGTGCATGACAACCTGGCCATGGCGCAGTGGGCCGCAGGCCGTAATCAGGACGAGCCGCGCATCACGGAGGCGCTGAAGGCGCTTGGCGTAGAGGATCTGGCCCCTCGCAGACCGGCGCAGCTTTCGGGTGGGCAGGCCCAGCGCGTCGCCCTGGCGCGGGCGATCCTGCTGCAGCCCCAAGTGATTCTGGCCGACGAACCCACGGCCAGCCTCGATGACGAAGCGGCGTCGGCGTCGCTGGCGCTGCTGCAGGCCACCGCAAGCCGCGAAGGCGCGACGCTGGTGATTGCCACCCACGACGCCCGCGTGGCCAGGTTTTTTTCTGAAAATTCAAGCAAAAAAGGCCTAGAGCCCTTATTGCTAGGACTTAAGAAGCTATGAGAACAATAGCGTTTTCCTGGCGCTTCCTGTGGTCCAGGCCGCTCACGGCGGCGCTCAATTTGCTGCTGCTGAGCCTCGGGCTGGCATCCATCACGTTTTTGCTGCTGGTCAGTCACCAGATCAACAGCGCGTTTGAGCGCGACCTGGCCGGTATTGATGCGGTGGTGGGCGCCAAGGGCAGCCCGATGCAGCTGATCTTGTCGGGCGTGCTCCAGCTCGACGTGCCGACCGGCAACATCCCGCTGGCCGCCGTTGAAACGCTGCGGGCGCATCCGCAGGTGGCCAGCGTGATTCCCATCAGCATGGGCGACAGTTTCAGGGGCTTTCGTATCGTGGGCACCACGCCCGACTATGTCCGCCACTACGCAGCGGAACTGGCGCAGGGCGCGCTGTGGCGATCGCCCATGCAGGCCGTGCTGGGGGCCAGGGTCGCCCGGCAAAGCGGGCTCAAGGTGGGCGACACCTTCTCCGGCGCGCACGGCCTGGTGTCCGGCTTAGGCGCAGGCGCAGACGCTCATGAAGAGAGCCCGTACACCGTCACCGGCATCCTCGCACCCACGGGTTCGGTGCTGGACCGGCTGGTCCTCACATCGCTGGAATCCGTCTGGCAGGTGCACGACGCTGACGCTGATGCCGCGCCAGGCGACAAGGACCGGGAGGTGACGCTGGCGCTGATCCAGTACAAGACACCGCTGGCCGCGGTGACGTTTCCGCGCTTCATCAACACCACCACCGGGATGCAGGCTGCCGCGCCTGCGCTGGAAATCACGCGCCTGCTCAGCATGCTGGGTGTGGGGCTGGATGTGCTGCGGGCGCTGGCCGGCCTGTTGCTGCTGACGGCGGGGCTGAGCGTTTTCATTGCGCTGTGGGGCGCCGTGCGCGAGCGCCGGGCCGACCTGGCGCTGCTGCGCATGCTGGGCGCGCCGCCGCGCAAGGTGGCCGGCCTGCTGCTGTGCGAGGCGCTTTGGCTGGCCTTGCTGGCCATGGTGCTGGGCGTGCTGGCGGGCCAGGGTCTGGCCATGCTGCTGGCTTGGGCGTTGCAGCTTGACCAATCGATCATGATCGGCGGGCTGGCCTGGCCGGCCGGGTGGCTCGGCGTGCCGGTGCTGGCGCTGGGCGTGGCGCTGGCGTCAGCGTTGTTGCCCGCGTGGGAAGCCTACCGGGTCAGTGTGTTTGAACTTCTTCAATCAAGGTAGAGCGATGCGCATGAACCTCATTTTTTCTGCCGATTCGTCGGCGCGCCGCAGGGTGACTGCCGTCGGACTGGCCTGCTGCTTGCTGAGCGCTGGTGCAGGGGCTCAGGTGCTGTCATCGCCCATTGCCTCTGGCAACCCGAAGCCCGCCGCGTCTGCGCCGCGAGGACTGGATCTGCCCGCAGGGCAGGGGGCCGGCGTTCACGGCGCCAACAGCCCGTTTGCGCCACTGTCGGCCAGGGAGGACGTGGTACCGTGGCCGGTCCTGACCGCCGTAAAAACCAAACATGAAAAAAACCGGATTCTTCCGGTGTTCACTGCCGATCAACTGGCCCTTCACCAGAAAACCCTGCGTATCCAGGGCTTCATGATGCCGCTGGAGCCGGGTGCTGCGCAGCGGCATTTCCTGCTGTCGTCGGTGCCGCTCACCTGCGCGTTTTGTACCCCCGGCGGCCCTGAAAGCATGGTCGAGGTCAAGACCAGAACGCCGGTCAAATATAGTACGGATCCGGTGGCGGTCGAGGGGCGCTTTCAGATCTTGAACGACGATTCCTATGGACTGTATTACCGGGTCACGGACGCCATCAGCGTCAAGTAACGCGGCCTTTCGCCTCAGCCCTTTTCGAGTGAGTATGCAATTCCTCCAATCGCTTCCCGTGTCGGCCCAGATGATCGGTCTGCTGCTGCTCTCCAATGTGTTCATGACCTTTGCCTGGTATGGCCACCTGAAGAATCTGGCGACCTCGCCCTGGTACATCGCCGCTTTGGTGAGCTGGGGCATTGCCCTGTTTGAATACCTGTTCCAGGTGCCGGCCAACCGGATTGGTTTTACCCAGTTCAGCGTGGGCCAGCTCAAGATCATGCAGGAAGTGATCACGCTCAGTGTGTTTGTGCCTTTTGCCGTGTTCTACCTGAACGAGCCGCTCAAGCTGGACTATTTGTGGGCGGCGCTGTGCATGGT
>JAUSNM010000088.1 GCA_030645535.1 Gallionella sp. | reverse complement strand
CGATGAGCCGGGGAATGAAGAAAGCCCCGCAGCACTGACCGCTGAGATGCTGGCGGTGTTGCCGGCTGAGTTGCGCAGCGAACTCCACGATGCCCTGATAAGTCTGGAGGATGAGCGTATCGCTGCTGCCATCGGGCAAGTCGCATCTCTTGATCCGACATTACACAGGACGATTTCTCATCTTGCGAAAAACTTCGATTATCCTGCCATCCTGAAGGCATTGCAGACGAACTAATCTACAGGAGCGGTGAGGGGAGTTGGCAATACGTGCTGGCGCAGAAAACGGTTTTACGAGCATCCGCTCAGTGGCGGGTGCTGCCCGTGAACGGTGACTGCCTTGGAGTGATGCAAATGATGGACGGCGTGCCAACAGCGGCCCTTCGCCTTTAACCCACAACTGATGTGAAATTGATAAAAAATCAGGGTAGTCAGCGGGCTGTAATATGGGAAGCCAAAATCAAGAATGAGTAAATGAACGCGAGGATGAAACGGATGGAAATTTTATGCTCAATCCTCTCAGGATCGTCGCTGTTTATCGCCGGCGCCATCATTCGCCCGGCTATTTTTATTCAGTAACCTGACAAATTGACCGTGACGGGCCGCTTGCCGGAATTCTCTGTAGCTGTGGCGCAGACACTGCAATCCCCGTTAGATTGTAACTATTAAAAAAGGGTTGATAAAATGGATGTTTGTACTTTTCTTGCGCATGCCGTGAAACTTGAGTTAGAGACCGAGGAGGCTTACCTGAAATTAGTAGAACTGATGAAGGTTCTGGGTAATCACGATGCCGCCGAGTTTTTTGGCGAAATGGCTGGCTTCTGCAGCCTGCACAGGGATACCGCCATGAGACGTGCTGGTTTCGACGATTCAACTGATATTCACGGCATCGTCGCCTCGTGGCCTGGTAGCAACACCGAAACGCCGAACCTGAAGGATTCAGAAGGCCCTTTCGATCTTGACGGCGTCATGTCACTGGCGCATGCAGCCGAAATGTGCGCGGTCGTCTTTTACGAGGAAATAGCGCGTACAACAGCAGATTTGCAGATACGCCTTCACGCCGAGGAATTCGCCGCAGAAGAACGCGGACATGCGCTGGCAATCGAACGTTTCTTTGGACGAAAGCCTTACTGAGCATTAGTTTATGGAAACGCTCACCAATGCCTGCATTGTGTTGACTGCCGGGCGTGGTCTGGCTGAAGGAGCTGAAGGCCGGGACAGTGTATCGCCGGATCATTTTGTGATCAGCGTCATTGTAGTGAGCCTGGCGACAGGTTGAAGGCTTACAGGTTTGCTGCCATCTTCAGTTGATAAGTTATCTCGCACGGTGAGAGGAAAACGAAGTTATGGTAATCTGCTCGCAGCGTTGTCACGATCTCACGTAAATAACCAGGGAGTAAGCACATGACGATCCCGCCAGATTCTATTGCACCCTTGAAGGCGCAGGTTTTAAGTTCAATGATGAGCTCAGTTGCCGGCTCAAAAAATGATGGTGCGTGGGACAATCTGTTCCAGCTTTTGCTTGCAAACGGCACCGATCCACTTCTCTCCTCACCGTTATCCTCGATTAGTCAAAGCGGTCCTCTATCTCCGACAAGCGGCATAAAAGGCCTCTCTGCCACGGGGCGCAATATGGCGCTGCCCGACCCTGAGTCCGCATACAAGATGATGAGTGTTATCAATAACCTGGATGTTGCTTTCAAGGCTCAATATTCAGAGTTGAATCAGATGAAAGCCGCCGTCTCGCAGATGCAGGAGGCTGGTCAGAATCTGGGCGGTATTGCGACCGGTAATGACAGCATCAAGCTCCGCTTGCTGGGTTTTGTCGGGCAATACAACAACTGGATCAGGCGCTTTAACCCTGATATTCAGCAGGGCGGATTGTTGGCTGGCACGCAGGCGGCGCAGGTTGCTCAATACGAGCTGGAGCAGAATATTAAAAGCCGCTTCTTTGGCGCCGGGGAGGGCGTGCGTGGCATGGGTGATCTGGGCATCGAGATTGATCCGCAGACGCATCTGGCAGCGATGGATACCGCAAAACTGGACTCGATGCTGTCTGCCAACAGGCAGGGCACCGTCAACACCATTGTGGAATTTGGCACAAATTTCGCCAAATCGGCAAGCCTGCTCGTATCTGAGGGCAATTTTTTCTCGAAACAGCTCGACAACCTTGATCGCGGCATCGATTACGTTACCGATAACAAGGACGCCTTGCAGCAGGAGTTCGGTAGCGGCGATGCTGCCAATCCGACCGGGCAAGTGGCTGCGGCGCTGGCTGACTACAATAAATCAGCAAAAACCTGACCGATGAACCGCTGTTCGTGTCCGAATTAATCAAGGAATCTGAATATGTGTCTGGCCATTCCCGCACGCGTCGAACAACTCACCGCTGATAACGGCGCCATCGTCAATCTGGGCGGCGTGCGCAAGGAAATATCACTTGCCCTGGTGGAGGATGTCGCCGTGGGCGACTATGTGATCGTGCATGTCGGCTACGCGCTGCAAAAGCTTGATGAGGAGGAGGCGCTCCGTACTTTGGAATTATTCGCCGAATTCAGTGCGATGGATGCGTCGCCGACATGAAGTACGTGGACGAATTCCGCGACGGTGAACTGGCGAAAAATATCTCAGCCAACATCGCACGCGAGGCGAATCCTGCGCATGCCTACCGCCTGATGGAGTTTTGCGGCGGGCATACCCACGCGATTTCTCGCTATGGCCTCGCAGATTTGTTGCCCGCCAGTGTGCGGCTGATACATGGCCCGGGCTGTCCGGTCTGCGTGTTGCCGGTCGGTCGCGTGGATCAGGCGATTCGCCTCGCGACAGAGGCGGGCGTGATCCTGTGCACCTATGCCGATACGATGCGCGTTCCCGCTTCCAACAATCTCACGCTGATGCGGGCCAAGGCAGCCGGTGCAGATGTGCGGATGATCTATTCGACTCAGGACGCGTTGAAGATCGCGCGCGACAACCCGACACGACAGGTCGTGTTCCTGGCCATTGGTTTCGAGACCACCACGCCGCCCACGGCGGTGGCGATCAAACAGGCTGCGGCAGAGGGACTTAAAAACTTCAGTATCCTGTGCAACCATGTGCTGACCCCGGCGGCGATGCACGCGATATTATCGGTGCAAGGCGGCGTCGCGCTGGACGGTTTTATCGGTCCAGCCCATGTCTCCACCGTGATCGGCAGTCAACCCTATGAGGTGTTCGCCAGCGATTACGCCAAGCCGGTGGTGATCGCCGGATTCGAACCGCTGGACGTGATGCAGGCCATCCTGATGCTGATACGCCAGATCAACAGCCAAAGAAATAATGGCCGCGCGACAGTCGAAAACGAATTCACCCGCGCGGTGACCCGCTATGGCAATCTGAAGGCGCAGCAATTGGTCGCCGACGTATTCGAGTTGCGCGAATCTTTCGAGTGGCGCGGCCTGGGGTCAGTGCCGCACAGTGCCTTGAGGCTGCGAGCTAAGTTCGCCGACTATGACGCAGAGCTGAGATTCAATTCTGAATATGTAGCCGTGCCGGATCATAAGGCGTGCGAATGCGCGGCCATCCTGCGCGGCGAAAAGCGACCGCAACAATGCAAAATTTTCGGCACAGTATGTACGCCGGAAAACCCTATCGGTTCGTGCATGGTGTCCTCCGAGGGCGCATGCGCGGCGCATTATTCCTATGGGCGATTTCGGGAGATCACGCAATGAGCATCACCAAGAGCTATTCCCGTCCGCTTGATTTTAAAAACGGGCGTATCGAGATGTCATACGGTGCAGGCGGGCGTGCGATGGCGCAACTGATCACGGATTTGTTCGCAGCCGCGTTCGACAATCCCTACCTGGCGCAGGGCAACGATGGCGCGTTGCTGCCGATGGCTACCGGTCGACTGGTGATGTCCACCGACAGTCATGTGGTCTCACCCTTGTTCTTTGCCGGGGGCGATATCGGCTGTTTGTCGGTACACGGCACGATCAACGACGTGGCGATGATGGGGGCGCAGCCTTTATACCTGTCTGCGGCATTCATACTCGAAGAAGGTTTCAGGTTTGCCGATTTGAAACGCATCGTCGACTCGATGGCAAAGGCGGCATTCGACGCAGGCGTGCCGATTGTAACCGGCGACACCAAGGTGGTGGAGCAGGGCAAGGGCGACGGGGTATTTATCACGACCACCGCCGTCGGTGTGGTTCGTGACGGCATCACGCTGTCCGGTGACAGGGCTCAGCCGGGCGATAAAATCCTGCTGTCAGGCACGATAGGCGATCACGGCATGGCGGTGCTGTCGCAACGCGAAGGATTAAGCTTCGATGCACCCATCGTGTCGGACACGGCGGCGCTGCACGCTCTGGTCGCAGCAATGCTCGATTGTGGTGCCAGCTTGCGCGTGCTGCGTGACCCGACACGCGGCGGGCTGGCGACTACCTTAAACGAGATCGCCAAACAGTCAGGCGTGGGCATGCTGCTCAACGAGTCGTCGATTCCCATCAATCAGCCGGTGGAGGCCGCTTGCGAGTTTTTGGGCCTGGATCCGTTGTATGTCGCCAACGAAGGCAAGCTGGTGGCGATTTGCGCGGCGGAGGATGCAGAACGCTTGCTGGACGTGATGCGCGCGCATCCACAGGCAAAAGAGGCGGCCATGATCGGTGAGGTCAGAGAGGATGCGCACGGCTTCGTGCAGATGACAACGAAGATGGGCGGCCGGCGCATCGTAGACTGGCTGGCGGGCGAACAATTGCCGAGGATTTGCTAGTGCTGTTTTAGCAGGGGTTCATAGCCCAGCAGGGTCTTAAGACTTGCCGCGCTGGTGCGCGCTTCATTCAGCGTGATATATGGACCCATCTGGGTGCGTACCCAGCCGTCAGCCGTGAAAATGCTGAGAGTCTTATCGATCTTGCCAAGTTTGGTGAGCATGCCTGCCAAATATTTTTCCGCTTCTTTTTTCGATTTGAATGCGGCGAGTTGCAGATAATAATCGCCAGTTCCGGCTGATGCGGCTGATGCGGCTGATACGGCTGAACCGCTCGCAGAGGGTTCTCGCGCGGTATCGGCAAGATTGCCGGCCTGTTGTTCGGGCGCCATTTGTCTGGATAAATCTTGCGCCAGTGCTTTGGCTGTTTCGTGCCCTTGTAAAGCCGCGAGTCTGGCCCATCGGTAGGCTTCGGTGAAATTCTGCTTAACCCCCTGACCATTGGCGTACATCACCGCAAGGTTGAATTGCGCCTGCGCCTCACCCTGATCGGCAGCAAGACGTAACCACCTGGTCGCATCAAGCTCGTTTTTCAATACACCCTGACCCGTGGCATACGCCACGCCGAGATTGAGTTGTGCCAGCGCCAGCCCCTGATCTGCGGCAAGTCGGTACCATTTCACAGCCTCGGTGTGGTCTTGCGCTGTGCCCAGTCCCAGGTCGTACATCATCCCCAGATTGAACTGGGCCTGCGAATGCCCTTGGCGTGCCGCAAGCCGGAACCACTTTGCGCATTCGGCATAGTCCTGTTCGACATCCTGCCCCTTGCAAAAAACACCGCCCATATTCAACTGAGCCTCTGCATCGCCGGCGAGCGCCCGTGCATGCAGCTCGCGCAATGCCGGGCTTATGTTGCCGGTCGCGGCCAGGTCTTGTTCGAAATCTGCCCATGCGACGGGATGCGCCAGGGAGAGCGCCATAAAAATGAAGAATGAGAGTACAGTTTTGACTATCATGTCTGCTCCGTGCAAGTCAAAAAAACAAGATAAATTGCCTGGGTCGGCACAGTGCGCAGTGTACCAATAAATGCAACACGCTATCAGGTTTCAGCTTATTCGTTACAATCAACAAATCTATTTGATCCACCCGAAAAAATGTCGACTACAAAACTGACTTCTGCCGAATTGCGTTTATCCATCAGCCCCGATGCGCTTGGGTTTTCTGATACGGCTGAATTGCTGTCATATACGCTGCCATGGATAGGTCAGGAGCGTGCCGAGATGGCAGCAAAGTTTGGTCTTTCCATGAATCAGCCGGATTACAACCTGTTTGTGCTGGGTGAAGTCGGCAGCGGGCGCTCGTCGCTGCTGAAGCAGGCGATGAACACAGCCTCCGCCGCAAGGTCGGTGCCGCCTGACCTGTGTTATCTGCACAACTTCGATGTGCCCGAGCGGCCGCGAGCGTTGCGTCTGCCTGCGGGGCAGGGGCGCGTGCTGCGTCAGCTGATGACACAGCTTGCCAAAACGCTGCAGATAGAAATACCCCGGATACTGAACGGACAGGATTTCAAGACTGAGAACGAACGCATCGAAAATGCTTACAAGGCAGATGAAGCACTTGCATACACCGCACTGGATGCCTTTGCCGAGGCACACCACTTCGTACTGCACCGCGAATCCGGTCATCTGGTTTTTACGCTGATGGGCGAGAAACGACATGCGATCACCGAGCATGAGGTGTATGCCTTGTCCAAGGAGCGCAGGGCGGAAATCGACAAGGCAGAACAGGAATTGCGTGTGGAAATCACCCGTTTCCTTGACAAGACAAGACCGATGGAACGGGCGATGAACGAGTCGTTGGCGGCGTTGCGGCGCCAACTGGTGAAGCCGCTGCTTGATCGGGAATTGCAGGAAATCAGAAGTCGGCTGAAGAAACAGATCAAAGATTCCATCAAGCTGGGCAGCTATCTTGAGCAACTCGTGCAGGATGTGCTCGAAAATATTGAGCTGTTCAATGCCTCCGATGCCGGTGAGGAAGAAAGGCTGGAAGAATTGAGCCGGGTGCTGTCCCGCTACCGGGTCAATCTGGTTGTTGACAATGAGGGACTGCACGGTGCACCGGTGATCGTCGAGGACAATCCGCTGTTTCGTTCGCTGTTCGGCAGCATCGAATATCAGTCCGAGAACGACGTGCTGGCAACGGATTTTACCCGCATCCGTGCAGGCAGCCTGCTCCGCGCGCATGGCGGATTTCTGATGCTGCATTTGCGTGACTTGCTGGCGGATGGTCTGGTGTGGGAAAAACTGCGGCGTTTTTTGCGCAGCGGCAGGTTGCAGATCGAGGAGCCGGGTACAGCCTTCGCACCGATTGCGGCTGTATCGCTTGAACCTGAAGCGGTCGACGTCGACGTCAAGATCATTCTGATCGCCTCTCGCGAACAGTATTACGAATTGCAGGAAGAAGATCCGGAATTTGCGCGCCGCTTTCGGGTCAAGGTGGATTTCGTCGAAAGTTTTTCGTCAAGCAATGAAACCCGTCGCGATTTCGCCATTTTTGTCGCACACAGCTGCCAGAATCTGGGTTTGCCGCATTTTTCTGCGGCCTCTGTTGCGCGTCTGCTGGAAGATACGCACCGTGAAGTGGACGACCAGTCACGCCAGAGTGCTATTTTTTCGCGTGCCGAGGCGATGGTGATGGAAAGCGCAGCCCTGTGTCAGGCGCGTGCCGCTCATCTGGTCGAGGTGTCAGATGTCGAAGCTGCACTGGCTTCCCGCACCCGGCGTCATGATTACCCCGATCAGCGTATGCAGGAATCGATTGCCGATGGTGAAGTGCTGATCACCGTGCAGGGCGAACAAACCGGTCAGATCAACGGACTGACCGTGATGGATCTGGGCGATTACCGTTTCGGCTTCCCGGTCCGGGTCACGGCACGCACCTATGCCGGAAACGATGGTTTGCTCAACATCGAGCGTGAAGTAGAGATGTCCGGGCCTGTTCATGATAAGGGCGTGTTCATCTTGCATAACTACCTGTCGGCGTTATTCGCACATATAGCACCGTTAGCGCTCAATGCTTCTGTCGTGTTCGAACAGGAATATTTCGGCGTGGAGGGAGATTCGGCTTCCTGCGCCGAACTTTACGTGTTGCTCTCGTCTTTGTCGGGTTTGCCGATCAAACAGGGCATTGCCGTGACGGGCGCGGTCAATCAGCACGGCGAAGTGTTGCCGGTTGGGGGAGTGAACGAAAAAATAGAAGGTTACTTCCGTATCTGCGACGCGGCGGGCCTTAACGGCAGCCAGGGCGTGCTGATTCCATCCCGAAACCGCCGTCACCTGATGCTGGAACGCCGGGTCATCGAGGCAGTCGAACAGGGTTTGTTTCATATTTATGCTGCAGATCATGTAAATGATGGCATGGAGCTGCTGATGGGGTTGCCGGCCGGTGTGGTGGACGATGAGGGCGAGTATCCGCGTGGCAGTGTGCTGGGCCGCGTCCAGAAAACCTTGCAGTCTTATCGTCGTGCCTGTCATGCGTCCGAGCACCCGAAAGCCGGACGCAAGCATTTGCGCTAGTTCGTCATCACCGCGCAGGCGTTGGAGTCATTACCTTTAATAACTGTTTTTTTATCCTGAAGGGAGAAATAACATGTTTCGTGATCGTCATGATGCTGCAAACAAGTTGGCAAACGCACTCCAACAGTATCGCGGCCAGCATCCGCTGGTGCTGGCGATTCCGCGCGGTGCGGTACCGATGGCTAAAATCATTGCCGAAGCACTGGACGGCGAACTGGACGTGGTGCTGGTGCGCAAACTGCGCGCCCCCGGAAATCCGGAATTTGCGATAGGCGCGATGGACGAAACCGGCTGGACCTATCTTGCCGATTATGCCGGACGGGTGGCGGGCAGCACAGAATACATCGAGGCCGAGAAAGCCGCACAACTTGACGTGATGCGCGAGAGGCGTGCCAGCTATACCCCGATACGACAGCCGCTGGATCCATCGGGGCGCATCGTCATCGTGGTGGATGACGGGTTGGCTACAGGCGCCACGATGATCGCAGCCCTGCATGCGCTACGCGCCAAACACCCTGAGAAACTTATTTGTGCGGTGCCGGTGGCGCCACCCGACACACTACAAAAGGTGTCACCCTACGCCGATGAGGTGGTGTGCCTGGATGCGCCGGAACTATTTTATGCGGTGGGGCAGTTCTATCAGTCGTTTCCCCAGGTGAGCGACGAGGAAGTGATTTCCTTGCTTAAGGAGTAGCATGTAACGACTAACGACTAACGACTAACGACTAACGACTGGCCTTCAGATGCTGCGCGAACCAGTCTGCCGCGCTGCGTGCCGCTTGTTGCAGCGTGCCGGGCTCTTCAAACAAATGCGTCGCGCCGGGAATCAATATCATTTTCTTTTCGCCGTTCAGTTTCGCATAGGCTTGCTGGTTCAGTTCGATCACGCCGTGATCGTCGCCACCCACGATCAGCAAAGTGGGCGCGGTCACGCGGCTCAGCGCCGCTACCCCTGCAAGATCGGGGCGGCCACCGCGCGATACGACGGCGCTGATATCGCCTTGCATTTCTGCTGCGGCCTGCAATGCGGCAGCCGCACCGGTGCTGGCACCGAAATAGCCGATTTTGAGCGTTTGAGTCGCAGGGGCAGCCCGCAGCCAGGCAGTGGCGGCCAGCAGGCGGCGCGTGAGCAGCGCGATGTCGAAGCGGGTTTCGTAGTTGATATCCTCGTCTGGCGTCAGCAGATCGAATAGCAGTGTGCCGATGCCCCGTTGTTGCAACACTTGAGCGACATAGGTGTTGCGCGGACTGAAGCGGCTGCTGCCGCTGCCGTGAGCGAACAGCACCACGCCGATTGCTGCAGGCGGTACGATCAGTTCTCCATTGAGTTCGGCCGGGCCTGCTGGAATATGTACGGTGTTCATCTGTTTTCTCCCGTCATGGCGACATCAATCCGTGAAATATTGAGCTATTTCCCGGTGCTTTTTTCCGTATTTTTTTTCGTGTTTATTTCCCGGGCAAGTTCGCTGCGAAACGCTTCAATTTTGCCATGCAGGTTATCCGCGTCCCCGTAGTCCAGGAAGTGCTCATAGCGCGAGTGCGTGCTGAGGATTTTTTGTGCGTGTTTGATCGGACAGAAATATTGTTCGGTACGCGCGGTGATTTCGCGCGCATAGCCCAGCATGCCGACGGCATACGAGCAGTACATGCAGTCTGCTTTCTCGATGATATTCAGATAGGCCAGATGCTGATGATCCATCACGATATAGTGTGCGCGCTTCACACGGGCGATCCCGTAAATCGGGAAACAGGTCATCTGGTAAAAGGTGATGAAAAGATCGAACAAGGCCAGCGGAACGATCATGCCGTAGATGATCGGCATCGTGATGAAATTCTGCGGGCGGACGGTCAGAAACCAGCGAAATACCCCCAGCTTGACGCGCTGGTGAGCCGCCTTGATGGTTTGTTCGAAAACAACGCGACGGTCTTCGATCTGGTAGCGTATGCGCCCCTCTTGATCTTCAACGACTTTTTGCAACTCGTCTTCGAGCGCCGTTATCTGGTCGAGAATTTGACGAATCCGGTTGTTCATGACGACTTCCTTCGTGTGGCTTTGCGCCCGCATGCGTGCAGTATAAGTGCTATCTGTCGAGTCAGGAACGATCTGCAACAATGATGACTTGCAAGCCGCATTCGATGCTCAAAACAATGCTGCAAGCCGGGCTTCATGCCGGCTTGCCGTTTTTCAGCGCTGTTGCCGGTAATAGTCGATCAGGCTGCGGGTTGATTGGTCATGCGGTAACTTGACTGCATCATCGAGCAATTCTGGCAGGATCCGGCTTGCCAGCTGTTTGCCCAGTTCCACGCCCCACTGGTCGAAGGAGTTGATGTTCCACACGATGCCCTGCACGAAGACTTTTTGCTCATACAGTGCAATCAGCATCCCCAATGTGTGAGGGTCAAGGCGGTCAAACAGCAGTGTGTTGGTAGGCTTATTGCCGGGGAAGACTTTGTGCGGCAGCAAGGCTTCCAACTTCTCAGACGGCAGTCCCTGTGCCACCAGCTCCGCGCGCGCTTCATCTGAGGTCTTGCCTATCATCAGGGCTTCAGTCTGCGCAAAACAGTTGGCGAGCAGGATGGCGTGATGTTCACCTGTGGGGTTCTGGCTGTGAACAGGCGCTAAAAAATCCGCCGGAATCATGCGGGTGCCCTGGTGTATCAGCTGGTAGAAGGCGTGCTGGCCATTGGTGCCGGCTTCTCCCCAGACCGCCATGCCGGTATCGTAATCGACAGAGGAGCCATCGCGATCCACGCCCTTGCCGTTGCTCTCCATATCCAGCTGTTGCAGATAGGCGGGAAAACGGTGCAGATACTGGTCATAGGGGAGCACGGCATTGGAGCTGGCGCCAAAGAAGTTGCCATACCAGATGCCGAGCATACCCATCAGCACCGGAATGTTCTGATCCAGGGGGGCTGTGCGGAAATGTTCATCCATCGCGTATGCACCGGCCAGCAATTCTTCGAATTTATCCATGCCGACAAACAGCGCGATGGGCAGGCCGATGGCCGACCACAGCGAATACCGGCCGCCCACCCAGTCCCAGAATTCAAATACGTTATCCGGGTTGATGCCGAATGCTGCGGTCGCTTTCAGATTGGTCGAGACGGCCGCGAAATGCTTCGCCACGGCCACGTCAGAGCCTAACCGCTCAACCAGCCAGGCACGCGCGGAGCGTGCATTGGTCAGTGTCTCCTGCGTGGTAAAGGTCTTGGAACTGACGATGAACAGCGTGGTTTCCGCGTCGAGTTTTTTAAGGGTCTCGGTGAGCTGTGTTGCATCCACGTTGGATACGAAATGGGCGCGCAGCGCCGGCGCAGCATAAGACTTGAGGGCTTCACATACCATCAGCGGGCCGAGATCGGATCCGCCGATGCCGATGTTGACGATGTCGGTGATGGCGCGTCCTGTGTGGCCGACATGCGATCCGCTGCGCACGGCTTCGGAAAACTTGCGCATCAATCCCAGTACCCGTCTCACATCAGGCATGACGTCAATGCCGTCGACGAAAACAGGTCTGTCCGAACGGTTGCGCAGGGCGGTATGCAGGACTGCGCGTTGTTCGGTGTTGTTGATCTTGTCGCCGGAAAACTGGCGCTCGATAAAGCCGGGAACATCTGCCTGTTCGGCTAACGCGACGAGCAGTTTTCGGGTCTTTTCGGTGATGCGGTTCTTTGAATAATCAAACAACAGATCGCCTGATTTTACAGAAAATTTGTCGAAACGCGACGGGTCGTCAGCAAAAAGCTGACGCATGTGGAGCGGTTCAATCGCGGTGTAATGCGCACTCAGCGCTTGCCATGCAGTGGATAGTGTAAGTTTTGACATGGTAATTATCTCAGATCAATTTCGACGCACGGACATGGTAAGTATGAAACTTGCCATGTCCGCTCCCTCTCCTCAATCCTCTCCCGCAAGCGGGAGGGAAATGCGCTTTACGCCTCGGGTACCAGAATCACACCGGCCAGTGGTGGCAGAGCGATTTCGGCGGAGTAGGGTAAGCCCATCCAGGGAACAGACTCCGCCTGAATCAAGCCCGCATTGCCGAGGTTGCTGCCGGCGTAATAGGCTGAGTCGCTGTTCAATACTTCGCGATATTTGGCAAGTTCAGGCAGGCCGATGCGGTAGTGCTGGCGTGGCAGTGGTGTCAGATTCAGCGTGATGATCGCACTGGATCCGTTGCGTGCACGACGCTGGTAGGACAATACCGACTTTTCGGCATCGTTGCAGTCTATCCAGGAAAAACCATCCGACTGAAAATCCAGTTCATGCAGGGCGGGTATTGAGCGATAGAGATCGTTCAAATCATGCGTCAGATTTTGCATGCCGCGATGGTATTCTTCACCCAACTGCCACCATTCCAGTTCCCACTTCGATTGCCACTCGCGTCCCTGCGCAATTTCATTACCCATGAAGTTGAGTTTCTTGCCAGGACTGGTCATCTGATAGGTCAGCAGCAGGCGCAGGTTGGCAAATTTCTGCCAGGCGTCGCCGGGCATTTTGGATAACAGCGAACCCTTGCCATGCACGACTTCATCGTGCGAGAACGGCATTACGAAGTTTTCACTGTAGGCGTAGATCTGCCCGAAAGTCAGCTGGTTATGATGGTATCTGCGGTGTACTGGTTCGTGTTCAAAATAGGCCAGCGTGTCATTCATCCAGCCCATGTTCCACTTCATCGAGAAGCCCAAACCGCCGAGATAAACGGGGCGCGAGACGCCCGGCCACGCAGTGGATTCTTCCGCCATGGTCAGCGCACCTGGAAACTCATCGTGCACCATGATGTTCATCTCGCGCAGAAATTCAACTGCGTCGAGGTTTTCACGGCCACCGTATTTATTCGGTATCCATTCGCCGGCTTTACGCGAGTAATCCAGATACAGCATCGACGCGACCGCATCTACACGCAGACCATCGAAATGGAACTCGGAAAGCCAGTAATGCGCGCTCGATAACAAAAAGGTTTTAACTTCATTGCGGCCGAAGTTGAAAATATGGGTGCCCCAGTCCTGATGGAATCCCATACGCGGATCTTCATGCTCAAACAGGGCCGTTCCGTCAAAGCGCGCCAACGCCCAGCTATCTTGAGGAAAGTGCGCGGGTACCCAGTCGAGAATGACGCCGATATCGGCCTGGTGAAAGCTGTCGATCAGGTGACGCAACTCGTCAGGTGAGCCAAAGCGGCTGGAAGGTGCAAAATAGCCGGTGCACTGATAGCCCCACGATTCATCCAGCGGATGTTCGGTGATCGGCATGAACTCAATGTGCGTATAGCCCATGCTCTTGACGTAAGGCACCAGATCGGCAGCCAGTTCGCTGTAGCTGTAGAAGCGGCCATCCGGATGACGTTTCCATGAACCGGGATGAACTTCATAAATATTGATCGCGCCATGCAACCAGTCCCACCCACTTCGTTTTTCCATCCAGGCATTATCCTGCCAGGTGTGCTGGTGAGCCGGGGCGGCCAGTGCTGCTGTGCCGGGGCGCAATTCGTAGCCCTGAGCATAGGGGTCGGTCTTGGTCAGGATATGGCCTGTCTCGCGATTGCGGATTTCATAACGATACAGCGCATGTTGCGCAATTTCCGGAATGAAGATTTCCCACACGCCGGAGGAGCCGTGCAAACGCATCGGGTACAGGCGACCGTCCCAGTTGTTGAATTCACCCACCACGCTGACGCGTTCGGCATTCGGTGCCCAGACAGCGAAACGCACACCCGTAACGCCGTTGATTTCCACGGCGTGAGAACCTAACATGCGGTAGCCCTGGCGAAGTTTGCCTTCGCTGAACAGATGCAAATCTTGTTCGGAAATATTGGCAGGAAATTGGTAGGGGTCGTATACCTCGCGTGAGGCGATCCCTTCACTGATACGGATGCGGTAGGGGCGCTGGGGTGCGGTTACACCGCGCCATTCGAACAGGCCATCCGGATGAATTTTACTGAATTCTTCACCGCTATATTGCAGTGCGACTTGTGTGGCTTGAGGCTCATAAAAGCGGATAACCCACTCTGCGCCATCGCGATGCAGACCAAGTAAAGCGAAAGGATCGTGGAGTCTTGATCGCACCAAAGATTCGATTAACATATTCACTATATATCCTCATTAGTTCTTGTGTCGTGCGGTAATTGTAAACGATAATGAACCGGTCAATTGGTGTAAATACGAGCATGAGGAGGGGATGATGAATGTTGAGTTGGGTTATTTGAAAAAGAACTTCCATGTAGCATCTGGCGATCCTGAACCACGTTTTGTTAGTCGTTTGACCAAAAACACTTATGCGATGGTATTGGCAGGTGGCCGCGGCAGTCGTCTGCATGAATTGACCGACTGGCGAGCCAAGCCTGCTGTGCCTTTCGGCGGCAAGTTTCGCATCATTGATTTCGTCCTCTCAAACTGCGTTAATTCCGGTATACGCCGTATCGGAGTTGCGACGCAATATAAGTCACACAGTCTGATCCAGCACATCCAGCGCGGCTGGTCTTTCCTGAATGGCCAGTTTGGTGAGTATCTGGATTTGCTGCCCGCTCAACAGCGCATCAGTGAAGATCAGTGGTATCAAGGCACAGCCGACGCCGTATTTCAAAACCTGGATATCATTCGTGCATCCAAGTGTGAATTTGTCGTGATACTGGCGGGCGACCATATCTACAAAATGGACTACGGCAAGCTGCTGGCTTTTCATGTGGAAAAAAAGGCAGATATGACTGTGGCGTGCCTTGAAGTGCCAGTCGCGGAAGCCTATGCCTTTGGCGTGATGGGTATCGATGAGAGTTCTCGCGTGGTCGAGTTTGTCGAGAAGCCGGCTAACCCGCCTTCAATACCCGGTAAACCTGAAAAATCGCTGGCCAGCATGGGTATCTATGTTTTCAATACCCAGTTTCTGATTGAACAGTTGATACGCGACGCCGATAGCCCGCAGTCCAGTCATGATTTTGGCAAGGATCTGATACCGCACATGGTTGAAAAGTATCGCGTGTTTGCACAAAGTTTTGAACAAAGCTGCGTCGGCATGGGGGATGACAAGGTGCCATATTGGCGCGATGTCGGAACCATTGATTCCTACTGGGAAGCCAGCATGGAAATGACCAAGGTGATTCCGGATCTGAATATGTATGATCAGGAATGGCCAATCTGGACGCATCAGGAACAATTGCCACCCGCAAAGTTTGTGTTCGACGAACCTGACCGTCGTGGTATGGCGGTTGATTCGCTGGTGTCAGGCGGGTGTATCGTCAGCGGTTCTGTCGTAAAACGCTCGCTGCTGTTTTCCGACGTGCGGGTAAACAGTTATTCCACCATCGAAGATTCGGTGTTGTTGCCCGATGTAGATGTCGGCCGGCATGTGGTATTAAAGCGCGTGATTGTCGATAAAAACTGCAAGATTCCGGATGGCATGGAAGTCGGCGTAAATATTGAAGAAGACCGTAAGCGTTTCCATGTCAGCGAGAATGGAATTACGCTCATCACACCCGAGATGCTAGGGCAGATCGTTCATAGTATCCGTTAGATTAAAACTACCGGCCCCCGCCGCTAAACGGCGGGGTATCATGTTATGAAAAAATCCATCGATTTAGTATTTCTCTGGCATATGCATCAGCCGGATTATCGCGATTATGCCAGCGGCGATTTCGTATTGCCGTGGGTGTATTTGCACGCCATCAAAGATTACACCGACATGGCCTATCACCTGGAACGACATCCTGCGGTGCATGTGGTGCTGAACTTTGTGCCGATCTTGCTCGATCAACTTGAGGATTACACCGACCAGTTTGCCACGGGTAAGATACGCGATCCCTTGTTGCGTCTGTTGGTACATGAAAACACGCACGCGTTATCGCAGGATGAGCGGCAACTGGCGATGGATGCGTGTTTCCGCAGCAGTCACACCAAGATGATTGCACCTTATCCAGTTTACACGCGTCTTTGGGACCTGTTTCAGCTTTTGCAGACGGACGGTTCGTCTGCGCTGTCCTATTTGTCAGGGCAGTACATAGCCGACTTGCTGGTCTGGTATCACCTGGCCTGGTGCGGCGAAAGTGTGCGCCGTGAGAATGAGTTGGTGGCGCGCCTGATGACTAAAGCCGAAGGCTTTAGCTTTGATGACCGGAAACAGTTATTTGATCTTATCGGCGAGCTGACCAGCGACATCATTCCTCGCTACCGTAAATTGTCCGAATCCGGTCAAATCGAGATTTCTGCCACGCCGCACTATCACCCGTTGGCACCGTTGTTGATTGATTTTGCCAGTGCCAGGGAAGCGATGCCGGATGCACCTCTGCCCAAGGCGCCGCATTACCCCAAGGGGCGGTTGCGCGTAACTCGCCATATCCAATTGGCGAAGAAGAGTCATAAAGCCCGGTTTGGCTCTGAACCGATGGGAATGTGGCCGGCTGAGGGTTCGATTTCCGTGGAAACTTTGGGAATATTTGCCGAGGAAGGTTGCGGGTGGGCTGCCAGCGGTGAGGGTGTATTGGTCAACAGCATACGCCGTTCGCACCAGGCGGTTCCAGAGCGCAGCCAATATTTATATCGTCCCTATACGCTGGAAAAAGGCGCTGACGGTTTGCAGTGCTTTTTCCGCGACGATCACCTGTCCGATTTGATCGGTTTCGAATATTCGCGCTGGCACGGCAAAGATGCGGCAACTCATTTTATTGACCAGCTAGTTGCCATCGCACGCCATGCGCCGGAAGGCGAGACGCCGGTGGTCAGCGTGATTCTGGACGGTGAAAATGCCTGGGAATATTATCCCTATAATGGCTTTTATTTCCTCGACGAGTTATATACCCAGCTGGAAGCTCACCCCAAGATTAACACCAGTACCTACAGCGATTTTCTAAACGCTGCCCCGATGCGCACCGACAGCGCACGTTCAGTCAGCTTGCCGGCGATAGTGGCTGGCAGTTGGGTGTATGGCAACTTCTCAACCTGGATAGGTTGTGAAGACAAGAACCGCGCATGGGACTTGCTGTGCGCCGCCAAGCAAAGTTTTGACATGGTCATGTCCAGCGGACGTCTGAGCCTGATCGAGCAGGAGGCCGCCGACAAACAGCTTTGTTCCTGCGAGAGCTCCGACTGGTTCTGGTGGTTCGGTGACTATAATCCTGCGAATTCGGTTGCCAGTTTCGACCGCCTGTACCGGCACAATTTAACCGAACTGTATCGTTTGCTGAAATTACCCGCACCACTCAGTCTGTCCGATCCGGTCAGCCTGGGTTGTTCAGGAGAAACAGAAGCGGACGGAGCAATGCGTCGCGCAACAGAATAGCCAAGTCTCCAATCAGATAGCGTAGTCAATATAATCAAGTGCTTATGATAAATGATCGTACCAGCGGTATCTTGCTACACCCGACTTCACTGCCCGGTCCGTTCGGTGCGGGTGATCTGGGTGCGAATGCTTATCTTTTTGTGGACTGGCTGATTGGCGCCGGACAAACCTGGTGGCAGGTTTTGCCATTAGGTGAAATCGGACCCGGTAATTCACCCTACATGAGTTTGTCTGCTTTTGCCGGTAATGTGCTGTTGATCGACCTGTACGATTTGGCGCAGCAAGGCTGGCTTGAACCTTCGGATCTGATACCTGACCCTGCGTTTCGTGATGACCGGGTGGATTTTTCAGTGCAGGGTTCATTCAGATTAGAGCGCTTGCGCCGTGCAGCCCGCCGTTTCTTTGCATCCGACGACGTAGCCATGAATAATGCCTATGCTGAGTTTTGTCTGATTGAATGCGAATGGCTGAACGATTATGCGCTCTTCATGACGATCGCTGAACAACAAGATTATCGCCATTGGAATCAATGGCCTGCGGCGTTAGCTGACAGGGAAACCCAGGCTTTACTGCTATTAGAAGCAATAAGTGCCGAGAAGATTGAGTTCTGGAAATTCTGTCAATGGTGTTTTTCGCGCCAGTGGATACAACTAAAAACCTACGCCAACGAACGCGGCGTCAAATTGATCGGTGACGTGCCGATATTTGTAGCCTATCAAAGTGCTGACGTATGGGCGCATCGCGAGCTGTTCGAACTGGATGAGGCGGGTAGCCCTGCCGTCGTAGCCGGCGTGCCGCCCGACTATTTCAGCAAGACAGGGCAGTTGTGGGGCAATCCACTCTACCGCTGGGACGTTCATGAAAGCACCGGTTATGCCTGGTGGATAAGACGTTTGCAGTATGCGCTGAGCAATTTTGATCAGGTGCGCATCGATCATTTCAGGGGGTTTGCTGATTATTGGGAAGTTCCGGCAAGTGAGTCGACGGCAATCAATGGCCGCTGGATGCCGGGCCCCGGCGCCAAACTTTTTGAAGCCTTTGCAAAAGCGTTTCGCCGGTTGCCCATTATCGCCGAGGATCTGGGTGTGATTACCCCGGATGTGGCCCAACTGCGCGATCGGTTTAATCTGCCGGGTATGCGCATTTTGCAATTTGCATTTGCCGAAGACAGAACCAACCTTTTTCTGCCGCATAACTACATACCCAATACGATTGCCTATACCGGCACGCATGATAATGACACGCTGATAGGCTGGTGGGATACAGCCTCCGAGCAAGAGAAGACATTTGCCCGTGCGTACTTTGGTAAAGAGGAGGTCAACGTTCCGTGGGATATGATCGCTGCGTTATCGGCTTCAGTGGCTAATACCGTCATATTCCCGATGCAGGATGTGCTCTGTCTGGCAGGCGAGCATCGTATGAACTATCCGGGACGCCCTGAGGGCAATTGGGAGTGGCGTTTTTCGTGGGCGCAGGTGCAACCCTGGCAAACGATAAAATTGGCGAAAATTACCGCCGATTATGACCGCCGATTATGAGCGCAGTCGAGCCTGTACAGCCGCGATGAAGATGAAAGAAGATGATTCCGGTGTTGCAGCGCAGAGGATGCTAGACGATGTTGCGGAGTGACTGCTTGATGTGCTAAACCAGCCCTCAGCGAGGGCTGGCGCACAGAACCTGGAACTACTGATTTACTTCTTTGTGCCGTTTACCGCCGCTTTGAGCGTAGCACCTGGCTTGAATGCCGGAACTTTGGAAGCTGCGATTTTCAATTCAGCCCCTGTCTTTGGATTGCGGCCGGTGCGTGCAGCACGTTCGCGCACTTCAAACGTGCCAAAACCTACCAAAGCGATGCTGTCGCCCTGAGACAAGGTTTCACCGATGACTTCAATCAGCGCGGCAATATTCTGTTCTGCGACAATTTTTGTGCTTCCGGTTTTGTTGGCCAAAGCATCAATAAGTTCTTTTCTGTTCATGTTAATCCCTTTGTGAGGTTATCGTTAATAGATGACTGAGCGGTGCTGCGGGCAAAGTCTACCACTCAACGGCAGTAAACTGAACAGCTTGAAGTGATTCTGTTGAATATTTTCTATGCCTGGCGGTGAAGTATCCATTAAACTGGACTTGAAACACGCTGAAAATGCCGGAAGTTGGGTATCCGCACGACAACAAGCGGGAGTCGTCATGATAAATAATACTGTTCCCTCGAATCGTGGCGTGGTTGTCTCAGTGCGTGGCAGTGTCGTGGATATACGCTTTGACGGGCGCCTGCCCGCGATTACTTCATTGCTGCATACTGGCAAGGATGGGCAGATCGCCATCGAGGTGCTGACTCAACTTGATGTGCATCGCGTGCGGGGCATCGCGCTGACACCCACGCAGGGGCTGGCGCTGGGCATGGCGGTGATCGACTCCGGCGGGCCGCTGAAGGCCCCGGTCGGTAAAGAGATACTGTCGCGCATGTTCGATGTCTTCGGTAACGCCATCGATCGCCTGCCGGCACCGACCGGTGTGGAGTGGCGCACCGTGCATCGCGCACCGCCGCCCTTGTCGAGGCGTTCCACCCAATCCGAGATATTTGAAACCGGCATCAAGGTTATCGATGTGCTGGCACCGCTGGAGCGCGGCGGCAAAGCAGGTTTGTTCGGCGGAGCGGGCGTGGGCAAGACCGTGCTGCTCACCGAGATGATTCACAACATGGTCGGACATCACGAGGGGGTGAGCATCTTTTGCGGTATCGGCGAGCGCTGTCGCGAAGGGGAGGAGCTTTACCGCGACATGAAGGAGGCGGGCGTGCTGCCGAACATGGTGATGGTGTTCGGTCAGATGAATGAACCGCCGGGCAGCCGTTTCCGCGTGGGACACGCGGCGCTGACAATGGCCGAATATTTCCGCGATGACGAGCATCGCGACGTGCTGCTGCTGATCGACAATATTTTCCGTTTCATCCAGGCGGGCTCCGAGATTTCCGGTTTGATGGGACAGATGCCTTCGCGCCTGGGTTATCAGCCGACCATGGGCACCGAGTTGTCGGGGTTGGAGGAGCGCATCGCTAATACCGATACCGGTGCGATCACGTCCATTCAGGCGGTGTATGTGCCAGCGGACGATTTTACCGATCCGGCTGCGGTGCATACGTTTTCGCATCTGTCCGCATCCATCGTGCTGTCACGCAAGCGGGCGAGCGAGGGGTTATACCCTGCCATCGACCCGTTGCAATCGGGTTCTAAAATGGCGACCCCCGGCATCGTCGGCGAACGCCACTATGCGCTTGCACAGCAGATCAGGGGCACACTCGCGCAATATGCCGATCTCAAGGACATCATTGCCATGCTGGGTCTGGAACAATTGTCTGCGGCTGATCGTGCCATCGTCGCGCGCGCACGGCGGCTGGAACGTTTCCTGACCCAGCCGTTTTTCACCACCGAACAATTCAGCGGTATCAAGGGGCGCCTCGTCAGCCTGAATGACTCGCTTGACGGTTGCGAACGCATCTTGAGAGATGAGTTCAAAGATGTGCCGGAGAGTGCTCTGTATATGATAGGCGCGATAGACGAGGTGCAGGTGCAAGATACCCGGCCGGAAACCCGGCCAATTGCTGAGCAGGAGGTTGAGCATGAAGCTTAAAGTGCTGCTGCCGTTTCAGGTCTTCGCGGAGATCGACGGGGTGAAGCGTATCGTGGCGGAGACGGCTCTGGGTTCGTTCGGGCTGTTGCCGCACAGGCTCGATTGTGTCGCGGTGCTGGCAGCGGGAATCCTGACTTTTGAAACTGAAGCGGGGGAGGAGGTTTATGTGGCTGTCGATGAAGGAGTGCTGGTCAAGACAGGTTCTGACGTGCGGGTCTCGGTGCGCAATGCAATCGGTGGCATGAGTCTCGGCAAACTGCGCGAGGCAGTGGAGCGGGAGTTTGTGAATCTCGATGAAGGGGAAAAACAAGTTCGTGCCGTGCTGGCGAAACTGGAAAGCGGATTCATGCGCCGTTTCGCGGAGTTTCATCGTGGTTGACGCAGCGAAACACAAAGCGGCAGAATCTGCCTTTATCCGGCAAGTCGGCGAGAAGGAAGCCCGCAAGCTCCATGCGCAGCGCAAAGTCACGCAGACAGTCTGGTCTGGCCTGGGGATGATGGGGCTTATCGGCTGGTCGGTGGCGGTGCCAACCTTGCTTGGCGCGGCGCTGGGTATCTGGCTGGATAAGCGCTATCCGGGCGTTCATTCCTGGACGCTGACGCTGCTGATTATCGGCCTGGTTGTCGGCTGTTTGAATGCATGGCATTGGGTGGCGAAAGAAGACCGGGAAATGCGCCGTGAACTGGAGGCGAAAGATGAGTGAAATTTTGCAATTGGCGCTGAGTACGCTTGCGGGTGCTTTACTCGGCGTTGTGTTCTTCGGCGGCCTGTGGTGGACAGTATCGAAGGGCATGTCGGCCAGACAGCCGGCGCTGTGGTTTCTCGGTAGCTTGCTATTGAGAGTTGGCATTACGCTGACCGGGTTTTATTTTGTCTCGGGCGGCGACTGGCAACGCCTGCTGGCCTGTCTGCTGGGATTCATCATCGCGCGCCTCATCGCAACCCGGCTGAGCTCGATGCCAAAGGAGGCCGTTCATGCACCTTAGTTCCGACGAGCTGATTTTGTGGCAGCATGGATTCTTCAAAATCAACGTCACTATTCTAACCACCTGGGGCCTGATGCTGGTGTTGGCTTTGGGCGCACGGCTCATCACCCGTAATCTCGCGAATGAGGTGCATGTCTCACGCGGGCAAAGCCTGCTTGAAATCATCGTGGTCACTATCCGCAAACAAATCGAAGAGGTCGGCCTGCTTCATTCGGAAAAATACCTGAGCTTTCTGGGCACGCTGTTCCTGTTCATCGCGGTATCCAATCTGTGCACGATTTTTCCAGGCTTCGAGCCGCCGACCGGATCGCTTTCAACCACGGCGGCACTCTCACTGTGCGTGTTTGTGGCGGTACCGTTGTTTGGCATCGAAGAGAGCGGAATAAAAGCTTATCTGTCGTCTTATTTGAAACCGACCTTCATCATGCTGCCGTTCAATATCATCAGCGAGCTCTCGCGCACGCTGGCGCTGGCCATCCGCCTGTTCGGCAATATGATGAGCGGCACGATGATACTCGGCATATTGCTGACCATCACCCCCTTCATTTTTCCGATTGTCATGAGCATGCTCGGCCTCTTGACCGGCATGGTGCAAGCCTATATTTTCACGATACTCGCAACGGTTTACATCGCAGCCGCCACGCGCGTCCGGCAGGAAGCGGAAGAATGAACGACTACAAGGAGATACCATGGATAGCACGACACTCATCGCGATGGCTTCAATCATCACCGCCGGCCTCACCATTGCCATCGGCGGGATAGGGCCTGCGCTCGGCGAAGGGCGCGCGGTCTCGACGGCGTTGAGCTCGCTGGCCCAGCAACCCGATGCCGCCGTCACCATCACGCGAACGTTGTTTGTGGGGCTGGCGATGATCGAGTCCATTGCCATCTACTGCTTCGTGGTCGCGATGATTCTTATTTTTGCCAACCCGTTCTGGAATCACGTGATTACACAAGCCGCAAAATAATCATGTTAATCGACTGGTTCACCGTCATCGCGCAAGCGGTCAACTTCCTCATCCTGGTGTGGTTGCTGAAGCGCTTTCTGTACTGGCCCATCCTCAACGCCATCGACGCGCGGGAGACGCGCATCAAAGCTGAACTGGCAGACGCTGATGCGAAAAAGGCCGAAGCAGAGTTGGCGCGCGAAGAATTCAGGCGCCGGAACGATGAGTTCGACGGGCAGCGCGCCGCCATGGTGAATCAGGTGACAATTGATGCTGCAGCCGAGCGGGGGCGGCTCCTCGATGCGGTACGGATGGACTCGGACACGTTGCGTGCCAGACAGCAGGACACGTTGCGTCACGAGTATCAGAGCCTGAGCGCAGAGATTGCGAGCAGAACACGGGCCGAGGTGTTTGCCATTGCGCGAAAGACGCTGATGGATCTTGCCGGGGCGAGTCTGGAAGCGCAAATGGTTGACGTGTTTATCCATCGCTTGCGCGAGTTGGACGACGAGGAAAAAGGACGGCTGGTATCCATGTTTAAGTCGTCGCCCGCCCCTGTTCTGGTGCGCAGCGCATTCGATCTTTCAGCGGTACAGCGCGCCACAATCGAAGCCGCAGTCAAAGAAGCCCTTGCCATTGAGAATCAAGTCCGCTTCGAGATTGCGCCGGAGCTGATCAGCGGCATCGAGCTTGTCATGCAGGGTCAAAAAGTCGCCTGGAGTATTGCTGACTATCTGGCCTCGCTGGACAAGGGCCTCAACGAGCTGCTGAAAGTGCAAGCCATTCATGGTCAGAATGAACATGGCAGTTAAAAGTCTGCAGGGTGTCTTCGACCGTACCTTTGCGGGGATCAGCCAGGCGCTGCAAGCCCATACGCCGCAACTAAAGCCCCGTGAAATCGGTACGATCACCAGCCTCTCCACGGGTATTGCCAGAGTGTCGGGCTTGCCCGGCGTGAGCTTTGAGGAGGTGGTGAAGTTTCCCGGCGATGTGTACGGCATCGCATTCAATGTCGATGAGGATGAAATCGGCGTCGTGCTTCTCGGCGACTACTCGCAGTTGCATGCGGGTGATGAAGTCGAACGCCGGGGGCATGTGATGGACGTGCCGGTGGGCGATGGATTGATCGGGCGCGTCGTCAATCCCCTCGGGCGACCGCTTGATGACAAGGGGCCGGTGATCTCCGATAAGCGACTGCCCATTGAACGTCCGGCCCCGCAAATCATGGATCGATCGCCCGTCACGGTGCCGTTACAGAGCGGCATCAAAGTCATTGACGCGCTTGTCCCCATCGGGCGCGGCCAGCGCGAACTGATCCTGGGCGACCGGCAGACCGGCAAGACCACGATTGCCGTCGACACGATTCTCAACCAGCGCGAGCAGAATGTGCTGTGCGTTTATTGTGCTATCGGCCAGCGCGCATCCGCTGTGGCCAGGACGGTCGCCAACCTGCGCGAAAATGGCGCGATGGAATATACCGTCGTCGTCGTGACCGAGGGCAACGACCCGCCCGGCCTGACCTATATCGCACCTTACGCCGCCACCAGCATCGCGGAATATTTTATGGAAGCGGGGCGAGATGTACTTATCGTTTATGACGACCTCACGCATCATGCGCGCGCCTACCGGGAATTGTCTTTGCTGCTGCGCCGTCCACCCGGTCGCGAGGCCTATCCGGGTGATATTTTTTACATCCACTCACGGCTGCTGGAACGCGCCACGCATTTGCTCAATGAACTCGGCGGCGGCTCGCTCACCGCGCTGCCTGTTATCGAAACCGAGGCGCAGAATATCGCCGCCTACATTCCCACCAACCTGATTTCCATCACCGACGGACAAATCTACCTGTCTCCTGAACTGTTTGAATTGGGCATGCTTCCCGCCGTCGATGTCGGGAAATCCGTATCGCGCGTCGGCGGCAAGGCGCAGCTGGCAGCCTATCGAGCGGTGGCGGGTGATCTGAAACTTGCCTATGCGCAGTTCGAGGAGCTGGAAACATTTGCCCGTTTTGGCACGCGGCTCGATGAGAACACCCGCAAGATTATCGAGCACGGGCAGCGCATCCGGGCTTGTCTCAAACAGCCTGAATTTACACCGGTGGCCGTGCCCGGACAAATTGCCGTATTGCTGGCATTGACCGGAGGGCTTTTCGACAGCGTGCCGCTCGAACGGATGACGGACGCCGAGACAGCCTTGCGTCATGCGGCAGCTGAGCTTCCCGAACAGCTCGTCCTGCGATTTGGCACCGCCGACAAGTTGAGCGACAGTGATCGTGAGGCAGTCTTAAACTTCGCCCGCGAAACACTCGCTTCATTCCAGAAGCATGAGTGAAACTTCAGACAGCTTGCGCCGCAAGATCGATGGCGCTGCGGAACTCGAATCTGTAGTGCGCACGATGAAGGCGCTGGCAGCTTCAAGCATCACGCAATACGAAAGCGCGGTGCATGCGCTGGATGATTATTCCCGAACCGTGGAACTGGGCCTGTTTGCGTGCTTGCGCCAGGCAGATGCGGGAATGCACATGCCGGGAGCAGTGCGGATGAATCGCGGCGCGATAAGCGCGGTGGTATTTGGTTCGGATCAGGGGCTGGTCGGCCAATATAACGAGTTACTGGCAGACTTTGTCTTAAGCTCGCTGATTGGCATGCCGGGCGACAAGAAAATTTTGGCTGTCGGCGAACGCGTTCAGGGACTCCTGAATGATGCGGTTTTGCCGGTGACAGGCAACTTTTTAGTGCCGAATTCCGTCAGTGCCATCACCCAGCTGATCGGGCGCATCCTGATCGAGATTGATGCGCAGCGCGAAAAGGGTGAAGTTGTGCAGGTCTATCTGTTCCATAACCGCCCCAGGTTTGGCGCAGTCTATGAGCCGGTAATCCAGCGACTGCTGCCGCTGGATGATGCATGGCAACGCCAGTTGGCTGGACGCGCCTGGCCAACCGCAAACTTGCCTGAGGTCATAGGCCCTGGTGAATCAACGCTGCAAGCGCTGATCCGCGAATATCTTTTTATCTCGCTGTTCAGAGCCTGCGCCGAATCTCTGGCAAGCGAAAATGCCAGCCGTCTGGCCGCGATGCAGCGCGCCGAGAAAAATATCGATGAACTGCTGGAAGAACTTAAGCAAACTTTCCATCGTCAGCGTCAGACTGGAATCGATGATGAGTTATTTGACGTCATTGCCGGTTATGAATTGCTAACCAAAGGAAAATGAGCTTCTGCAACTCTTGTGCAAGTGCGCAGTTGACCGGGCAACGATACCCTGTTTTAATATCGCCTGTCGTTTTAATAATTGTTTAACAATTTAAATATAAAATGAAATCAAATCAGGTAGTAGAAGCCTTGTCGGCGTTGGCACAACCCACTCGCCTGGCGATTTTCCGCCTGCTGGTGGTGTGCGGGCCGGCGGGAATGGCGGCAGGGCAGGTGGCCGAAAAGCTGGGCGTGTCACCGGCTAACATGTCACATCATTTCAAGACGCTCAGCCATGCGGGGCTGATCGTCGCCCGTCAGGATGGCCGCTTCATCTATTACTCGGCGAATTTTGCGGTGATGAATGGCATGCTGGCGTATATGACGGAAAATTGTTGTGAGGGTGATCCTGACGTCTGCGATGTGTCGGTTAAAAAATGTTGATAACGTTAAAGGAAAAACATAATGAGTGAAAAGCAATACAACGTGCTGGTGTTATGCACCGGCAATTCCGCACGCAGCATCCTGGGTGAGGTATTGTTCAACACAATGGGCCGTGGGAAATTCAAAGCCTACAGCGCAGGCAGCAAACCGGCGGGCAAGGTCAATCCGGGCGCGCTGGAACTGTTGCAAGCACAGGGGCACAGCATCGAAGGCTTGCGCAGCAAGAGTTGGGACGAGTTTGCAGCACCGGGTGCGCCGGAGTTCGATTTTATCTTTACCGTGTGCGATAACGCCGCAGGTGAAACTTGTCCGTTCTGGCCGGGCAAGCCTGCCACTGCACACTGGGGTATCCCCGATCCGGCGCATGTTGAGGGTGATGAGGCACGGCGTGCCGCGTTTAAAACCGCCTATGCACAACTGGCACGTCGTATCCAATTGTTCATGAGCTTGCCTATCGACAAGCTGGACAAGCTGACCTTGAAAGAAAAACTGTCTGAAATCGGACGTATTCAAGACTAAGGAGAACGTGATGGGCAAGTTACAAATATTTGATCCGGCATTGTGTTGCAGCAGCGGCGTGTGTGGTACGGACGTAGATCAGCAACTTGTGACCTTTTCCGCAGACGTGGAATGGGCCAAACAACAAGGTGCACAGATCGAACGCTTCAACCTCGCACAGCAGCCGATGGAATTCGCGCAAAACCCATTGGTGCGTGGCTTTTTGGAGCGCTCCGGTGAGGAAGCGCTGCCATTAGTTCTTGTTGATGGCGAGGTTGCACTAGCCGGACGTTATCCGAAACGTAGCGAACTGTCACGCTGGGCAGGAATCAGTCACTCCCCCATTGAAATCAAGCCGGCTGGCGGATGCTGCCCTGGCGAGAAATGTTCTTGAACGGAGCTTTAATATGAAATTTATTGACCAGCCACCACGCTTCCTGTTCTTCACCGGCAAAGGGGGCGTAGGAAAAACCTCGGTTGCCTGCGCTACCGCAATTCAACTTGCGGAAGCCGGAAAGCGAGTGCTGCTGGTCAGTACCGACCCGGCTTCCAACGTAGGCCAGGTATTTGGCATTACGATTGGCGACAACATTACTTTAATTCCTGCCGTGCCGAATCTTGCTGCTCTGGAAATTGATCCGCAGGCCGCTGCACAAGACTATCGCGACCGCATCGTCGGTCCCGTACGTGGCTTACTGCCGGACTCGGTGGTAAAGGGTATAGAGGAGCAACTCTCCGGGGCTTGCACCACGGAAATTGCTGCATTCGATGAATTTACTTCGCTGTTGATTGATTCAACACTGACCCAAGAGTACGACCATATCATTTTCGACACGGCACCTACCGGACATACCATCCGTCTGTTGCAACTGCCGGGCGCCTGGAGTGGTTTTCTGGAAGAAGGTAAAGGCGATGCTTCGTGTCTCGGCCCCTTGGCCGGACTGGAAAAACAGCGCGAACAATACAAAGCCGCTGTCGATGCGCTATCCGACGGCAGTCGCAGCCGCCTGATTCTGGTCGCCCGAGCCCAGCAGGCGACATTGCGCGAAGTTGCCCGCACACATGAAGAACTCGCGGCCATTGGCTTGCGACAACAATACCTGGTCATCAACGGCATTCTGCCTCACATTGAAACTGCCAATGATCCATTGGCTGCAGCGATTTACGAACGTGAACAAACCGCCCTCGGCACCATCCCTGATGTGCTGAAGGCGTTACCTCGCGACCAGGTCATGCTCAAGCCTTTCAACCTGGTCGGGCTGGATGCGTTGCACCAATTGCTGGTTGATACGCCTCATCAAGCTGCGATTAACGTGGCTGTGCCGATTGAGCTGGACGAACCCTGTCTCTCTGAGCTGGTGGATGGTATTGCGGCAGATGGACGTGGACTGGTGATGCTGATGGGTAAAGGCGGAGTCGGTAAAACCACGCTGGCAGCCGCCATCGCCGTGGAACTGGCACACCGTGGATTACCGGTGCATCTCACGACATCAGATCCAGCCGCACATCTGGCAGAAACGCTGAGCGGCGCTCTTGATAATCTGACAGTAAGCCGCATCGATCCGCATGCTGAAACCGAACGCTATCGTCAACATGTGCTGGACTCCAAGGGTGCACAGCTCGACGCCCAAGGCCGCGCACTGCTGGAGGAAGACCTGCGCTCACCCTGCACCGAGGAAATCGCCGTATTTCAGGCGTTTTCGCGCGTCATCCATGAGGCAGGCAAGAAGTTCGTCGTGATGGACACCGCACCCACCGGGCACACTCTTTTGCTGCTCGATGCAACCGGGGCTTATCACCGCGAAGTGACGCGCCAGATGGGCGATAAGGGGATGCACTTCACCACACCGATGATGCAATTGCAAGATAGCAAGCAGACCAAGGTGCTGATCGCAACATTGGCAGAAACCACCCCGGTACTGGAAGCTGCCAACCTGCAAGCCGACTTGCGCCGCGCGGGCATTGAACCTTGGGCATGGGTCATCAATTCCAGTGTTGCAGCAGCCACAACAAAATCCACTTTGCTGCGTCAGCGGGCTGCAAATGAGCTGCGCGAGATAAATACGGTCGCCACCAAGCATGCTCAACGATATGCGGTTGTTCCTCTGCTCAAGGAGGAGCCTGTTGGTGTGGCGCGGTTACTGGAGCTGTCGACCAGGCAAGCTATCAGAGTCTCATAGGCCGTATATCTGCACCGTTTGTAACAAGGAGTAAGACATGAACATCTTCGAACGCTACCTGACCCTCTGGGTTTTTCTGTGCATCGTCGTCGGCGTGGTGCTGGGGCAGTTCTTCCCCGCGTCGTTTCACTGGCTGGGCGAGTTGGAGGTCGCCAAGGTCAACCTCCCGGTCGGCCTGTTGATCTGGGTGATGATTATCCCGATGCTGCTGCGCATCGACTTCGGCGCGCTGCATGAGGTGCGCCGCCACTGGCGTGGCATCGGCGTCACACTATTCATCAATTGGGCAGTCAAGCCGTTCTCGATGGCGCTACTGGGCTGGATTTTTATCCGGCATCTGTTCGCGCCCTACCTGCCTGCCGACCAGCTCGACAGTTACATCGCCGGGCTGATTCTGCTGGCCGCCGCGCCCTGCACCGCGATGGTGTTCGTGTGGAGTCGCCTCGTGAACGGCGAGCCGATGTTCACGCTGAGCCAGGTCGCGCTTAACGACGCCATCATGGTGTTCGCCTTCGCGCCTTTGGTGGCATTACTATTGGGGCTTTCTTCCATCATCGTGCCCTGGGATACCTTGCTGGTGTCGGTGCTGCTCTACATCGTCATTCCCGTCATTATTTCGCAACTGCTACGCAAGGCGTTGCTCAGAAAAGGGCAAGCTGCTTTTGAACTGACTTTAGCCAGGATCGGGCCGTGGTCGATCTCTGCACTACTGCTCACGCTGGTGCTGTTGTTCGCCTTCCAGGGCAAGGCCATCGTCGAGCAGCCGCTCATCATCCTGATGTTGGCGGTGCCCATCACCATCCAGGTTTACTTCAATTCCGGGCTCGCCTCCTGGTTGAACAAACGGACCGGCGAAGCGCATTGCGTGGCGGGACCTTCCGCCTTGATCGGCGCATCCAACTTCTTCGAACTCGCGGTCGCGGCGGCGATCAGCCTGTTCGGCTTCGAATCGGGCGCGGCATTAGCAACGGTAGTTGGCGTATTGATCGAAGTGCCGGTGATGCTCTCCGTGGTGTATATCGTAAATCGCAGCCAGGGCTGGTATGAGCACGACTCCCCAACGCCGAAGTAACGAATAAGCGGTGACTGTGGAGTATCGGGTTATGGAGACTGAACCCATACAAATCGGCGAGATTTTCCAGTTCGAGCGAGAGTGGTTTCCTGAAGTTATGGGCTTCGTTCCCTGCGCAGCTTGTCACGAACTCACTGATCGGGCTTATTTGCGGGTGCTGGGCGACAAGCATGTGTGCATTCCGTGTTCCGTTTATGAACGTTAGCACACGATCCATTGAGGAGCGAGGAATGTTTGCCCGAGTTTTTAGGTTCATAGCCACCAGCCTGCTGCTGTTTTCGTTGTCCGCCCATGCCGATGATACCTGGGTGACGAAGGATGCCAACGGCCAGCCGGAAGTGCAGCTCTACTTTTTCTGGTCGGCCACCTGTCCGCACTGTCTGGAAGCGCAGCCATTCGTCGATGCAATTCCCGCCGCCCGCCCTTGGGTATCGCTGCATTCCCTCGAAGTAACGCGCCACCCTGAGCATGCCCGGCAATACGAAACAATGGCGGCGCAACAGGGGCAGCATGCCGCCTATGTCCCGGCGCTGCTGTTCTGCGGCGAGATGCATGTCGGCTGGGACGACGCGCAAACCACGGGGGCGGATATATTGCGCCGTCTCGATGCCTGCCGCGACGGTGCGCTCGCGGGCAACGTCGTGCCCACGCCGGGTACTGCCGCCGAAAGACTCTCCGTTCCCGTCCTGGGCGAGATCGACCAGCGGCATTTCTCCCTGCCGTTGCTGACCGTCGCCATCGCCGGGCTGGATGCCTTCAACCCCTGCGCTTTTTTCGTGCTGCTGTTCCTGCTTTCACTGCTGGTGCACCAGAAGAGCCGCAAACGCATGCTGGTCATCGGCGGTATCTTCGTGCTGTGCTCCGGGCTGATGTATTTCGCCTTCATGGCTGCCTGGCTCAACCTGTTCCAGTTGCTCGGCCATCTTGCCTGGGTGACGATGGCGGCGGGCGCGCTGGCAGTGTTCGTCGGCATCGTCAACATCAAGGATTTCTTCGCCTTCGAAAAAGGGATTACCCTGTCCATCCCGGAATCGCGAAAGCCCGACATCTTTCGCCGCGCCCGCATCATTCTCAACGCCGAGAACTTGGCGGCGATGCTCGTCGCAACGATTTTCCTGGCGATTGCCGCCAATTTCTACGAACTGCTGTGCACCGCCGGTTTCCCCATGGTCTATACCCGTTTGCTGACCCTGAATGAATTGTCGCCCGCCGGACGCTATCTGTATCTGGCCCTGTACAATTTCATCTATGTGATCCCGCTGGCGCTGATCGTGCTGGTTTTCGCGTATGGCATGGGCGCGCGCAAGCTGACGGAACGGGAAGGCAGGCTGTTGAAGCTGTTGTCCGGCACCATGATGCTCGAATTGGGTGCATTGTTGCTGCTCGCCCCGGAACGTTTGAACAATCTGGGAATCGCTTTCAGCCTGCTAGGTTTTGCCGTAGTCACCACTCTGATTGTCGCGCGTCTGACCGGAAAAAAGGAGCAAAAGATATGAGCAGGCAAGTGTGTAATATTATTGTGTCGCTGATTTTTGGCCTTGTGTTGGTCACGAACGCATGGGCAACTGGCCCTTGGCATGCGACTGGCCAGAATACAGCTGGCTGGAAATTCATGACCCCGGATGAACGTATCGAACATCAGCGCCACATGCGTAGTCTCGATACCTATGAGGAATGCAAAACTTACCAGGCCGAACATCACGCCCGCATGGCCGAACGTGCACGCCGTGAAGGAGTAATATTGGAACGCAAGAATCAATCAAGGTGCGAACAGTTACGGAGCAGGGGCAGGCTTAATTGACTGCGCACCTCTATCCGCGCCGCTTCGCAGCGCCATTCGCGGCGCTGATACTGGCGTTTGCTGTTGTCTGGTGGGCATTCCCGGAACAGATGCCGTTCTGGCGCAGTCTCGCCATTGTCACCGCCTGGGGCGGCAGCGGGCTGCTGGTGGCGAACCTCGTACTGATGGTGCGAGAGCCGCATATCGCACGACTTTTGGGCGGACTTGAGTCCATGTATCGCTGGCATCACCGCAGCGGCATGATCGCCTATCTGCTGCTCTTGTGCCACCCGCTGGCGCTGGCGCTGAACGGCTGGGTCGAAGCGCCGCAGCTTGCCTGGCAGACACTTGTGCCGTGGGCGCAATCCTGGCCGCTGTGGCTGGGCTGGGCCGCATTGGTTTTGCTGATGTTTGGCCTGGCAACGACCTTTGCCGTGCGTTTGCCTTACCGGCGCTGGCGGGCATTTCACTTTGCGCTCGGCCTTGGCGTGTTGCTCGCTCTGGCTCATGTGTACGCGCTGCTGGGCGGGGCGGATACGCTGCTGTTGCTGATCGTTGTGACAGGCGTTGCGCTGGGTTGGCGTTTAATTGCCAGCGACCTTGGCATGGCCTCGCATCCATACCGTGTAACACAAGTCGTACACCAGGCTGGCGGTATGGTCGAGGCGCTGCTGTCACCTTGCGCCGCACCCATTACTGTGGCTCCCGGACAATTTGTTCTGGTCGCTTTCGGTGACGGGCAAGCTTATCGCGGTTGTGGTGAATATCATCCATTCACAGTGAGCGGCATCGAAGCGGATGGCGGTCTGCGCGTCGGCATCAAGGCGCTGGGTACCTGTTCGCAGCGACTGCAAAGCCTTGAGCCGGAAGTTTTGGTGCGTTTGCAAGGGCCGTTCGGAACTTTTTTGTCGGACTCTCCGTCTGTTCCGCAACTCTGGATAGCGGGTGGTGTCGGTATCACTCCCTTCATGGCAGCGCTACGCGCATACGCTTGCATCCGACCTACCACGCTGATTTATTTGTTCCGCAAAGAAACCGATGCCGCATTCCTCGACGAACTCACGGCTCTGGCAACGACAGACCCTCAATTTGAGCTGCTTACCGATGCATCCGACAAAGGGTTGCCCGATTTCCCTGAACTGCTGGGGAAAATCGGCCACATCACAGCACGTGAGGTATCTATCTGCGGCCCGATCCCCATGGTCGAAGCGTTGCTGCCGCTTTTGCGCGAAATAGGCGTTGCCGAAGAGTCCATCCACTTTGAGAAATTCGATTTCCGCTGATGCGCAAACTCTTTATCATTTCGACGGTAGTTTTCTGGTTGGCAGTGGCCGGCTTCCGGCTGGCTGATTTTTGTATTACGACGATACCGGTTACAGCTGTTTCTCCTGTTGTGGAACCTGCCGTCAAGGGCTATCTGTTGGCGGAAGTAGCCGGGCACGCCAGGCAAAATGATTGCTGGATGGCGATTGAGGGCTCGGTTTATGACATCACGACTTATCTGCCCGACCATCCTTCAGAGCCGGAGCTGATTTTGCCGTGGTGCGGCAAGGAAGCCACGCAAGCTTGGCGAACCAAAAATAAGGGGCGCACCCACACGTCCCGTGCCAATCAATTGTTGGAAAACTACAGAATCGGGGTACTTCGTTGATGGGGTGCGGCAGGATGTGCCGCCAAGGATAGAATCCATCACCTGCGAGATCATCGTGGACAGCGATGAATCGGATGCGCGGCTCGCGCTGCTGCATGAGAACGTGAAGAAATACGGCACGGTGTTCAACACCATTGCACCGGGCACCCAACTCTCCGGAGTAATGCGCCGGAAATCTGCATCATGACGATACAGCTTGAATCCAGACTGGCTTGTCCAATCTGTGGTCATGCCGAACTGATGACCATGCCCACCGATCCCTGTCGGTGGTTTTATGAATGCCCGGGTTGCAAGAGCTTGTTGAAACCCAAACCCGGAAACTGTTGTGTGTTTTGTTCTTACGGTAGCGTTCCGTGTCCTCCGCTCCAGGCACGGTAGGGCGTGGCGAACCGCTCGCGCGACTGGTACGAGTCGAGAAACTGAATTTTCAGGAGTGGCGGCTGAGGATAATTCGGTCGGATATCTCCGTTAATAAATTATGTCTTGCCGGATGTGGTAGAATGCGCCCCCCATACATTTAGCAAGGCTGTATCCATGTCACGCCAACTTCGCAATATCGCCATTATCGCCCACGTCGATCACGGTAAAACTACCCTGGTCGATAAACTGCTGTCTCAGGCAGGTTCTTTCACAGCTCACCAACAAGTCGCTGAACGTGTCATGGACAACAACGACCTGGAAAAGGAACGCGGGATCACCATTCTGGCGAAGAATTGCGCAGTGGAATTCAAGGGCGTGCACATCAACATCGTTGATACACCAGGCCACGCCGACTTTGGCGGTGAAGTAGAGCGCGTGCTTGGTATGGTCGATGGCGTGTTGCTGCTGGTGGATGCGGTTGATGGCCCGATGCCGCAAACCCGTTTCGTGACCAAAAAGGCGCTGGCATTAGGCTTGCGTCCTATCGTGGTCATCAACAAGATCGATCGTCCGGGCGCACGTCCGGATTGGGTGGTTGATCAGACTTTCGATTTGTTCGACAAGCTGGGTGCGACCGATGAGCAGCTGGATTTCCCTGTCGTCTACGCTTCGGCATTGAACGGTTATGCAAAGACTGAGCTGGAAAGCGTCACCGACAACATGTTCCCGCTGCTGGATGTCGTGTTGAATCATGTACATGCTCCTAGCGTTTCCGCTACCGAAGAGCCATTGCAGTTGCAAATTTCAGCCCTTGATTATTCCAGTTTCGTCGGCCGTATCGGCGTGGGTCGCGTGACTCGCGGCAAGATCCGTCCAGGCCAGGAAGTCATGGTCATGAATGGCGACAAGTCATCCAAGCGTGCACGCGTCAATCAGGTGCTGGGTTTCCGCGGTATCGAACGCGTATTGCTTGAGGAAGCAATGGCAGGCGACATCGTGTTGATCAACGGTATCGACGAGATCGGTATCGGTGTGACCATCGCGGATATTAGCAAGCCTGAAGCGCTGCCTTTGCCTAAGATCGACGAGCCAACGCTGAGCATGAACCTGATGGTCAACACCTCACCCTTGTGCGGTCAGGAAGGCAAGATGATCACCAGTCGTCAGATTCGTGATCGTCTGAACAAGGAATTGCTGGTCAACGTGGCTTTGCGTGTCGAAGAAACAGACAATACCGACGTGTTCCTGTTGTCAGGTCGCGGCGAATTGCATCTGACTATTTTGCTGGAAACCATGCGCCGTGAAGGTTTCGAGATGGGCGTGGGCAAACCGCGTGTCGTGTTCCGTGACATCAACGGCCAGAAGTGCGAGCCGTTCGAAATGCTGACCGTTGACGTTGAAGACGTCAACCAGGGTTCGGTGATGGAAGAATTGGGTCGTCGTCGTGGCGATCTGCAAGACATGCAACCGGATGGTCACGGTCGCGTGCGTCTGGAATACCGTATTCCTGCGCGCGGCCTGATCGGCTTCCAGTCGGAATTCATGACCTTGACGCGCGGCACCGGCATCATGGCGCACGTGTTTGATGACTACGCACCGGTCAAGGCCGATATGCCGGGTCGTCGCAACGGTGTACTGGTTTCTTCCGAGCAGGGCGATGCAGTGGCATACGCGTTGTGGAAGCTGGAAGATCGCGGTCGTATGATCGTGGTTCCCGGTGACAAGCTGTACGAGGGCATGATCATCGGTATTCACAGCCGTGACAATGACCTGGTGGTTAACCCGATCAAGGGTAAGCAACTGACCAACGTGCGCTCATCCGGTACCGATGAAGCGGTTCGTCTGACGCCGCCAGTACGCCTGACGCTGGAATCAGCAGTCGAGTTTATCGACGATGACGAACTGGTTGAAATCACACCTGTTTCGATTCGCGTTCGTAAGCGCTACCTGACTGAAAACGAGCGCAAGCGCAACACACGCGGTTAATCGTTTCCGGTAGCACAAGTCAAACGCCGCGCGGCTCCATGCCGCGCGGCGTTTTGCATTTATAGCGCGCAGATTTTGGCATTGATCCGTCAAATAGCGGCCCTGTGCTGGCTGGAATGCGGCGCAGATTTTAACAAGCTGTGCATCTTGCCTCGTTTTTTTTAGTCAGTTGCGCTAAAATTGCGGCACTTTTTCAAGTCGGATATATATAACGTGGCACTTATAGTACAAAAGTACGGTGGTACATCGGTAGGCACTGCAGATCGCATCAAGAATGTTGCGAGACGCGTCGCGAAATTCAAGGCAAAAGGTCATCAGGTGGTGGTCGTGCTCTCCGCGATGAGCGGCGAGACCAATCGTCTGATCGGGCTGGCAAAAGAGATACAGGCGAATCCTGACCCGCGTGAACTGGATGTCATTATTTCCACGGGCGAACAGGTGACGATCGGCCTGTTGGCGATGGCACTCAAGGAACTGGGCGTTAACGCCAAGAGCTATACGGGCGGACAGGTCAAGATACTGACCGACAACGCGCATACCAAAGCCCGTATCGTCAGCATCGACGAGCAGAGTATCCGTGCCGATCTTGCGAATGACTACGTGGTGGTGGTGGCAGGCTTCCAGGGTATGGACAAGGACGGCAATATTACGACGCTGGGGCGCGGCGGTTCCGACACGACGGGGGTTGCCATTGCTGCGGCTCTGAAAGCCGATGAATGCCAGATTTATACCGATGTGGATGGTGTTTACACCACGGATCCGCGCATGGTTCCCGAAGCGCGTCGCCTGAAGAGCATTACCTTCGAGGAAATGCTGGAGATGGCAAGCTTAGGTTCTAAAGTGCTGCAAATTCGTTCAGTGGAATTCGCCGGTAAATACAAGGTCAAGTTGCGCGTGTTGTCCAGCTTCGAAGAAGAAGGCGAGGGCACACTGATTACTTTTGAGGATGAAGACAAAATGGAACAAGCCATTATTTCCGGGATCGCATTTAACCGCGATGAAGCCAAAGTTAACGTGTTAGGCGTGCCGGACAAGCCTGGTATTGCGTATCAAATCCTGGGGCCGGTCAGCGATGCTAATATCGACGTTGACATGATTATCCAGAATGTCGGCGTAGATGGCACGACGGATTTCTCCTTTACTGTGCATCGCAATGATTTTTCCAGGACGATGGACATCCTCAATAATGAGGTTCTGCCACATGTCGGCGCACGCAAAGTAATCGGCGACAATAAAGCGGCGAAAGTCTCTGTGGTTGGCGTTGGAATGCGCTCGCACGTGGGCATCGCCAGCAAAATGTTCCGCACGCTGGCGGAAGAGGGTATCAACATTCAGATGATTTCCACTTCCGAGATCAAGATTTCCGTCGTGATCGATGAGAAGTATCTGGAGCTGGCCGTGCGTGTGTTGCATAAGGCGTTCGATCTTGACCAGGAAGATGCATAAACAAAAAAATAATTTGACGGAATCGCGCTTTCCCCATATAATGCGCGGCTTCGGAGAGGTGGCCGAGTGGTCGAAGGCACTCCCCTGCTAAGGGAGCATCCGGGGATAACCTGGATCGAGGGTTCGAATCCCTCCTTCTCCGCCAGTAGTGGTTTTAACAGTAGTAGATGTATAAAGGTTGGTGTGTAACAACCTTATGTATGCGCCCGTAGCTCAGCTGGATAGAGTACTTGGCTACGAACCAAGGGGTCGGGCGTTCGAATCGCTCCGGGCGCACCATATTCCGGTAGTAAATAAAAGGGTTAGGAAGAAATTCTTAGCCATTTTATTATCATTTCACCGAAGAGCACTTAAAGCTTTACGGCGATTTAGAAGGTTGGTCAGTTATCGTTTTAAATATGCGCCCGTAGCTCAGCTGGATAGAGTACTTGGCTACGAACCAAGGGGTCGGGCGTTCGAATCGCTCCGGGCGCACCATATTCGGATGTAATATCAATGGGTTAGGCAGAAATGCTTAGCCCTTTTTTATTGGCTGTAGTAAAAAACGTACCACTTCCCGGCAAGTCTGCCAACAATACCACTCGCTTACGATCTGCCCGAAGATACTCACCGGACAGGTGCGCATACTTCTGCATCGCTGCTCTGCCGTGCGCTTCGGCCTTCTCGCTGCGGCCAAGACATATTTCTATATCTATGTAGGGTTTTTGCTGCTAGATTGCTGATTATGTATTTATAGCCCCCCGTGTTACTTGAACGGGGGATGTTTAGGTTTGTTTTGAATTGGATGTTGTTTTTTCGGGTCACAATACCTGTTTTGCGTAAATATCTCTACTCAGAGTGAAAGTGGTATTTCTCATGTTTACCAACCTTGTACGGAGAAAGGTTCAGGGTAATCAAAATCCTGCAGAATGGGAAATTTGCAGAGCGCAACAACAACCTGAGTCAGAACTAGTTAAAAGCTGCCATTCTTAAATGGGAAGGAAAAAAAATGCTTAAAAGTTGGACTGTCGAAAACTTTAAATCGATTTCAGCCCCAGTAACTTTGGATTTAACTCCACTTACAATTTTTGCGGGAGAAAACAGTTCCGGAAAAAGTACCATCGTACAAAGTATATTACTCGTGACTCAGACACTTCAAAGTAGGTCATGGGATAGATGTGTTGTTTTAAACGGAAATATCGTTAGGCTGGGGTCATTCAGTGACATCTTATCTAATGGTGCTAAGGTGCCAATTATTTCACTTGGATTTGAGTTGACTCCATCTCCAATACAGCATTCTCCTTTTAATTATCAGAAGTATGTGTATATGTCGGATGAATATCGTCGACAAGTTAAGAGTGTACATTGTAAATTTTCATTTTCTGCTGAGGGATCAAAAGGACGTGAAAATTTGCAACTTTATCCTCGACTAGAATCCACTTCCATGGAAGTTATATATAGAGACATGGAAGACAGAAAAAAATCGGATGAAGTGTCAATTCGCCGAAGAGAATCAACACTTGACTCTATTTTAGTAGACGAAAAAATAACCGTAGAGATAGATGTAAATCTTGAACGTGCGTTGACTTTTTTTATAGATAAGCCGAAAAACTATAAGCCTAGGTTAAGGAACATTCCTGTCAGTTCGGGGAAGCCTCTCGGTTGCTTTAGTCGACATTTTTTGCCATATTACCTTGCATTTTCTTACGATGGACTTGAGGCGAAATCTAATAGAGCAATCGAAGCGCTAACGCCTGAACGGAGTACA
>JAUSNM010000015.1 GCA_030645535.1 Gallionella sp. | reverse complement strand
AATATCGTTGGTGACAGCCAGCAGAGCGACACTCATGACCAGCAGAAACATGACCATCAGGGCCGTCATCAGATCGGCGAATGAAATCCAGAAAGGTTTTTCACCTTCTTCTTTGTTGCGCCGACCCGGAATCAGAAATTTGTTTATCATGTAATTGTTGTTTTAACCGAAGTCGGCAAAGCCAAAAAATCGCCTCACGCGGAGACGCAGAGAATGCGAAGAAAATCTAAAACAACTACTAAAATCGATACAAAAGGCCGGTAAAACTGCATGGACGTAACAGAAATACACATGCTTTTGCACTTCTCCGCGCCTCCGCGTGAGCAGCTAAAGTTTTTCTAGATGCTGGTGGCCGCGTCGAGCGTGCTCTCCAATTCATGTATCCCCTCGCGCAACAGCTTCACAGAATCCGACAATGCCTGATGGAATTCGCGATTAGCCTCGCCAACCGCACGGGTCATTCCCTCGCTGAACGATTGATGCGCCACAGCGATGACATCGGATACTTTTGACAGGTAGTTATCTGCGTCTTGTTGTGCGGCAACCAGTTTACCCGTAGCCGACTCAATTTTTTCAAATACCTCGCCCGACATAGATGCGTCACGGCGCACCTGTTCAGCCAGCACTTGCAAAGAATGTATCTGCTCTATCATGGCGTCGCGCGAAGCCTTGTAATCCCCGAACAAATCGCCCAATCCGGCGGATGCAGCCGACACAGAGTCAGCCGCCTGAAGCAGCTGAGTTGCCACTGCAGCTGATTTATCCAGCGTGGAGGTGACACTCTGACCGGCAAGAGCGAAATCACGGCTCACCAGATGCAGGGTATCTGCACTGGCGTTAAGCGCCGTCATAGCCTCCCCGGTTGTCGTGTGCATCACCGTGACGGCCGACTTCATTTCGGCAACGGCTTGACTGACGCCCTCAACCACTGCCGCGATTTGGCCGCCAAGCTGCCCGATCATGTTCTGGCTCTGCGCCTCCATGTCTTGCTGATGTTTGCGGCTTGTATCGGTTGTCGAGTCCACCTGAGCACTCAGACCATCGATGACCGCCCCCATACGCTCAGACAGCGCATTCAACGAATTTTGCAATTGCCCTTGCGCATCGGTCTGGGATTGACTGCTCGCCAGGCGCATTTGCTCGACAAATTCACCCAGCTTTTCATTCCTCAGGGATTGGCGCTCCTCAGCCGCGTCATTTGATCTTGCGAGCTGCTCAATCATTGCTGCCATGTTGTGCTGCCCGGCCTCCCTGGCCTCCCCCACCTCCGCAGCCATAGCCTCCAGCCTCACGACAATTGCCTGAAGCGCTTCCCGTGTTTGCCGTTGCACGCTGCTCATGTCACTGGCCTGACTACCAAACAACGCTTTAATTTGACTGTTGAAGTTATCCAACATGGCCGAGAGCATAGCTTGCAGCGACTCACCCTGATCATCGCGGGCATGTTTCAATGAATTGGCTATTTCTGTCAGCGGTGCCCTCAAGCCCTCTTCGATACTGGTCGCAATGCGGTTGCCCAGCGCGACTGATCCGGCGTTGGCTGCTGCAATTTGTTTTTCACTCAGCTCGGTGAGCATCTGTTTGAGTTCACCCTTGAGCATCCCGGACGTTTGCGCGGAAGACGCCTCGGATGCCTGCACCAGTCGCGCCAGGTACTCTTCGCCAGCACCACCTTCGAACAAGCTATCGAGCAACTGCACCAGTTTCTCTACTTTCGCATTCAGCCGGGAAACCACCAATTTTTCAATGAATGTGACGATCATCGCCAGCGTGATCGCGGACGCCGAAACCAGAAATGCCTCGGACACACCGTGCAATAACCGCGTCAGGCTGGCGCGCACGACTACCGGATTTTCGGATACGACGAAGGACTGCATCCCGATCAACAAGCCATAAAACGTCCCGATGATACCCACGCCGGTAAACAAACCGGGAAGATGCTTGAAAAAATCCGCACGCAATGGAATGTCCACCAGAATATCCGGCCTGAAGACCACCCCGGCGGGCATCGTGGAGCGAAAACGTATAGTCTGTCCGTCACCTGCCTGCTTGTGCAAAGAGTCCGCATATTCCTGCCACAGATGGCCAAGAATGCCGTTATTCTGAAAAATCTGATCCAGCGTAACATCCGGCTTCCCGTTCAGGGAGCTGAGCTTTTTAATCACCCGTGACAATTGCCGCGACACAACAAACGACGGAAACAGGGAAAAAATCAAAAACGATAAAAATAACACCCCGAGTATCGCGGCGAAAATATAAATATGCTGAGGCAGACCGTTGAATATTGTCATGAATTTATTTACTGAAATTTTTACGCGGCTCTAACGGGCATGGCAAATAGCCACCCCGGAAAATGTAATCGATTCTCGCAGGGATGATGCCCTGTGGGCATCAACTCGCAAACTTGTCATGCCCGGAACCCTCGCTACGCTCTCCCACACCTCGGCCCCTCGCTGCGCTCTCCCCTCCCGCTTGCTGGAGAGGATGCAAACGAATCGCTATGCGAGTTTCACGTTACCTGCCTGTCGGGCTGCGGGAATTATGACTCAAGTTTAATCATTAAAGTTGGCAATTTACTTGACCACTGCCGCCAACCTGAACAACTCTTACGCCAATCTGAACAACCCTTATATAATACGCAGATTGATTCAATTGGAATTGCATATAGTGAACGACACAGCTTCAACGAGTATCCAGCAAGATAAAGCAGTCCTGTTTGCTGACGTGAGCGGCAGCACACATCTGTACGAAGTACTGGGCGATACGCGCGCATTCGCCGCCGTCGATGTTCGCCTCGACATTTTGCGGCGCCTGACGGTGGCACATTCAGGTCAGGTCATCAAAACCATTGGCGACGAGATCATGGCCGTCTTCCCGAACGCGGTTTCTGCGGCGCAGGCAGCATGTGAGATGCAGATGGTGGTAAGCGCCAAGCCCCCCATAGACAATATCCGCGTCGGTATTCGCATCGGTTTTCATTTCGGCCCTGTGCTGAAAAACAACGGCGATGTATTCGGTGACACGGTCAACATTGCTGCGCGCATGACGGAAATAGCCCAGGCGCAGCAGATCATCACGACAGGTACTACAGTTGCGATGCTCCCGCCCATCATGCGTACCAGCACACGTACGCTCAACAGCCTGTCGATCAAGGGAAAGGCAGATGACATCGAGGTACGCGAAGTCATCTGGCAGGAAAGTGAAGAATTGACCATGGTGGTCGGCAACACCTACACCGCCATGACCAGCGAACCCATCCTGCAACTGGTTCATCAGAACGCTACACTTATCGTGGATGCGGCCCGCCCCTCCATCACAATCGGGCGTGATGAACTGGCGGATATCGTGATCGAGGATCGCCGTGCATCGCGGATGCATGCCAAAATCGAGCGACGACGCGACAAATTCATCCTGGTTGACCTGAGTTCCAACGGCAGTTTTGTGAACATCAAGGGCGAGAACGAAATTCAGCTACGGCGCGAAGAAATGGTATTGCGCGAAAGCGGCACGATCAGCCTGGGACACTCCTATCAAAAAGATCCCACTGAATTCATCGAATTTTCCATCCAAACCAAACTTTAAACCTAATTTCATCCACGAAATGGTACTCGCAGGTATATTGGCTAAAGCCAATAACTCGCAAAAGCACGAACAACACGAAACACTCAATGCAATACACAGATTCTTGTCGCCATCTAATGGTTGGAACGTCACACGGGAATAATATTTTGATTTATTTTGTGAATTTCGTGTCTTTTGTGGAAAAAGGTTTTCAGGATTAACGGAAGCAAATCAGTTACTTTGACGAAGGCAGCAGGCCGAACACGATTCCGATCAACAGCAGCACCAGAAAAATGCCGATCACCAGCATCTTGTAGCCGGTTTTCTGCTTTTCAAGCGAGGCTTTTTCCTCTGCTTCTTTTCTAAGGCGATTAGCTAACAGCGCCTGTTCTTTTACTGCTGCGATTTCCGCCTCACGCGCCGCCAATTCTGCCGCTGCACGTTGACGTTTTTCCTGCGCCTCTGCCTCCGCCTTCTTTTCAGCCAATTCCCGTGCAGACTGCAACTGCATCCTCGCCTGCTTCTTGCGCTGCACCTCCTCTTCCAACTGGCGCCTGGCCTCTTCTTTCATTCTGCGTTCGGCGTCGCGGTCAGCCTCTCTTTCGGAGACAACGTCTGCTATTTTTTTAGTGCGTTCTGACAAGGTGAGCGCCAACTCACGGGCTCGCTGCGCCTGGCTCAGAGCTTCTTTTTCACGCCTGATCGCGTCGAGCGCCCGCTCTTCCTCTGCTTCGTTTTTAAGTTCAACAATCCTGCGTGCCAGCTGCGCCTTCGCCTCAACCTCTCTCATCAGCAGGACTTCGGCTTCTGCCTGCGCACGAGCCTGCGCTTTTTCCTCAAGCGCCAGCGCCTCTTGCCTGACATGAGCTGCCTCTTCCGCTGCCCATACCGATGCTTTTTCCAGTGCCTGAATACGCAATTGCGCTAACTTCACAAATCCGCCGTCAGGAAATTCTTGCAAATAACGGCTGAAATCTGCCGTGTTCTGACTATGTAAAATGCGCTGCCAGGCCGCAATATCGGCCTCACGCCAGGAACCAGTTGAATTTTCACGACCAGGCAGTTCAAGGGTTTCATCGAGAGCGAGCGCTTCAGCTGCGGCCAGCCTTGTGGCGTCCCCTGGCATATGTTCGACAGCCGGCACAGTCAGCGCCGCCGCTCGTATCGCCTTTAAAAATTTCCTGGCGCTCTGAAAACGATCTTCCGGTCGTTTTGCCATCGCCTTCGCCACCACAGCATCGAGTTGCCGGCTTACATCCGGATTGAGCTGGGAAGGCGGAGTCGCCTCCCGATGAACAACCTGATGCATGATGGCAATCACGCTACCGACAAAGGGACGTTCGCCCGTCAAAATCAGGTACAGAATGACACCGGCCGCATAAAGATCGGCGCGATGATCCACCTCGTACCCCATGAATTGTTCCGGCGCCATATAGGTCGGCGTCCCCAATACCACGCCAACCTGGGTGTGTCCCGACGCATCTATCTTGGCAATACCGAAATCCGCAATCTTGACCTGCCCATCCACTGTGATCATGATATTGGCAGGTTTAATGTCACGGTGCACGATGCCATGCGCATGCAGGTAATCGAGCGCGTCGAGCAACTGCATCACGATGCGCAACCCGTCGCTGAGTGACAGACGCTTACCGTAATCGAAGTATTCGCTCAATTCACGGCCACGAACCAGCTCCATCACGATGTAGGCCACATCATCGTTCTCGCCGTACTCATAAATGGAGATGATCTTGGAATGGGATAGTCTGCCGGCCGCACGCGCCTCGCTGCGGAACCGGTTAAAGATATCCTCTGCGTCATTCGTGTGTATGCTCGACTTCAGGATCGTCTTGATGGCGACAGCGCGTTCAATCTGCGTATCGAACGCCTCATAGACCACCCCCATCGCACCGCGGCCCAATTCTCCGACAATTCGGTACTTTCCCAACATTTCCATGCTATTCATATCGTTTAATCAAAACCCACACTGTTCCGGCCACTTGCTCAGGTGCGTAATGTAGCTGGCGTGGCGTGAATCTGCAATTAACCTGACTGGTAAAAATTGTTTTGAAGTAAAATCAAAACGAGCAGCTTCCATTTTTCAGATCGGTTTGCAAACCAGCAAGGAATCAGGATATACACAACATGATCAACATTCTTGTCGTCGACGATCATGCCTTGATCCGCAAAGGGTTGAAGCAACTGCTCGAAGACAGCCCTGACCTGAAAATCACGGGCGAAGCGGCCAGCGGGATTCAGGCAACAAGCATGCTGCGCGCGCAGCACTTCGACCTGATGCTGCTGGACATCAATTTGCCTGACAAGCATGGCATCGAGCTGCTCAAACAATTCAAGACAGAGCAACCTGAGCTCAAGACTATCGTGCTGAGCATGTACCCGGAAGATCAATATGGCGTGCGTGCACTCAAAGCGGGTGCCATGGGCTATATCAACAAGCAAAGCGCGTCGGATGTGCTGATCAAGGCTATCCGGCAGGTTATCAGCGGAAAAAAATACATCAGCGAAACGATGGCCGAGCAACTCCTGAACAGCCTGATCGGCGATTCACAAGAGTTGATGCACCAGAAACTGTCCAACCGCGAATATCAGACCCTGTGCCTGATGGCCTCAGGAAAATCATTGAGCGACATTTCCCAGATCATGACACTCAGTCCCAAGACGGTGAGCGTTTACCGCAGCCGCATGTTGGCCAAAATGGGCTTTACCAACAATGCCGAGGCGATCCACTATGCCATCACCCATCACCTGGTTGAACACCAGGATTAAAGCTGTGTCATTATGCTGTTTTCTGCATCACTAGTTTTTGCTGGTCCGATAATTGCCGCAATCAACTCATCAGAGATTGAACCATGAAGAATAAAAATCCATCAGAAGTCGCCCGTGAAACCTTAAAATTGCTGTCACAACGCAGACTGCTGCCGACGCCAGACAATTATGCGAATATTTACGCCGAGATCAGCGGCACAACTGTGGTAAAAAACGATGGCGCAGAGCAAGTGTTGCGCAACATGGTTGAACATTTGCTTCAGACAGATCAAGCTGCCGCCACGGGCCTCGCCTTGAAAAAAATGCTGACTGAGGAAAAGTGGGATCAATGTTTCAAGGAAATCGAAAAGGTTCTGCCCAAAAACCAGAAAGACGATGCAGACGATCAGACCTGGCCTGTTCTGATTCGCGATTTATTACGCCAACTCGACCTCCCTCACAAAGGACTGACCGTCACACGCAAAAAAGAAGGTGTGGAAACCGTATTGGCGCGATTCTCGTCCAGGCCCGAGATTTTGTTTGAAAAATTGAGCAACCTGGTTCGTTCATGGTCCGAATCACCCGTCACAGCCAGCCTGGTTGAGGAAGCTCCGGAAGTCCCGGAAGTCCCGGAAGCTCTGGACGTGCCAGACGTAGCGGCCTCCATATCAACGATAACCCCAACGATAACCCCAACGGCAACGGCAACAGCAACTACCACCACTCCTGCAATCATCACGGACTCTCTCTCCAAGACCGATGAACATGCCGCCGAGATGCTCAGCAAGCTTGCCGAGTTGCTGGCGCAAACACTGGAAAGCAGTGCCAGCACGCAACCGGAATTGACCGATGAAGTGCGTAAGCTCACAACGCAAGTGCGTGAAATCAAGACCCACGACCAGGTAACGGAACTCGCCAAGCAACTGCGGCAATTCTGGCTTAAGGTTGAATTGCGCGGTGGCGACAAGACACGGATACAAGAAGGCCTGGTGCGTCTGTTGCGTCTGCTGGTAGAAAACGTGGGGGAGATGGTCGAGGATGAAGAATGGCTGCACGGGCAAATCACTACATTGCACGAGATCATAGGTAAACCGCTCGATAAACGCATGATTGCAGATGCTGAACGCAGCCTGCGCGAGGCGATCATCAAGCAAAGTCTGCTCAAGAAAAGCCTCACCGATACCAAATCCACCCTGAAGAGCCTGATGACCACCTTTATCGACCGACTGGGCACCATCACGACCAGCACAGGCGATTATCACCAGAAGATCGAGCTCTACAGCCAGAAGATTGCCCAGTCGAACAACCTCAATGATCTGGGTTCCCTGCTCGATGACATCATGCAAGACACGCGGATCATTCAAGCCAGCGCACTGCATTCACATGAGGAATTACTCGACTCACGCAGACAGGTTGAAAGCGCAGAAGCTAAAATCTCGAAACTGGAAAAAGAGCTGTCGGAAGTCAGCGAAATGGTACAGCAGGATCAATTGACGGGCGCATTAAACCGGCGCGGCCTGGATGCGGCCTTTGAACGTGAGAGCCGCCGCGTCGATCGCAGCCACGATCCCCTTTGCGTAGCGCTGCTCGACATTGACAACTTTAAACGCCTCAACGACACCATGGGGCACCAGGTAGGGGATCAGGCACTCGTCCATCTGTGTAACGTCATCAAGGAAGCGCTGCGCCCCAGCGATTCAGTTGCCCGCTACGGCGGTGAAGAATTTGTCATCATTCTGCCCGACGTTGGCCTGGCAGAAGCTGCATCAACCCTGGAACGCCTGCAACGCGAACTCACCAAGCAATTCTTCATGTATGAAAATGACCGGGTACTGATCACCTTCAGTGCCGGCGTGGCTCAGCGCGCAGAGGAAGAATCTCAGGAAGAAATTCTCGGGCGAGCTGACAAGGCGATGTATCAGGCCAAGCACACCGGCAAAAACCGCGTGGTGATTGCAAAATAAGGTTAAAGCAGATGTCCACGCAACGGTTCTCGCATAAGTAGTGGCTTAGGCATGGCTTTTTGCGAGTTGGGCAAGAAGCAGCCCATCCCTGCAAAACCCACTTCATGCCTTAGTCCAATACTTAGTAGTTCCATCAGGGATATTGCACTTGAGTGTTGAACCAAAAAGAAAATTTGAATTGACTGAAAACACATATCACGCGGAGGCGCGGAGAATGCGGAGAAGTTCAAAATCAATCTGCGAGTTGATGTATGCTGTGCATGCATCCCTGCTAACCCCACCTCGCGCGCCAAGACGCAAAGAGATACAAAGCAATTGCCCATCACCGACCTGCCTGTACCGTGTTGAGTGCGGCAGACAGGTTTAATAGTCGTCTGTTTTTGACCAGGATATTGATTTTGCGAGTTATTGCCCACAGGGCAATATCCCTGCGTGAATCCCTTGGCGTCTTTGCGTCTTGGCGCGAGACAGATATAAAAGACAATCTATTTGTTTCAACAGGCAACTACGACAGAGCCTAAGTTAACTGGATAATTTGATTGAGCCGTTCACAAACCTGAACAAAAAATGCATCGTTCAACTTACACAGGGGATGGAGTTTTGCGCCACGTGACCGCCAGTCAAACGACTTGGGTTGATGGCAAAGCACATAACTGGTTTTATCAACATGACGCCCGGCCACCCGGCCTACGGCAACAGCAAAAGGATTGTCGGCATTGTATTCAGCGGTCATCATCGGCAAACCTATGACAAGAGAGGTCTTGTCGTTAAATATGCGCGGGGACAGCACCAAAAAAGCATGGATGTCGCGCATTTTATGCCCGACCTGTGGGTTGCAATCAATCCAGATAATGCTCTGACGATCCGGCAACCAAACTCCGGCTTCAGTTACCGTTGTTCTGCACCCAGCCTTTGAGTGGTAGCCATTACTTCGCCGCCGTGTCGTGCAAAGTCAAAACTGGCTAACCGTTGTTCCAGGGTTAATGGGACATCCTGCACGGGCTTGATGGTGATCAGACCATCAACCACTGAAATTCGCACGCGCTGATGAACGTGTAAATGCGCTTCACGCGCGATGACCGCAGGCAGGCGCACACCCAGATTATTGCCCCATTGCTTTATATCCAGCATCACTTCAGTCATGACAACCCTCCCATAGCCTTACGTTTAAACCGGAATATAAACATCAAGCCTGTTGAGCGCAACATTCAAATGCCTGGACAACGCCAAGGGGCGTCAGGCGGGAGATCAGGCACTCGTCCATCTGTGTCCGGCAAAAATCTCGTGGTGATTGCGAAATAAGGCTTGGTGCTTGAAACCGCGCAGGCTATTAAATATCCCACGCGCAACGAAGCAGAAGCATCGTCCGCTGAGCTGAAGCTAATTTTGCTGGATGGCCGTTCCTCGAAACATCGGCCTTGGACCTTGTTTGGCCGCAAGCTCGAAACTTCGGCCTTCGGCCTTGTTTGGCCGCAAGCTCGAAACTCGCTACGCTCGTTTGGCCGTTCCTCGAAACTTCGGCCTTCGGCCTTGTTTTCCTGCCTGCGCGGGAATGACGGGCTAACGGAATTCATCCCTATCTGCAATAAATTTTAAAAATAGTCCTAAAGTTTTTTTACCCCGCACCGATAACTGGAATAGCGGCGGTTAATTAAGCCAGCAACTAGTGGCAAACCAACGTAAACGGCAATCAAGCCGAAATCATATTCTGTTAAAGGAGCTTTAAAATGCCCTCATTTATCAATACCAACTTAGCTTCGCTGAATGCGCAACGTAACCTGAACAGTTCGCAAACTGCACAAAGCACCGCGTTGCAACGCTTGTCTTCCGGCCTGCGCATCAACAGCGCCAAGGACGACGCTGCGGGTATGGCGATTTCTGCCCGTATGACTGCCCAGATTCATGGCACCACACAAGCCGAACGTAACGCAAACGACGGTATCTCGCTGGCGCAAACCGCTGAAGGCTCGATGAATGAAGTCACCAGCAATCTGCAACGTATTCGCGACCTGGCTGTACAATCACGCAATGCCAGCAACAGCGCAAGTGACCGTACAGCGCTGAATGCAGAAGCGCAATCACTCATCTCTGAAATTGACCGCGTATCAAACACCACCTCATTCAACGGCGTAAAATTAATGGACGGCACCTTTACAGGCCAAGCTTTCCAGGTCGGCGCGAATTCCGGTGAGTCTATCTCGATCAACAAGATTGTGAATTCCACATCTACCGCTTTGGGCGTGACATCAACCGCACCGGCCGTGACGGGAGCTGCTACAGCATCAGGCACAGGCGGTTTCGGTGGTGCAATAGTCGCCGGTGGTTTGACAATAAACGGTGTCGATCTTGGCGCAATTGCTGCTGCCGGCAGCGCAGCTGAACGCGGCGCACAAGTCGCGGCAGCAGCCAATGCGGTTTCCGGCCAAACCGGCGTTCTGGCGACAGTGGACAACGCGGGTCTCGTCACACTGAACAACTATGGTTCTGTCCCAACCACCGCAGCTGGTGGAGTTAACACGGGCATTGCCATCGCTGGTACCTCTACAGCCGCTTTCACCGGTTTAACTGCACAAGCTGCCTCCACAGCAGTAGTTGGCGCTGGGTTCTCAGGTCTGAATCTCACTTCGGTAGCCGGTGCTGACGCTGCCATTGCACACATGGACAATGCGATGACCGCGATTAACTCGGCACGTTCTGACATGGGTGCATTGCAAAACCGCTTCGCATCAGTGGTTAACAACCTGCAGACCACCACTGAGAACCTGACTGCTTCACGCAGCCGGATTCAGGATACCGACTTTGCCGCAGAAACCGCATCGCTGTCTCGTTCGCAAATTCTGCAACAAGCCGGTACCGCAATGCTGGCGCAAGCAAATCAGCTGCCTAGCCAGGTGATGACCCTGTTGCGTTAAGTTTAAAGGTCCAACTCTGCCACCGTTAACTGGAATAACGGTGGTAAATTAACAAGCAACTAGTAGCTAACCAACATAAACGGCAATAAGGCCGAAATCATATTCTGTTAAAGGAGTTTTAAAATGCCCTCATTTATCAATACCAACTTAGCCTCGCTGAATGCGCAACGTAACCTGAATAGTTCGCAAACTGCACAAAGTACCGCATTGCAACGCTTGTCTTCCGGCCTGCGCATCAACAGCGCCAAGGACGACGCTGCGGGTATGGCGATTTCTGCCCGTATGACTGCCCAGATTCATGGCACCACACAAGCCGCACGTAACGCCAACGACGGTATCTCGCTGGCGCAAACCGCTGAAGGCTCGATGAATGAAGTCACCAGCAATCTGCAACGTATTCGCGACCTGGCAGTACAATCACGCAATGCCAGCAACAGTGTAAGTGACCGTACAGCGCTGAATGCAGAGGCGCAGTCACTCATCTCTGAAATTGACCGCGTATCAAACACCACCTCGTTCAACGGCGTAAAATTGATGGACGGCACCTTTACAGGCCAGGCTTTCCAGGTCGGCGCGAATTCGGGCGAGTCTATCTCGATCAACAAGATTGTGAATTCCACATCTACCGCTTTGGGCGTGACATCCGTAACTGCAGCCGCGTCGACCATTGCGGCAACCACAGCTACAAACGGTTTCGCTGGTGCATTGGCCGCCGGGGATGTAAAAATAAACGGCGTCGATATTGGCGCAATTGCTGCTGCAGGCAGCGCTGCTGAACGTGGCGCACAGATAGCGGCAGCAGCCAATGCGGTTTCCGGCCAGACCGGCGTCCTGGCTACTGTGGCCAGCACGGGTGTCGTAACGTTCAATAACTACGGATCCGTCCCGACTAACCCAGCTCTGCCAGCTGTCATTAACACGGGCATTACCCTTGCTCTGGCTGGTACAGGTACAGTTGCCAACACCGGTATAACTGCACAAACTGCCACCGCCGCCAGCGTGACAGCGGGTGCCGGGTTCTCAGGTCTGGATCTCACTTCGGTAGCCGGCGCTGATGCTGCCATTGCACACATGGACAATGCGATGACCGCGATTAACTCGGCACGTTCGGACATGGGTGCATTGCAAAACCGCTTCGCATCAGTGGTTAACAACCTGCAGACCACAACTGAGAACCTGACTGCTTCACGCAGCCGGATTCAGGATACCGACTTTGCCGCAGAAACCGCATCGCTGTCTCGTTCGCAAATCCTGCAACAAGCCGGTACCGCGATGCTGGCGCAAGCAAATCAGTTGCCTAGCCAGGTGATGACCCTGTTGCGTTAAGTTTTAAAAATTCCCACTTGGATTTTGTGTAAAATTCAGGTGGGATTTTCCAGCGGGCATGGCAAGTATTAGCACCTTGTTGATAATACCCGCCATGCCCGTTTCCCAACCCCTGAGCGGGCGAGGGAGACAAGGAACCGCCATGCGATTTCAACTTCAACCGAGGGTGAAGCAAAATGCTTATCCAGAACATCAGTAATACATCTCACATTTACGAACCGACCCGGTCTGCTGGCGATGGCTCACCCGCAATTGCTGCCAACTCAACGATTCACACAGCAGCATCTCAAACTGTAACGGATATCAAACCGACAACAGATCAAAAAACGTCGGAGTTCCAATTGCAAAGCGCGGTGGAAAACACCAATAAAGCAATGCAGGCGTCCAACAAGAATCTGTCGTTCAGTGTGGACACGGATACCAAACAAGCCGTGGTCAAGCTGACTGATTCGGTAACCGGTGATGTGATTGGACAGTTCCCCACCGAGCAGATGCTGGCAATCTCAAAAGCCGTCGGACTGATGCAGGAACAAATACAACAGGCATCGTTATCAAAAGCACCCGTGCAAAGCACACAAGGCTTGCTGATCAGACAGCAGGCGTAACTTAAGGAGTCATCATGGCAACTTCGGCAGTTTCAGGGAACGGGCTTGATGTCAACGGCATTGTCAGCCAGTTGATGACGGTGGAGCGGCAGCCTATCAACAAGCTGCTGACCCAGGAAGCCGTTTCCCAATCGAAGCTTTCTGCTTTTGGCACTGTCATGAGCGCCATGTCAACCTTTCAGACCGCCGTACAAGGTTTGAGCAATGCCAGCAGTTTCCAGTCTGTTAAAGCCACCTCTTCAGACACTACAACGGTTACGGCCACCTCCACCAGTACGGCCGCAGCAGGTGTCTACTCGCTGGATGTGCTCAGCCTGGCTCAGACACAAAAACTGGTTGCCACCGGACAAGCCAGCAGTACCGCTGCCATAGGCGCAGGCGCTGCGACCACCGTGACGTTTGACTTCGGATCGATCACGGGAGGTACATTCAGTACCGTGACCGGCCAGTACACAGGGGCTGCATTCGCCTCAAACGGCAGTGGTATTAAAAGCATCGTCATCGACAGCACCAACAATTCGTTGCAAGGCATCAGCGCTGCGATCAATGCCGCGAACATGGGCGTGACGGCAGCCATTGTGAACGATGGCAGTGGAACACCCTACCGGCTGACGTTGTCATCGAACAATTCCGGAATCAGCAACAGCATGAAGATTTCCGTCACAGGAGACGCCGCAATCAATACCTTGCTGGGAAACGACCCGGCGGCCGTGCAAAATATGAGTGAAACCGCCACCGCACAAAACGCCAATTTCAAGGTGAACGGCCTGGCGATCAGCAAAGCCACCAACACCGTATCCGATGTGATTCAAGGTACCACACTTACCCTGAGCAAGATCACCACTGCGCCTGTCGTGGTCACGATGGCTCAGGATACCGCCGCATTGAGCACCGCTGTGACCAGTTTCGTGTCAACCTACAACAACCTTGCTTCGGCGTTAAAAACGATCTCGGCTTATGATCCCGTCACCAAAAAAGGGGCGCCTTTGCAAGGCAACAGCACCGTGCGCATGTTGCAGACTCAATTGCGCAGCATGTTAAACCAACCCATCACAGGAACGTCGGGCGGACTGACCTCGCTTGCACAGATAGGCATTACCTCACAAAAGGATGGCTCGATTGCGCTGGACAGCGCCAAGCTGAACACCGCGATGACCACCAACTTCAAGGACATTGCAGGTCTGTTTGCCGCCACAGGCAGCGCTACGGACAGCCTGGTCAGTTTTAATGCCGCAACAGCCAGCGCAAAGCCCGGCAACTACGCGCTGAGCATTACACAGATGTCCTCTCAGGGTTCAGTGACGGGGAACGCCGTCGCCAACACCACCATCACTGCTGGCACGAATGACACTTTGAATCTCAACGTGAACGGCGTTTATGCATCGGTTGTATTGGCTGCGGGGGTATACACTGCACAATCTCTCGCAACTGAAGTGCAATCAAAATTAAATGGAGCCAGCGCCCTTACAACTGCAGGTGTTTCGGTTGCTGTGTCCCAGACGGCCGGCACGCTGTCGATCACGTCGGCGAACTACGGGTCAAGTTCCAGCGTCACGGTGGCAGGCGGAAATGGTGCGCCTGGTTTACTCGGCGCAGCACCGGTGCAAACTGCAGGTGTCGATGTGGCCGGCACGATAGGCGGGGTCGCAGCGACAGGCACCGGAAAGAAACTGACTGACGCGAACGGCCTGAGCTTCGATATCAACGGCGGTGCACTGGGTGCACGCGGCACGTTAAATTTTTCGCAAGGCTATGCCTACAAGATGAGCCAGTGGATAACACCCCTGCTGGCAACCGGCGGCGCACTACCCAGCGCCACCAGCAGCATTAACAAGACGATGACCGACTCCAGCAATCGCCGCGCCACATTGGAAACGCGCATGATTGCGATTGAGGCGCGTTACCGGCAAATGTACACGGCATTGGACAAAATGCTGAGCAGCATGAACACCACCAGCACGTATCTGAGTCAGCAACTCTCGAGCATGGCTTAACCCGGAAAAATATCATGAGCACATCAGCCGCTATCAGCGCATATAACAAAGTCGGGGTCGAATCAGGCGTAACGTCGGCCGATCCGCACAAACTCATTTCCATGCTGTATCAGGGCGCTCTGCTGGCGATTGCCAACGCTAAAAACGGCATGTTGCGCCAGGATATTCCCGCCAAAGGCAAAGCTATTTCTCATGCGATACTGATCATCGACACTGGCCTGAATGCCAGTCTGAACAAGGAAGTCGGCGGCGAACTGGCCCTCAACCTGTCGGCGTTATATGACTATATGAGCCAACGTCTGCTGTTCGCCAACATCAACAACGACATGGCTGCGCTGGAAGAAGTTTCACGCTTGCTGGGTGAGTTGAAAGAAGCGTGGGAGAGCATACGGTCACAGGCCATCGCACCTGTGCCTGCACCCACAATCTTGCCCGAAGGTCAAAGTGAAAGACGGCTTTACGCCAGAGGTTAAGTTAATGCCATGAACAATGTCATCGACCATTATGAATCGCTCGCCAGCTTAACCTGCCAAATGCGCGAAGCGGTGGATCAGGGCGAATGGGATAAGTTGGTCGATCTTGAACAGCAGTGCAGCCGTCATGTCGCCAACATCAAGTTGGCTGATGAGACAGCCGCGCTTGACGATGTCTCCCGGCAAAGCGAGATTCAACTGATCCGGAAAATTCTCGAAGACGATGCCTATATCCGCAACAGCACCGAAAGCTGGATGGCTAAGATGAAAGTCGTCATGCAGAGCCAACGCCAGGAACAACGCCTGAATCAATCCTACGGGGCTGTGTAAATGCTGCACCCGCAACACCGCAGTGATCTTCCCATGGAGCAAGTGGCACTAAAGTGCCAGTTCCTGAATGAAGATACGGGCCGTGCGGCAGCTGCGACCGCTAAGCTCAGTGATGAGTAAGTATAGCAGGTGACATCAGATTTAAGACCTTATGCAATCCTCCAACCTGATCAATGCACTGCAAGCACGCGCCCTGTCAGCCAAACCGCTGATCCTGGCCGAAAACGCTCCCCTCACCAAGCTCGAACCCGGTCAGCGGGTACAGGCAACCATACAGGAACAAGTCAGCCCCGGACTGTTCAAAGTGCAAGTCGCCGGCCAATCCATGCAAATGCAATTGCCGGAGCAACTCAAAGCCGGCAATATTCTCGAATTGAAAGTCATGGCCACCAGCCCGCGCGTGACATTCAGCTTCTTAGCTTCCAGCACACCGATTGCCACACAGGAACAAATCAGTTCGACTTCACGCTTTCTGGCCAACCTGACCCAACTACCGCTGGAAAGAGCACTCATCCAATCCAGTTCAGGCCACGCCGTATGGCCGACAACAGGATCCGCCCCGGACAGCAAACAGCTGGCGGTAGCCCTGAAGGATGCACTGGCTAACAGCGGCCTGTTTTACGAGTCGCATCAGGCGCAATGGGTGCGTGGCGAACGTAGCACTGCGCAACTTCTGGTCGAACCGCAGAACCTGCTGGACAAACAAACTGACAATCAACCTGCAACGCCCGCGATGCAACCGGATAAAGCCGCGACTGAATTAAGCTTGCCGATCGCTAAAGAATTAGTGCCACTGGTGCAGCAACAACTGCACACGCTGGAAACGCATCAACTAACCTGGACAGGATCGATATGGCCCGGTCAGCAGATGCAGTGGGAAATTGAAGGTCAGCCTGAACACCACAATATACAGCCTGATGAACGCCAGTGGAGCACAGAAATGGAACTCGCCCTGCCCAGGCTAGGCGATGTGCATGCCAAACTGGTATTTAGCCAGGGCGGAATAAGACTCACCTTGCGGGGTGCAGACGCCAGTTCTGTCGCGCTGTTTAATCGCCAACTGCCGGCTCTTGCCATGACACTGAGAGAGGCGGGCGTACCGCTGACGAGCGCGGTGATTGAAAAGACATGACCTACCCTACCCCGCAACAAGTCGCCGTAGCACTGGCCTATGGCCAAAGTACCGGCGCGCCAAGAGTCGTGGCCAAGGGACGTGGACTGATTGCTCAGGCGATCATCGAACGCGCCAAACAAAACGGGGTTTATGTACACGAATCGGCAGATTTGGTGGGGCTGTTGATGCAAGTGGAACTGGATCAGCAAATTCCGCCACAGCTTTATTTAGCCGTGGCCGAACTACTGGCCTGGCTATATCGCCTGGAACACGAGGAATCCCCTGCTTTTCCCCCGATAGTACAGCTGTAATTTTGTTATTATGTGCAACAATCTTGGAAAGTAGTCGTAACAACATGAAAAAAGATATCCCTCTGAAAATTGAAATCCTGTCCAGCGGCGATGATGACCAGTATCGCATCACTACGCCCCGTGAAATAGAGATTGTTTTGCAGAACATCTTCAAAAGCAGATCTCGCATCGCGCTGTATTATTCTGAAGCGAACGAATTTATTCTGACGACGTTATTGGCTGTGGATGCTTCCGGCCTGTGGCTGGATCAAAGCCAACAACTTCAGGAAAACAATCGTTTACTGAAAAGCAATAAACTCATTTTTGTCAGTTCGCATGCTCAGGTCAAGGTGCAGTTCACATCCGACCATGCAACGAGTACAACCTGTCAAGGCCAACCCGCATTTTTCCTGAAACTCCCCAAGAGCATTCACCGTCTGCAACGCCGCGAGTACTATCGCCTGACAACACCGGTTTCAGACCACCTGCTTTGCGTCATTCCGGTCGAGAAAGCAGTGGAGCGGCACGCGCATGAAGTCACCATCATGGACATCAGTGGTGGTGGTGTGGGTCTTACTTGCACAGAGCTGGACGCGGTGCTGGTTCCCGGCAATACCTATGAAAATTGCAAAATAGATTTGCCCGAAGTCGGCGAGTTTTTCGGCACAATAGAAGTCAAAAACCTGATTTTACTAACCACACCCTCCGGCAAAACGGTGCGACGTGCAGGATGTGAATTCAAGAATCTTGACGGTGCGTCTACCATCCTGCTGCAACGATACGTCACCTCCATGCAGCGCGCCAAAATAAAAGACTAAAGATTAGTCGTTAGTCTTTAGTCGTTAGTCGTTAGTCGGGATTAGCTTGTGGCTACCGGCTACAAGCTACAAGCCACAAGCGATCTTTAGCCCAGCAATCAAGGATGGTGAATGTGAAACCGGGAAGAAACGACCCATGTCCTTGCGGCAGCGGAAAGAAATTCAAGAAATGTTGCCAGGACAAACTTGAAGCATCTGCCGCGCCTCCTGAACAAAAAATCAAGAAGGCCAACAGGGCGGAAAAACAACCGACAACAGCTGAAATCAATCAGCTTGTCACCCTGTTCAATGCCGGCCAGCATGCCGAAGCGGAACGTCAGACGCGCTTACTGTTAACCCGGCATCCGGCATCCGGGAACGCATGGAAGGTGCTGGGGGTTTTCCTTCACAGGCAAGGGAAAGAGGCAATAGCTGCGTTGCGAAAGGCAGTTGAATGCTTACCCGATGATGCCGAGGCACACAACAACCTCGCTTCCGCCCTGGGAGACATTGGGCGATTTACAGAATCTGCGGAGAGCTGCCGCCGGGCGCTGGAGATCAAACCCGATTCCGCTGAGGCTCATCACAACCTGGGGACTGCCATGTTACGCAGTGAACAATTTGATGATGCTGTGTCAAGCTGCCGCAAAGCACTGGAGATAAAACCTGACTACATCAAAGCGCATATCAACCTGAGTACAGCCCTTTTTTCCCTGGGCAAGCTGGAGGAGAGCGAGCTCAGCTACCGTCATGCGCTGCAGATCGAACCTGACAACGCTGTTTACCAGAGCGATTTCCTCTACGTTTGCAGTAACAACGCCAAATATGATGCGGCAACCTTGTTTGCCGAGCACATACAGTTCGGAGAACAGTTTGAAACCCCGCTGCGCGCAAACTGGCCTATGCACACCAATTCACGAAATCCAGAACGTTGCTTGCAGGTTGGCATCGTTTCAGGTGATTTGTATACCCATGCAGTAGCCTCTTTTATTGAACCGGTGCTGTCACATCTGGCAGGAGTTGAGCAGTTGTCACTCCACGCGTACTACAACCACACCATTGAAGACGCAGTCACCCAACGCTTGCAGCGGTGTTTTGCGCACTGGCATCCGATTGCCGGTTTGTCGGACATCGCACTGGCCGAAAAAATCCAGTTCGACGGAATCGACATACTGATCGACCTGTCCGGGCACACCGCCAGAAATCGCTTATTGACCTTTGCACGAAAACCAGCGCCGGTGCAAGCCAGCTGGATGGGTTATCCCGGCACCACGGGTCTCTCCGCCATTGACTATTATCTGGCAGACAGATTTTTCCTGCCTCCTGGTGAATTTGACAGCCAATTCACCGAAAAGATTGTCCATCTGCCCGCCATCGCACCGTTCTTGCCGAGCGAGCATGCACCAGCGGTCAATACACTTCCCGCCCTGAGCAACAGCTATGTGACCTTTGGCAGTTTCAACCGTTTGAGCAAAATAAACCAACCGGTCATTGCTCTGTGGTCGCAACTGCTGCGCGCCCTGCCTGATTCCAGAATGGTACTGGGAGGCATGCCTGAGGAAGGAAAATATGACACACTGATTAAATGGTTTGCGCAGGAGGGCATCGCACGGGAACGTCTGGTTTTTCATACACGTATCGGCATGGATCGCTACATGGCACTGCATCACCAGGTGGATATCTGCCTGGATACTTTCCCGTATAACGGCGGCACTACCACACTGCATGCGCAGTGGATGGGCGTGCCGACACTGACGCTGACGGGCTGCACAGTAGCGGGTCGGCCTGGCGCCTGTATTCTCGGTCATGTTGGCCGGGATGATTTTATTGCCCATGATGCGGCAGATTTTGTGCAAAAAGGTTTGTCATGGGCAGAAAATCTTGCTGCACTGTCCGATATCCGGGCAGGATTGCGGGAACGTTTTGCGAATTCAGCGATGGGTCAGCCAGCGGTGGTTGCCGCAGGTGTGGAACGCGGTCTGCGTATCATGTGGCAACGCTGGTGCGATAAACTACCTGCAGAATCATTCGAAGTAAACCTGACCAGTGATCTGCAAAGTGATCTTTCAGCACAGCTGGCGATAGAGCAAGCCTTGCACCAGGCCGTAGCCCAACAACAGTCAGGCCAGCTACAAGTAGCTGAAGCGCTCTACCGGGGCATCCTCCAACTCAATCCGAGCCATCCAGAAGCGAACCACAACTTGGGACTTTTAGCGGTACAGACGCAACAACCTGTCGCAGGCCTACCCTATTTCATCGCAGCGCTGGATGCCGACCCGGCACGAGGGCAATACTGGCTAAGTTACGTCGATGCACTGCTTCAGGCGGATCAGTTAGAAGATGCACGGCAGATACTTGAACTTGCCCGGCAACAAGGGCTACAGGGGGCTGGGGTCGAGGCACTGGTGCTGCGCCTGGAAGCGGGCACGCAGGTCACCGCAAAAGATCACCACACATCCAAAGAGTTCCTGCTGATTCCGTCTGTGATCACGCACGAAGTACCCCGGCAGGAATCAGCCGATACCACTCTGGAAGCCGGAGAATGACAGCATCTAAAAAAATTGCGCCAATTTATGTGACGCAGCCCTTGTTGCCACCTTTGGAAGAATTCATTCCCTATTTACAGCAAATCTGGAAAAACAAGTGGCTGACTAACGGCGGTCCGTTTCACCAGCAACTTGAACAGGCGCTGTGTGACTACCTTGGCGTAAAGCATCTGTGCCTGTTCACCAATGGTACGCTCGCACTGGTTACCGCGCTCCAGGCCTTGCGCATCACCGGAGAGGTCATCACCACGCCCTACTCCTTCGTGGCTACCGCACATTCGCTGCTGTGGAACGGAATCAAACCGGTATTTGTGGACATTGATCCGATCACACTCAACCTTGATCCTGACAAGATCGAGGCTGCCATCACACCGCAAACCACCGCCATCATGCCGGTGCATTGCTACGGACACCCCTGCGAAGTGGAGCGCATCCAGCAGATTGCCGACAACTATGGGCTGAAGGTCATTTACGACGCAGCGCATGCCTTCGGAGTAGATGATGCGAACGGCAGCGTGCTCAATCACGGCGACCTGTCGGTGCTGAGCTTTCACGCTACCAAGGTGTTCAACACCTTTGAGGGTGGCGCTATCGTCTGCCCGAATGAAAAAACCAAGCGACACATCGATCACCTGAAAAACTTCGGTTTTGCGGACGAAGTGACAGTGGTGGCTGCCGGCATCAACGGCAAGATGAGTGAAATTAACGCCGCCTTTGGCCTGCTGCAACTCAAAGGCATTGATGAAGCACTGCAAAAACGCAAAGCCATTGATATGCGCTATCGTGCAGGTCTGACTGGAGTCAATGGCATACACTGCCTGGTCGATGCAGGCGAGCGTATAGCCAACTATGCCTACTTCCCGATTCTGGTGCAGCAGGACTATCCGCTCAGTCGCGATGCGCTGTATCAAAAACTGCAGGATAACGGCATCTTTGCGCGGCGTTACTTCTACCCGCTGATAAGCGATTTCCCGATGTACCGCAGGATGGCGTCGTCCGCACATGAAAATTTACCTGTCGCGCGTAAAGCCGCAAGTGAAGTGATTTGCCTGCCGATTTATCCGGACTTATCAAATGAGCCAGTTGATTTCATTCTCAAGTTAATTGCAGATTAGGCTGGCGAATGAAGACTATCGCCATCATGCAACCGTATTTCTTCCCCTATATTGGCTACTGGCAGTTAATCTATGCCGCAGATTACTTTGTGTTATTTGATGACGCCCAATATATGAGGCATGGCTGGGTTAACAGGAATCGAATACTTAAACCTGGTGGAGGTTGGCAATATATATTGGTGCCGCTTAAAAAGCATGCTGTGACAGAGTCAATCAAAAATGTGCACGCGCATCCAGATAAAAAATGGAAAGAGTTGATTATTGGACAGCTTGCGCATTACAAAAAAAAGGCACGTCATTTTGATGAAACCAATGAGCTGGTAAGAGAGATTCTCTTCAGTAATAATGAACAAAGTATTGCTGCTATTAACTTTGCCATAATAAAAAAGTTGTGCGCGTATTTGGATATAAAGAAGGAGATCGTTGTTTCATCCGAGCAAAACTTCGATTATGCAGATGTCAGCGATGCAGGAGAGTGGGCGCTTCGGATTGCCGAACAAATGGAGGCGACTGAATATATCAATCCTGCTGCTGGAGCAGCGCTGTTTAATCGGGAGAAGTTTTCATCCAGTAACATCAAGCTCACCTTTTTGAAACCCCAGGAGATTGTTTATTCTCAAAGGTGTGTTTTCGAGCCTTCTTTGTCGATCATTGATGTATTAATGTTCAACGGCGTCGAGGGCACAAAAGATCTTTTGAAGAATTATTCCATTGAGTCTAGCGATAAATAAATAAGCACAGGGAAGGCACAAAATGCACGCAATGTTTCCAATTGAGCGGGACGATGAATTTTACGTGTTCCTAAAATCCAGCCTGCCTACGCGATTTCGTATCGAAGCTGAACCATCAACATCCTATTACTCAGAATGGATATTCAATTACAAGCTGTACGATGGAGATATACTACTGCAGACGTTTGAGGGTGATTATCGGACGCTGAAAAAAGGAACACTGGTTCACGAAGCCATAAAGGCATTGAGTGACTTTGAGATAGGAAATAAGCGATGTTAATCGGAAGCAAGTTACTTCCCCAGAGAGTCGAACAGACATATTTCAATACCGGTCGTGCGGCGTTTTCCTTCCTGATCGGGCAGATCATCCGTCCAAAGAAAGTATATCTGCCAACCTTCACTTGCTGGTCGCTTGTATCCGCGATGTCCCGGCGCTTTCCTCAAGTAGAACTAGAGTTCTATCCGGTTCGGAGGGATCTGACGTGTGTTTATCCTGACCTTGTTCGGGAAGGAGAGGCCTTAGTATTTTTTCACTTCTTTGGACATGAAAATGTCGGTGCATTGCCTCCTTGCGAAGGAACACTAATTGAAGACTTTTCGCACTCGTATATGTCTCAAATAGCTCCTCGGGGTCACTATGTATTTGGAAGCTACCGCAAGATAATGGCAGTAGCTGAAGGCGGGTTTCTCGGGGGTTTCTTCAACCCGGTGTATGAACCGAGCAGAAAATTGGATTCATGGCTACGATTTGAAGCAAAGGATTGGCGAGATATGCGCGAAGCGGAGAATATGCTCGACAGAGATTGGAGCATCGCGGACATCGGCAGCCAGTCATTGGCAATTATCCTGACTGCAAACGAGTCTCTAATCCGTCAGAAACGGCAAAAAAACGAACGGTTTCTTGTGCAAAACCTTTCGGTGGGCACACCACAGATCACCTATCGGCAGAAGGAGTGTCCGTTACTCCACAATAGATTTATATCTTCTCCAGAAGAGAGAGATTCCCTGCGCACCTATCTCGCTTCAAAAGGTGTATTCACTTCAATCCATTGGCCAACCCATGATCTCGTTCATGAGTGCGGTCTTGACATCGAAGAAACACTCTGGATTGAGAAGCATGTCATTTCGTTTCCCGTATCGCATGAGTATGGCATAAACGACATGGAGTACATCTGCCATTGCGTGGATGAATGGAAACAGGGTAATGGATTATGACGGACTATTGGAAGTCGTTTTGTCATTCTCATGCAAAGGAAGGGCAGAATGCAGAACAACAAGCCCAAGTTTTGCGCACTCTAAATCCGCCCCTTAACTTTCTGGAGAAATTATGAAAGATACAGAACTTGCGACGGAAAAACTATTCCTTGACAAGGTTAACGCAGCCTACACGGTAAACGATTCTCTGCAAACAAAGGAAATGCGCAAATTAATTGTCCGGACGTTTTCACCATTTCTTAAAAACGGGCGCGGCTTGGAGTTAGGATGCTCTGATGGTTACATGACATCCATGCTGTCAAGGCATGTCAGTTTTCTGGATGTTGTCGACGGCTCCGAGCTGTTTCTGAAAGAAGCTCGGGAAAGAACAATAACCGAACAGATAGACAACATTAGTTTTATTAACTCTCTATTTGAAGAGTTTTCACCCCGTAAAAAATACGATTACGTTATAGCAAGTTACATTATGGAACACGTTCTCCATCCGGTAGACGTTTTACGTATGGCTTATGATGCCCTGAAGGATGATGGCCTTTTATTTGTGGTTGTTCCAAACGCCAATGCACTTTCAAGACAGCTTGCTATGCATATGGGAATGTATGAGCATCTTAAAGTATTAACTGCTAATGATTTAAAGCATGGACATCGTCGCGTGTATGACAGAACAAGTTTGAATAAAGATATAGAACAGGCTGGATTTGAAAATATTGCACAGGGCGGTTTAATGCTTAAAATTCTTGCCGATTTTCAAATGGATAAACTTATCGAAGAAGGAATTCTTGGCCAGGATCAAATTGATGGCTTGTACAAGCTGGGTTTGGAGTACCCTGATTTGTGTGGGTCTTTATTCTCCGTGTGCAGGAAAAAAGAATGAAATTTGTGTCTCTTTTGGATGATTGGCATTAATTGAAGTGTTCCTTGAACCCCATGAGAAGATAGTAAGTTGATAAGTGGAGTGACCTAAAAGCATGAATTCAGCCGAACATAAAAATGATTATTGGATAAATTTTTGGACAACCAATTACATAATTGAGAATACAGACCCGCAATGCCAGATAGGGCGAACCGTTAATAAAATCCCAATTGATCCACAAAAATGGCAATTTCACCTGAGCGAAATAGAGAAAACATTACAACTTTGCCCTGATGACACCCTGCTTGATCTGTGCGCCGGTAACGGTTTGATTACGATTCCACTTTCGTTGAAATGCCGATCGGTAACCGCTGTTGATATTTCTAATACATTGCTCAATCGAATAGATACCTGCTTGTATTCCAATATAACCGTAGTTACAGGAGATGCCAGGAAAATTAATCTTCCAGTTGAAACTTTCTCGAAGGGAGTAATGTATTTTGCACTACAATTTTTCAGTGAACGTGAAACCATTGGCATATTCGAAACGATTTACCAATCACTGATGCGGGGTGGAACGTTCCTTATCGGTGACATTCTGGATATTGACCGCCTATTTATTTATCATAACAAACCGGAGTGGGTAACCGCCTATTTTGATTCAGTAAAAAATGATACTCCAGCTGTTGGCACTTGGTTTAAAAAAGAGATACTGGTAAAAATGGCGAAGTATGTCGGATTTAGCGACGCAGCAATTCTCAGTCAGCACCCGGACCTGATCAATAGCCATTACCGGTTCGATTTGTTACTTACAAAATAACATGTGATTCACCATTTAGCCAGACACCATTAACCATGAATATTAATGACGCATTACAAAAAGCCGTGCATTGCCATCAGGCCGGGCAGCTTCAGGCGGCAGAAGAACTCTACCGTAGCATTTTACAAATACAGCCAAATCAACCTGACGCGAACCATAATCTTGGCTTAATAGCCATTCATGTGGGCATGCCTGCATCAGGTTTGCCCTATTTACAAAATGCCTGGAAAATCAATCCTCATAAGGAGCAATTTTGCCTGACGCTGACAGAATGCCTGTTAACAATGGAGCGTCCGGGTGATGCGCTGCAGATCATCAAAAATGCTGTGGAACAAAAAAGCTTTAATAGTGCTCAAGCCCGCCACCTGCTGCAACTTGCAACCAGTATCGTGGAGGGTGAGCGCCCGGCTCTCTCGGTTGAACTTAAGCTGTCAACCTTGTTCAGTGCGGGACATCATGCGGCGCTGGAAGAAAAATTAACGCCTTTATTAGACCAACACCCAAGCTGGGGAGCGGGCTGGGACATGCTATGTACAACGCTGCAAATTCAGGGCAAGGATAGTGGCAGTGCGCTGGAACGTGCAGTGCAATTCAAGCCGGACAATACTGATGCCCATAGCAGCCAACAAAAAGTATTTTGCATCGGTGCCAACAAGACAGGTACAACCTCTGTGGAGCATGTGCTTAGAAGTCTGGGATTGACAGTCGGAAATCAGGAACAGGCCGAGATGCTTGTATTTGATTGGGCAGAGCGGGATTATCGCAGAATTATCAAATATTGCCAGTCGGCGCAAGCTTTCCAAGACGTTCCGTTCAGTTTGCATGGCACTTTTCAGGTAATGGATGATGCATTTCCAGGATCCAAGTTTATTTTAACGGTACGCAATAATGTAGATCAGTGGTTTGGATCGCTGGTACGTTTTCACACAGCAATTGTGGGCAAAGGCCGCATCCCAACAGCAGACGACCTCCGTCAGTTTAATTATCGCTATCCCGGTTTTATGTTGGATGTATTGAGGCTGAGTTATGGTGCAGACAAATCAACGCTCTATAACCGAGATGTGTACAGCCAATACTATGAGGATCATAACAACCAGGTAAAAGAATATTTCAAAGAAAGACCAGATGATTTGCTGATATTAAACGTTGAGGAACCTGATGCGATGGAGCGGTTAGTTAAGTTTCTGGGTTACCCATACACAGGACAGAAAATGCCGCATTTAAATACCTCAAAAGATTAATACATTGAGGTAATCCGATAACAAAGCCTAGTAATATTTCGGCAATAGGTGCGACATGGCTATAAACGAACTCTTCGGGCTCGACAGCTTTCAGGTGTGGGATACAGAACTTGCGTTTCAACATTTGAATAAACTTGGGCAGGCTGAAACAAAACGCACTGCTGAGCGACGTTTGCATGACCTGAAAATTCTGCCAGGCGAACTAAAGGCGGATGATGTACGTGATGAGACAGGGCGTGCCCCGATACCCTCCGTGCTGGAAAGTGAACTCGCTGAAGCAAGGGTTGGGCGTAGTTTAGTGCTGTTTGTTCAGTTGCATCAATTGCCGGGCGGTGGTGCGTGCATACACGCTAATGATGCACGGAGCGGGCGCTACTGGATTCCGCTCGCTGTTATCGCTCAGGAGGCAATTGAAGATGCGTTGAGCTCCTTGCAAACTCACTTGAACAGGCCTATTGCCATTGTCCCTCATGGTGAGCTGACGGCCTGGTGCAGACGCAGCGGTGGTTTACCTGACATCACATTTTGTATGCTTGGATATCCGCCGGTCCTGGACTTGAGCAGCCAGTCCTCTTTGACTAGCAAACATCACATTGCAGCCATACATCTGGCAAGGTTGGAAGCTGAAAGCATACAGATTCTGCGCGAAGCCGTTGCCGAAGCGGAAAATCCGGTCATGCTGTACTCAGTGGGTAAAGATAGTGCGGTTATGCTGCATCTTGCGCGTAAGGCATTTTATCCCTCAAAACCTCCTTTCCCCTTACTTCATGTGGATACGCGCTGGAAATTCCAGGAGATGTATTTGTTCCGCGATTACATGGCTCAAGTTAGCGGCATGGATTTATTGGTGCATATTAATCCGGTAGCGATTGCCAAAGATATTAACCCGTTTGATCACGGCTCTTCGTTGCATACGGATATCACCAAAACAGAGGGGCTGAAGCAGGCGCTTGATCACTATCGATTTGATGTCGCATTCGGTGGAGCGCGTCGCGATGAAGAAAAGTCACGAGCCAAGGAGCGAATTTTTTCGTTTCGCACAGCGACCCATCAATGGGATGCCAAGCGTCAACGGCCGGAAGTGTGGAATCTCTACAACACCCGGAAAAACCAGGGAGAAAGCATACGTGTGTTTCCCTTGTCGAATTGGACCGAGCTAGATATCTGGCAGTATATTTATCAGGAAAATATTCCCGTCGTACCTCTGTACTTTGCGAAGGAGCGAGCGGTTGTAGTGCGCGACGGCACCATGCTGATGGTGGATGATGCGCGTATGCGCCTGTTGCCGGGTGAAGTGATACAGCGGCGCCGGGTGAGATTCCGTACGCTCGGCTGTTACCCGCTGACAGGTGCCGTTGAGTCGCAAGCCCAAACGCTGCCCGAAATCATACTCGAACTGCTCGGTACGAACAGTTCCGAACGCCAGGGGCGTGCAATAGATGCAGATTCGGCAGCATCCATGGAAAAGAAAAAACAGGCGGGATATTTCTGATGCGCAAAAAATCATCTGCGAAGCGACAAACAGCCAAACAACCCGACACCTTGGAATCCTTCCTTGCACGCCAGCAAAAGCTGGAATTGCTGCGCTTTATTACCTGCGGTAGTGTGGATGACGGCAAGAGCACGCTGATCGGACGCATGTTATGGGAATCCAAACAGTTATTTGAGGATCAACTGGCGTCACTCAAACAGGATTCAAAAAAATATGGCACTCAGGGCGATGAAATCGATTACGCCTTGCTGGTTGACGGACTCGCGGCAGAGCGCGAACAGGGCATTACCATTGACGTCGCCTACCGTTTTTTTGCTACCGATAAGCGGAAATTCATTGTGGCTGACACACCAGGTCATGAGCAATATACTCGCAACATGATTACAGGTGCATCCACTGCGGATGTTGCGGTGATCCTGGTCGATGCCAAACAAGGCGTGCTGACTCAGACCCGTCGCCATGCTTATCTGGTGTCTCTCATGGGTATACGTCATGTGGTGCTGGCTGTTAACAAGATGGACAGAGTGGATTATAACGTTACCATTTTCGAGCATATTTGCGAAGATTTTAAGGTGTTTGCGCTGACTCTGAATTTTCAGTCGATCACCTCCATTCCTGTATCCGCACTTAAGGGGGACAATATTATCGAGCGTTCGCCCAAGACGCATTGGTATACTGGCCCGACCCTGATGGGGTATCTGGAAACTGTAGATTTTATCCAGCCTGTGTCTGACAGACTGGTTTTTCCTGTGCAATGGGTTAATCGCCCCGATTCTGCTTTTCGTGGATTTTCTGGAAGCATGGTTGAAGGCAGCGTTGGCATCGGTGATGAAATCCGGATTACGGCATCGGGGCAAACCGCCAAAATTGCGGATATCGTGACGATGGATGGTTCCTTAACCGCAGCACTCCAAGGGCAAGCCGTGACCCTGACTTTGGACAGGGAAATCGATGCTTCGCGTGGTGATGTTATTTCGCTCGCGCAAAAACCGTTACAGATGACCGATCAGTTTGAAGCCACCCTGGTTTGGATGGATGAAGAGGACGGGCTGATTGGGCGTAGCTATGATTTGAAACTCGCGACGCAATGGGTATCGGCATCCATCAGTTCGATCAAGCATAAAATAGAAGTTAATACCTTGGCGCATGAGGCGGCCCGGCAGCTGGCAATGAATGACATCTGTGTGTGCAATATTTCACTGAGTAAACCCATCGTGTGCGACACCTATGCGCTGTCAAAGATTCTGGGGGGCTTCATTCTGGTGGACAGATTCAGTCATGCTACCGTGGCGGTCGGTATGATCACTCACAGTCTGCGGCGAGCACAAAATGTGCACAAGCAGGCACTCAATGTTGGCCGCGCAGAGCGCGAAAAACTGAATGGGCATAAAGGCCAGGTGATATGGTTCACTGGGCTGTCGGGCTCAGGAAAGTCGACTATTGCCAATGCGCTGGAGGTGGCGTTGCACGCCACAGGTTATCGTACTTATATACTCGATGGTGACAATGTGCGAGGTGGATTGAACAAGGATCTGGGATTTACAGATGCCGATCGAGTTGAAAACATCCGTCGCATTGCGGAAGTTTCCAAGTTAATGATGGATGCAGGTCTGATTGTTATGACCGCCTTTATCTCGCCGTTCCGTCGTGAACGTGAGATGGCGCGCGATCTCATAGGTACAGAGAATTTCGTTGAAGTATACGTGAGTACCTCACTGGAGATATGCGAACAGCGCGATGTGAAGGGTTTGTATAAAAAAGCCAGAGCCGGTCAGTTGCCGAATCTTACGGGAGTTGGCAGTGCTTATGAAGTACCGCTGGCACCTGATGTGACAGTTAATAACGGGGTTGAGTGTATTGAAGAGGCTGTAAACAAAATGATCGCACAAATCGCGACGCTGGCTTGAGGCACTATAGCGCTGGCCAATCAATTGTGTGCCGTTTGCCCTTCGTGGTTCGTCTATGGAATAACACCTAATTTAACTGGAGTCTACGCTTATGATCGCACCGTCATATGCCCTTGCCGGAGCAATGACAGGATTTTTGGTTAGTTTGACCGGTGTGGGAGGAGGTGCTTTGATGACGCCTATTCTATCAGGCTACTGAAAAGGCTAATTTATTCCCCTTACCCGCTCTTGCGGGTAAACGTCTAGCATTGCCATTAATCCCTTTCACAATGATGCTATTTTACCAAAACGAGTAAATATAATGTTTTTTTCAACTGCCTATTAAACTTGCATATTCATGATGTCGTTGTACGCCTGCACGACCTTGTTGCGCACCTGAACGGTGGCCTGGAAATTGATGCCGGCTTTTTGCATGGCGATCATGGTGTCGCTCAAACTTACCTTATCGTCGCCCATTACAAACGCCGTTTGCAATGTTTCGGATTTTTGTTGTGCTTGCGCCACGCCATCGAGCGTATTCTTCAGCACGTTGGCGAAGTCCACCTTGCCCGGCTGTGCCAAAGGCGCGGGTTCCCGCAAACCGGCTGCTGCCGCTGCCACGCGCATTTGCGCCATTAAACCATCGATTGCTGATATATTGCTCATTTTTACCCCCTTAAACTAGCCAGTAGCCAGTAGCCGGTGGCTAGCAGCTAAACCGACTGCTACGCGCGACCTGCTACAAGCTGGTTTTACAGTAATCACACAATACCCAAACAAACACACGCAATATCAGAAGAACAGGGATATAATTTTCCCTTTATTCCCCCCTTCAAAAAACGCATCCGATGTGGATAATGCGTTCACTGTCCCAGTGGCATTCAGGTGTAGTCTGTAATCATAATGGCCGAACAAGTAAACAGCGCAACAATCGCAGGAGGCGCAGTTAGCCGCTTCGAGCAACTCAGTACCCAACAGAAAATGGGTCTGGGTGTCGGTATTGCGGCATTGATTGCACTCATTGCGGGCGCATGGATGTGGGGACAAGCCCCCGACTACCGCGTACTTTATAGCAACTTGTCCGATCGCGATGGCGGCGCGATCATTGAATCCTTGCAACAACTGAATATTCCCTACAAGTTCGCCGAGGGTGGTGGCGCGCTGATGATTCCCGCCAATCAAGTCCATGAGGCACGGCTGAAACTCGCCACACAAGGGCTGCCTAAAGGCGGCACAGTGGGCTTCGAACTGATGGAAAACCAGAAATTCGGCATCACCCAATTTGCCGAGCAGGTCAACTACCAGCGCGCCCTGGAAGGCGAATTGGCGCGTTCGGTACAAAGCATCGGTGCGGTAGCCAGCGCACGCGTCCACCTGGCCATTCCCAAACCAAGCGTTTTCATCAAGGAACAACTAAAACCCAGTGCTTCGGTGGTGCTGACCCTGCACGGAGGCCGCCTGCTCGATTCAGCCCAGGTCAACGCGATTGTGCATTTAATTTCGAGCAGCGTACCTGACATGTCGGCCAAGAATGTCACGATAGTGGATCAGGATGGCACGCTGCTGAGTGCGATCCAGGATGAAATCGGTATCGGACTGGACACCAAGCAGGTCAAATATGTGCAGCAAATCGAACAAAACTACATCAAGCGCATTGAAGCCATCCTCACACCGCTGCTGGGTGCTGACAATGTACGTGCGCAGGTAACGGCAAGCATTGATTTTGCGCGTACCGAACAAACAGCGGAAATTTACAAGCCGAACCAAAATCCGGCTGACAGCAGCGTTCGTAGTCAGCAAAATTCAGAGACCTTGAACGGATCCGGGCTGAATGCAAGCGGCGTGCCCGGCGCATTGTCCAATCAACCTCCAGTTCCCGCGACCGCTCCGATTGTTGCGGCCCCCGCTGCACCCGGCGCAACTGATACGCCAGCCAAACTGGAAAACCTTCATAAAGAATCCACCGTCAATTACGAAGTGGATCGCACCATCAGTCACACCGTGTTGCCCGTTGGCATGATCAAGCGCTTATCAGTAGCCGTTGTGGTCAACAACCGCAAAGTAACCGATCCAAAAGGAAAGGTAAGCTTCAAACCGCTGACAGACGCAGAAAAAGCTCAGATCGACAACCTGGTTAAGGATGCCGTAGGCTTCGACCAGAATCGGGGCGACAGCCTGAACGTGCAAAACGCTGCGTTCAACGACGACAAGGAAGTGGTGGCAGAAGTACCGCTATGGCAGCAACCCGACATGATTGAACTGGCAAAACAACTCGCCAAATATTTGATGATCGCCGTGGTGATGCTGGTTGTTGTATTCAAAATCATCAAGCCGGCCTTCCGACCGCTGCAATCGTTCAGGACCGAAGAAACAGACCATGAAGCCGTGGCAACTGGTGAACTCGCAGCGGGCGCTGAAGGTGCGGGTGCCGATAACGAACCGGGACAATACACCCCCCCTATCGAGCCTTATGAAAAAAATCTCAATATTGCCAGACAGATCACTCAACAAGATCCAAAAATTGTAGCAAGCGTAATCCGGGACTGGGTGAATGGCAATGAGTGATGGCGTGCAAAACAGTGCAATTTTCCTGATGACACTGGGCGAGGATGAAGCCGCAGAGGTACTCAAGTATCTGGGCCCCAAGGAAGTACAAAAAATCAGCGCGGCGATGGTTGCGCTGAGCAACCTGACCCGAGATCAAATCTCTCAGGTATTTCACGAATTCGTGTTGGCCGCCTCCGAAAAGACCACCATAGGCATGGATTCGAACGATTACATACGCAGCATGCTGACCAAGGCACTGGGCGATGACAAGGCGGCTGGTTTGCTTGATCGCATCATGCACAGCAGCGATACCAGCGGTATCGAAAGTTTGAAATGGATGGATCCGGGAGCCGTCGCGGAAATGATCGGCAACGAGCACCCGCAAATCATCGCGACGATACTGGTACATCTGGAACCGGATCAGGCAGCTTCCATCATGAAAATGTTCACCGAGCGCACCCGCAACGATGTACTGCTGCGCATATCCACGCTGGACGGTGTGCAACCAGTTGCCTTGCGCGAGCTTAACGACGTGCTGAGCAAGCTCATGAGCGGGGGCGGGACGGGCAAGAAAACCCTCAGAGGGGGCGTCACCACGGCGGCAGAAATCCTTAATTTCATGGGTGGCACACTGGAAGCCGAGATGATGGAGAAAGTGCGCAGTTTTGACCCTGACCTGGCACAAAAAATCGAAGACAAGATGTTTGTCTTTGAAAATATTATGGAAGTGGATGACAGAGGCATACAGTTGATTCTGCGCGAAGTTCAATCCGAAGCGCTGATCGTGGCGCTGAAGGGTGCCAGCGAAGAACTGCGCGAAAAGATTTTCAAGAACATGTCGTCACGTGCTGCCGAAATGATGCGCGAAGATCTCGAATCCAAGGGCCCTGTCAAGCTCAGCGAGGTTGAAGCCAATCAGAAAGAAATTCTCAAGGTCGTCAAGCGTTTGGCCGATGACGGTCAGATTTCCTTAGGCAGCAAGGGAGAAGAGGATGCCTATGTCTAGCCCATCATCAAAGGAAAACGCTGTAACGAGATCCGACATACCTAAAGAGCAACTCACCGCGTTCGCGCGCTGGGAGTTAGCTTCTTTTGATCCGGCACCAAAAGTGGCGCCAGTTGCGTTGCCACCCGCAGCACCCGTTGTAACGGCCGAATCAGCCGCTGCCCAATTGCAAAGCATTCAATCGAAGGCTTATGACGATGGCCATGCCACGGGATATCAGGCGGGCTATGCGGCCGGAATTCAACAAGCACAGACTGAAACGGCCAGACTGCAAACCTTGATGCAAAATTTGCAAACTGCTCTCACTCAAATTGACGAGCAACTGGCGCAGTCATTGCTCGATTTGTCGCTGGAAATTGCGCACAAGATGGTCATCGAAGCCCTGCATATCAGACCTGAGATCATTTTGAAAGTCGTCAGCACGGCTATCAGCGGTTTGCCGCACTTCAACCAGAACGCGCATTTGATCCTGCACCCGATGGATGCGGAACTGGTACGCAAACAAATGGGCGAAGATCTGACACACACCGGATGGAAGATTATTACCGATTTGAAAATAGAACCGGGCGGTTGCCGTGTAGAAACGGCACACAGCAATGTTGATGCGACCAACCAGGCGCGCTGGCAGCGCATCGTGGAATCTATCGGGCAGCACAAATCATGGCTGACGACCCAGAACTGACACTGCCTCCGCTCTTCGATCCTGATGAGACGACCAGCCAATCGGCTGATGAAGCCGCTAGCCCATCCACCAAGTCACCAGACAACGGTGACCGAGTGGCAGGTTATAAGCTGGCAACGAACGCCAGCCAAATCGCAGATTATCGATCCGCCATTCTCGATTCTGACACGTTAATCCTGGACCCTCAGCCGGCGCTCGCCCCGTTCCTTGATACTGCGCTCATCAATCATGGACATAATGCACATAGCCTGCGCTGGCTTGATTTTCTGGCCGAAGGCCGTGAACACGTTGCCAATTGCAACCCCATGCCACCAAGCGGCCACCTGACCAAAGTGACCGGCCTGATCATGGAGGCCGTCGGATTGCAAATGCCGGTGGGCAGCACCTGCGAAATTCGCTTGATGAACACCACCGTCGAAGCGGAAGTCGTGGGATTTTCCGGTGAAAAACTGTTCCTGATGCCGGAAAGTGATGTCTTTGGCCTGGTTCCCGGCGCACGCGTCATGCCGATTGAACCCGCGCATGTGCTGACCCTGTCGGGAAAACGCCAGTCGCCGCGCCGCCGCATGTCTGATCACGCCAAGCATCTGCCGGTAGGCAATATGTTGCTCGGCCGTGTACTGGATGGCGCCGGCAAGCCGCTCGATCAACTTGGCCCCTTGATGGAAACCTCATCTGCGCCGCTGCAAAGCCGCCCTTTTAACCCGCTGGAACGCGCCTCGATTGATACTCCGCTGGATGTCGGCGTGCGCGCCATCAATGCACTGCTGAGTGTAGGACGTGGCCAGCGCATGGGACTGTTCGCCGGCAGTGGCGTGGGCAAGAGCGTGTTGCTCGGCATGATGGCGCGCTATACCAGCGCGGATGTCACGGTAGTCGGGCTGATCGGTGAACGCGGTCGCGAAGTCAAGGAATTCATCAATGACATACTCGGCCCCGAGGGACTGGCACGCTCAGTTGTGGTTGCCACCCCCGCCGACACCTCGCCGTTGATGCGCCTGCAGGGCACAGCCTACGCCACCACCATCGCCGAATATTTCCGCGATCAGGGCAAAAATGTGCTACTGATCATGGATTCACTGACCCGCTACGCGATGGCACAGCGCGAAATTGCCCTCGCCGTGGGCGAACCCCCCGCGACCAAGGGTTACCCGCCGTCCGTGTTTGCCAAGCTGCCGCAACTGGTGGAACGCGCCGGCAATGGATTGGAGGGCAGCGGCTCAATCACCGCTTTTTACACGGTACTGACTGAAGGCGACGATCCACAGGATCCGATTGCCGACAGTGCGCGCGCCATCCTGGATGGGCACATCGTACTTTCACGTCGTCTGGTAGAACAAGGCCACTACCCCGCCATTGATATCGAAGCCTCGATCAGCCGGGTAATGTCGCGCCTGGCAACACCCGAACACGCGCAACTGGTACAACGCTTCAAGCAGATGTACGCGCATTACCAGCGCAACCGCGACTTAATCAGTGTCGGCGCCTATATCAACGGCAGTGACCCGCTGTTGGATGAGGCGATCAAACTCTACCCGAGGATGGAACAATTCCTGAAACAAGGCATGCACCAGTGCGAGACGTACACAGACAGCATCGCTCAGCTGGCAGCCTTGTTTGAACCTGTACACTAAAATCATGACTAAGCTAGTATCATGACTAAACCATTTCGCTTGCAACCCTTGTTGAATCTGGCGCAGATTAATAATGAATCGGCCACGCGCCGACTTGGTGAACTCAACAAGCAGCAGTTCGATAAACAAACACAGCTGGAGACCCTGCTGCAGTACCGCCGCGACTACCAGGCACGCATGCAAGCTGCCAGCCAGGAGGGTATGGATCCTGCCTTATTGCGCAATTTTCAGGAATTTATTTACAAGCTGGATGCCGCTATCGAGCAACAACTCAAGGCCGTCGAACAAAGCAAATTATCAACGCAAATAGGGCGCGGTGAGTTTGCCGGCACACAACGCAAACTGAAGTCATTTGACACCTTGCAACAGCGCCATGTTTTGACTGAAATGAAAGCAGAAGCAAAACAGGAGCAAAAGGCGATGGACGAACACACTGGTCGTGTAACCGCTTACAAGATGCTCGATACCGAAAAATAGAACCCTGGTACAGCGCAGCATCCTGGCCATCCTAAAATACAAAGGAGATATAACATGATTAATCCGGTCCTTAACATAGCCCCGCCACCTGCACAGAACGCCAGCCAGAAGCCTGGTGAGGCGAAAAATAGTGACGGATTCGGTGCAGTATTGGCGCGACAAATTGACAATAAAACGGCAGCTAAAACAGCCTCCCCGGACAAAACCCCGGACAACAAAACCACTAAAACTACTAAAACCGAAAAATCAACGACTGCGACCAAGCAGACCAGTCAGGATCAGGCACCTCAAGCGACAGCTCCCGATGCCAGCACCAACCCGCTGCTGCTGCTTGTCAATCAGGGATTTAAGACAGCCGCCACGGGGACAAGCGTTGATGTAAATACCAGCGGTCAACCGATTCCGGATCAAATCCCGGCACCCGATGCAGCTTCCATGGCGGTGTTGGGTCAGGCGGCGGCTGCGGCGTCCGGTGTCGCTGCCGGCACAACTATTCAGTCAAAGAGCAGTGCGCAAGCTCATCAGACGGGAATCGTCTCGGCACGCGAAAAACTTGATCCGGCTACAGCCCCTTCAACAAAAGCGGAGCCAGTCATTACAGCGCAGCCGGGCTCAAAAACCGGCACAGAGACTGTCAAAGTAGCGGAATTGGCCGCCAGCCTGCCAGGTGCAGTTCCATCCGCACAAGTACAGGCTCAATCGGCCGGCGCATTGGTCGCATCCAGCCAACAGCCCAATACCGCGAGCAATCCCAACACCACTATCGCCGCACCATTGGGCAGCCGCGCATGGCCAGATGAATTCTCGCAAAAAATCAGTTGGGTGAGCACGCAGCAAAATCAGGTTGCAGAACTGCATTTGAATCCACCCGATTTAGGGCCGATGAGCGTTGTTCTTACTATTTCAGATAATCAGGCAACCGCCCTGTTCACCTCACCACACCTTGCGGTGCGTGAAGCCATTGAAAACGCACTGCCCAAACTTCGTGAGAGTTTGGCCGAAAACGGTATCATGCTGGGCAATGCTACGGTCAGTGATCAGACGCCACGTGATAGTGGCGCGGGTAATTTCATGAATCAGCGCTCTAATACACGGACTGATACCGGAACAGATGACAGTTCGACCTCAACATTACCGGCAAACTTGCCGGCAATGCCTGCAAGCCGTCATAATGGCATGGTTGACACATTCGCCTGAAAAATAAAATAAAGGTCAGTTATGCGGTGGAAACCACCATTATTTATGTCATTATCCGCCGCGTTTATTTTTCACCATCCTAAATAGGAAATCGAAATATGTCGAAACCAGCAAAACCAGCAGCGGCAGCAGTCATCGCCCCCGCTGATGATCAACCACCCAAGAGCAAAAAAAAGCTCATCATCATTATTATCGCCGTGGTCGTCCTGTTGACGGTGGTGGTGGCAGCAGCCGGTTATTTCCTGGTTTTTAAAAAGGGCAATGAGCCGAAGGATGGTCATGCGGCCGCAAGCGAAGAAGTGCCGGCCAAGTTTGTGGACATAGGCACATTTACCGCCAATCTGGTGCATGAAGATAGCGATCGCGTTATGCAAGTCGCCATCTCGCTCAAGCTCAGCAAACCGGAGCTTGAGGAAAAGGTAAAAGGAAGCAGCCCTGAAATTCAACACAAAGTCAATATGTTGCTTCAAAGTAAGCGCCCATCCGAACTTGCCACCGTGGAAGGCAAGGAAAAACTGGCGGACGAAATCAAGACACAAGTCGAATTTATATTGGGTCTGCGCAAGTCTGCCCCTGCAATTCATACGGCCAAACCAGCAACGGAAGGGGACGCGCCAGCCTCAGCTGTCGCCCAGACTAAACCCGCAGAATCGCCCAGCCAGAAGGGCGTAGCAGAAGTGCTGTTTACCTCATTCATTATTCAATAGAAAAATGAGCGAATTTCTCTCACAAGACGAAGTTGACTCCCTGCTCAAGGGGGTGAATGGCGAAGCGGATGATGCCAAAGAGGCGGAAACCGATACTGGAGAGGTTCGCGCATATAATCTTGCATCACAGGAACGCATCGTGCGTGGGCGTATGCCCACCATGGAAATCATCAACGAGCGTTTCGCTCGCTTGTTCCGCATCGGACTGTTCAACTTCATTCGTCGCACCCCGGAAATCTCGGTAGGCCCGGTGCGCGTATTGAAATTCGGTGAATTCGTCCGCAATCTTGCCGTCCCTACCAATCTGAATATCATTCAGGCCAAGCCGTTGCGCGGCAATGGTCTGTTCATTTTCGACCCGAATCTGGTATTTCTGGTAGTGGACAACATGTTTGGCGGCGATGGTCGTTTTCACACACGTGTGGAAGGGCGGGAGTTTACCCAGACCGAGCAACGCATTATTCAACAAATGCTGGCCGTGGTATTTGAAACCTACGCCAAAGCATGGGAAACCGTTTATCCTATCGAATTCGAGTTTGTGCGCTCCGAGATGAATCCTCAGTTCGCCAACATCGCCACCCCGAACGAGGTCGTTATCGTCACCACGTTTGACATCGAACTGGGCGGCAATGGGGGGGCATTTCACATTTGCATGCCATATTCGACGCTGGAACCGGTCAAAGACTTGCTCTACAGCAACATACAGGGTGAGCATCTGGCGGTGGACAAACGCTGGTTACAACTACTATCGAAACAGGTGCAAAGCGCCGAGATTGAACTGGCTGCCACGCTGGGGAAAGCCAATATCACGCTGGAGAAAGTGTTAAAAATGCGCAGCGGCGATGTAATACCGCTGGATGTGAACGAGAACATTACGGCTTCCATAGATGGGGTTCCGATAATGGAATGCAAATATGGCGTGTTCAATAACCAATACGCACTCAAAATAGTAAAAATGCTTACGACTAACGAAGGGGAAATCCATGTCTGAAGAAACTGCCATCACCGCCGATGATTGGGGTGCTGCCATGTCAGAACAATCTGCCCAGGAAGAATCTGCGGCTACCGATGACTGGGCAGCCGCGATGGCCGAACAAGAAGTCCCGGCCAGTCCGCCAGCTGACAAACCCCATGTGTTTGAAAAATTCGGGGCGGCAGGAGGTGCTACGACATCCAATGATCTCGACATGATTCTGGATATTCCTGTGCAACTGACCGTTGAGCTGGGACGCACCAAAATGCCAATCAAGAATCTGCTGCAATTGGCGCAAGGTTCAGTGGTCGAATTGGCCGGTATGGCAGGTGAACCGCTGGATGTAATGATTAACGGATTCCTGATAGCGCAAGGTGAAGTTGTGGTAGTAAACGATAAACTCGGCATACGCCTGACCGACATTACTACGCCGTCCGAACGTCTGCGTCGCATTAACCGCTAATAAAAAATGAACAAACCCGCCATATCTGCCTCCCGCTGTCTCACGGCTACCATGCTGCTGTTTAGTTCTACCACCGCAATGGCACTGGACGTCGCGCGGCCGGCTTACACACCGCCTCCAGCTGCTGTCAGCGCGGGTGGTCTGATACAAGTCACCCTGAGCCTGCTGCTGGTTCTGGCCGCGATTGTGGCGGTCGCATGGCTGCTCAAACGCATGAATCTTGCGCAACAAGGGACAGGAAACTTCCTCAAGGTCATCGGCAGCGTTGCGATCGGACAGCGCGAGCGCGTGGTTCTGGTTGAAGTTGGCGACACCTGGCTGTTAGTCGGCGTAGGTCCCAGCCAGATACGCACTTTACACACGATGGCAAAAGACTTGCAATCCGATTTTTCTCCCGCGTCAACCCCTGACAACAAATTTGCCAGGCTGCTGTCCTCCATGCTTAAACCGCGCAGCTCCAACGGGCATGACAATGCGCCGTAGTTTGTTGCTGTTCTTAGCGCTGTTCTTCTTCAGTCACGGCGCGTGGGCTGAAATTGCCGTGCCTGCCATCACCAGCAAGGCTGCAGCGGGTGGCGGTCAGAGTTACAGTCTGAGTCTGCAAACGCTGCTGATACTCACGTCCTTGAGCTTTCTGCCCGCGATTTTACTGATGATGACCGCCTTCACCCGCATCGTCATCGTGCTGAGCATGCTGCGCTCAGCGCTCGGCACCCCGGCGTCCCCGCCGAACCAGGTGCTGATCGGTTTATCGCTGTTCCTGACCTTCTTCGTCATGTCACCGGTATTCGACAAAATATACACCGAGGCTTATTTGCCCTATAGCGAGAGCCGTCTTGACTTGCAGCAGGCCGTCGAAAAAGGCGTAGTGCCGCTCAAAGCCTTTATGTTGCGCCAGACCCGCCAGGCCGATCTCGCTCTGTTTGTAAAAATCTCGAATAGCGATGAGCTGCAAAGCGCTGATGACGTGCCGCTACGCCTGCTGGTTCCCGCTTACGTGACCAGCGAACTGAAGACGGCCTTCCAGATCGGTTTCGTGGTGTTCATTCCGTTTCTGATCATCGACATGGTGGTCGCCAGCGTGCTGATGTCGATGGGTATGATGATGGTATCGCCATCCATCATCTCACTGCCTTTCAAAATCATGCTGTTCGTTCTGGCTGATGGCTGGAACCTGCTGATCGGTTCTCTCGCACAGAGTTTTTACACTTAGCCATAAGATAAAACAATAATGACACCCGAATCAGTCATGACCCTGGGGCAGCAGGCCATAGAATTGACCCTGCTGCTTGCTGCTCCGCTATTGCTCAGTGCGCTGGCCATTGGTCTGGTAGTGAGCATATTTCAGGCGGCCACTCAAATCAACGAACAGACCTTATCGTTCATTCCGAAATTAGTGGGAATTTTTCTGGTATTGATTATCGCGGGGCCGTGGATGGTTACTATGATGGTGGATTTCATCCGACGCCTGTATGGCAACATCCCCTGGATGGTAGGATAAAAAGTGGACAAGGGACAAGGGACAAGGAATAAGGAGAAAACAACTTCTCTGAAGAATCTACGGCCCCACACCTGCCTTAAAGGCACACGGGTTAATTCGTGATCAACATCACCAGTGCGCAACTGGATATGTGGCTCGCCACGCTGATGTTTCCGATGGTGCGCCTGTTAGCCTTAATTTCCAGCGCGCCTATCTTTGGCAACAAACAAGCGCCCATGCGCGTAAAAATCGGACTCGCTGTATTGCTTGCGATTGTCATCGCACCGACGCTAGACCCCATGCCAGCCGTGCCCCTCGGTTCTCCCCAAGGCTTACTCATCATAGTTCAGCAAATTATTATCGGCACCGCGATGGGTTTCACGATGCGCCTGATTTTTACCGCTGTGGAGATGGCCGGCGAATTTGCCGGGCTGCAAATGGGATTGGGGTTTGCCAGTTTTTATAACCCGCAAAGTGCCTCTTTCTCACCCGTCATCGCGCAATGGCTGGGCATCATAGCTTCACTGGCATTTCTGGCTATGAATGGACACTTGATGATGCTGTCCCTGGTCGCAGAAAGCTTCCATACGCTACCTGTCGGCGAAATGATGCCCGCCAAGAGTTTTTATACAGCTGCCCAATGGGGGGCGAGTATCTTTGCCTATGGGCTGCAAATATCTTTACCCTTGCTGGCTGCATTGCTCATCACCAATCTGGCGCTGGGCATACTGACGCGTGCTGCCCAGCAACTCAACCTGTTTGCGATCGGTTTTCCAATCACACTGGCAGTAGGTTTTTTCATACTGAGCTTTTCCATGCCCTACTTCAGCCCCATCCTGGACAGGATTATCGGAGAGGCATTGGCGACCGCACTCAAACTGGTGAAGCTGCCGTAACACCAATTAATAATTATTAATTGCTATCGTGCGTTCATCTTGTCCGGCAGCGTAATGTTCAACTCCAGAACATCATATTGATCGTGTTTCTCCAGTTGAACCTTGAATGAATCGCGGTCCACATGGATATACTTCGCAATCACCGCCATCAACTCCTCTTGCAGAGCAGGCAGGTAATCGGGCGTCGCCGTCCCTCGTCCCGCACGCTCATGGGCCAGGATGATTTGCAAACGCTCCTTGGCAACGACAGCAGTTTTCTTTTCGTTGCCACGCAGGTAGTCAATCAGACCATCAATCATGGACATCTCAGTTTCCTCCCAGCAGTCGTTTGAAGAACCCTGCCTTTTCGTTAATGAAACGCATCGGCAAGTCTTCACCCATGAAGCGACCCACCACGTCCCGATAGGCCTCTGCCACATCGCTCTTTTCAAGATGGATGGCAGGGGTTCCGGAGTTTGATGCCTGCAGCACGGACTCGGATTCAGGAATCACGCCCAGCAGCGGAATACGCAAAATTTCCTGAATGTCGACGACCGACAACATCGCACCCGAATTTACGCGCTTTGGATCATAACGGGTAACCAGCAAGTGTTCTTTGACAGGCTCCAACCCCTCTACCGCGCGTTTCGATTTGGCAGCGAGGATACCCAGGATGCGATCAGAGTCGCGCACAGACGAGACTTCCGGATTGGTCACCACCAGCGCTTCATCGGCGAAATACATCGCGGTGAAGGCACCCGATTCGATACCTGCCGGGGAATCACAGACGATGTAATCAAAGCTTTCCTTGAGTTCATCCAGAATACGCTCGACACCTTCGAGGTTGAGCGCATCTTTGTCACGTGTCTGTGAGGCGGGCAGGATAAATAAGTTATCGCAGTTCTTGTCCTTGATCAGCGCCTGTTTGAGCGAGACCTCACCATTGATGACATTGATGATGTCGTACACCACGCGCCGCTCGCAGCCCATGATCAGATCCAGGTTACGCAAGCCTACATCGAAGTCGATAACCACGGTCTTGTTGCCGCGCATAGCCAGACCACTGGAGAAGCTGGCGCTGGTAGTTGTTTTACCCACGCCGCCTTTCCCTGAAGTAACCACAATAACTTTAGCCACGTTTCATTTCCTGAACAATTGATGATAGTCGCTCATTTTAACCGCAAAGCGACAATATCTAAAACTTACCGCTAGTAATTGAGGGGTTGAATCACCAAACGAGAGCCATCCAGATGAACTCTGGCCGGTTTAGCGCGCACACTTTCCGGAATACCGTCTTCAAACACCTTGAAACACCCGGCGATCGACAGCAGTTCCGCCTCCATGCCATGCACAAAAATACACGCCGCTTCATTGCCTTGTGCGCCAGCGATGGCTTTACCCCGCATCGGTGCATAGACATGGATATCACCGTCTGCGATCAACTCCGCCCCCGCATTGACGATGGCTAACACCACCAGATTGGCCCCTTCGGCGTAGATGCGCTGACCCGTGCGGACTGGCTTGTCGATCACCATGGTAGGCCGGAGCAAAGGCGCGGCCGGTTCCTTATCAGCACTGGCGGCTTCCAATCCAGGCAGATCTGGCTGAACAGGTGCTAGCGCAGCGTAAATTCCGGTGACTGCAAGCGCATCATCCGTCGCGCTCCGCATCGGGCTTCTTGCGAGCACGTCCGGAAACAGTCCCAGCCCTGCCTGTATGGCGTCTTCACGCTGCTCTGCGGAACCACCAACCACACCCGCTGCACACATACCATGATTCAGCATAAACGACACCAGTTCGGTGAAATCAAGCCCTGTACCTGACTGTGCAATCGCGGACAGCTCCAGCACAATGGGTGTGCTGGCAAAAAAATCCGGTGTTTGAGCTAAGCGTAGCGCCAACTGTTGTTTGATCTGAGCCAGATCAGTGGTCAGAATGTGGAGCTGCAACACGGACAGGTTGCCGGTTTTTATTTTAAATGCAGGTTCTTCGCGCGTCATATTTGTTAATTTTTCAGAAGGTCTGGACCGGACAGGCCTAATACCAACCCGTACGGTTAAAGTCGCGGAGTGTAACCTGAAAACGAGTGCAGAGGGTGCAGGTTTAAGGAGTCGCTACGCGATGCTCACGCAGCGACTTCCTGAACGTTACATGTAGGTGAACATCGACAGATTTGATACCTGGGTAAAGGATTTTTGTGCTGCCTGCAACGTAATCTGCTGTTGATTCAGATCGCTGATGGCCTTGTTGTAATCCGTATCCTGCAACGTGGTCAGAGTTTGCTTTAACTGCAGGCTCATGTTATCTCCCGTCACCTGCAGCGCATCAATTTCATTCAGACGCAAACCCAATGTGGCGCGCGTATTCAGAACACTACTCAGCGCGTTATCCAGATTCTGGATGCCGGTATTCAGACCGTTAGTTATACTGGCGCCCGATGCCGGTGAGTTCAGCGTGGTGATCAAATCGGAAAGCGTCTTGAACAGGCTCACGTTCGAACTGGGCTTGACCGAAAAACTATCCCCGGTCGCCGGAGCACCCTGAATATCAAACTGCATGCCGCCGAAAGCAATGGCTTGCCCGCTCACATAGGGCTGTGCCGTCAAGGGTGGCGCCATGGGTGTTAATGGGGGAACCGCAGGCGTGGCAGTCGGATTAGAATAGGTCACATCATAAGTAGTCGGACTGGTGAAATTGATACTGTAATTATTTCCCGGCACCAGCGCCGCCGGATTGGTTACCGACCCCACACTGATCACCCCGGTTCCGGTATTGGCAGCAGTGGCTTGGGTAGCGAAAGCGCCATTGCCGTTTTTGATACGCATAAACACATCTGCGCCGCTGTCATTCGCTGCAATTTGCCGGCCCGCGCTGACTTGTATCATGCGCTTTCCGTCGTCGCCGTTATAGATCACACCGGCGGGTGAATCAACAAACGGAGGCGTCTTGGATTGAAAGCCGGAAAATAAATAGTTCCCGCTGCCGTCCGTGTTATTCGCCAAACCCATCAACTCCTGCAGACGTCCACCAATCTCTGTCGCCAGCGAAGCGCGATCGGCCGCAGTGAGCGTACCATTACCGCCATACACGGCGGCAGTCTTGGCATCCTGGATTAGCGTGGTCACACTTTGCAAGGTACTCTCTGCAATCGAAATAGGATCACGGGCAGCGCCGCGATTTAAGGTCTGCTGGGTAAGGATGCCATCCGCCTGCGTGATATCCAGCGCGCGAGTCGCCGCTACCGGATCAGATGCCGCAGTCAGAAGCCGCCTGCCGGTGGCGATCTGCTGCTGAGTCTGTAGCAATCTGGCTTGCTGCTGCCCCAGGGCCGCCACATTGCTGTCGAAAATAGTATTTGAGCTTACACGCATGTCACACCTACCTTCCTAATGTCAACAGCGAATCAAACATGGTATTGGCAATTTGCATCGCCTTTGCCGCAGCTTGATAGGCTCTTTGATAACGGATTAAATTCGCAGCTTCCTCATCCAGATTAACCCCGGATACAGATTGCTGGTTAGCGACAGTCTGAGTCACCATGGCATCCTGTGCCGTGCTCGTTATCGTCAACTCACTGGTTTTGGCACCAATTGATCCGACCAGCTGGCTATATGCCCCCTGAAAACTGGTCGTCCCGTTGGCCAATAAATTCTGGGTTTGCATCGCGGCCATCAACAAGGCATTACGGTTGTCGCCCGTTGCGGTCGTGTTGGAGGCCATGTTAAATACATCACCCGCAGCCGGCGCCCCGGTGATTTGTGTCGTCCAGCCGTTATAAGTAATATTGCCAGAAGCCGTCGGGTAAACCAAGCCAACGGGATTACCCGTTCCTGTACCCGACACATCGAAGGTGGTCGGACTGGTAAACGTAATACTCACCGTCGCCTGTAAATTCGCATTGAGCGGCAGTGGCGTATTTACCGTACCCGCAGCGATAGCTCCGGTACCCGTATTAGTCAGAGCCTTGCTGGCAAGCATCGGCGCAGCGGTCGCCAATTTATTCGGATCCGTTGTCATCACGGCGATGTCGCGCGCCGCATTAGCCGTAGGACGGATCAGAAAGCTGTCCCCGGCGTTCATCGCACCTGTAGCAATGCTGGCAGTAAACCCGTCCACACTCAGCCCGGGCAACGTTGCACCAAGATTGGTAACCACATTATCCGTCAGGCGCGTCATCGAGTAGTTTGTGCCATCAAACTTGAGCTGATAGTCGCTGGTCGTCAGTGCCGACACACTGGAAATCGCCGCACTCACAGTGGCGCCGCCGGTATTATTCGCGCCAACACTCACGCGCGGCGCTGCAGCATTAAATATATTGCCGCCCAGTGCGCCATTCAGATCCTGTCCCATTTGATTTTGCTGATTGATGTTGGTAGCCAGACCAATTGCAACACGTCCTAACGCGTTACGCGCAGGTTCCAGAGTCTGATCCCTGAAAGTCAGGTACGCGCCTAAATTACCGCCTTGCAGACTGCTTTGCTGCAGCGTAATGGTCTTGCCGTTATACAAATAGGCAACGTCCACTTTGCTCGGATCACTGGGATTTTGCACCCCCTGCAATCCCATCACCTGATCACCAACCACCAGTGCCTGCCCGTTGCCGATAAACACATTCAGCGAACCGTCAGTCTGTGGCTGAACCGTTACTTTTATCTCTTTATTCAATAAATTAATTATTTGATCGCGCTGATCCAGCAAATCATTAGGTTGCTGCCCCGGCTGAGCTGAGGCAACTGCATTTTTAATGCTGGTATTCAGCGTGGATATCTGCGCAGCATAGGTATTCACATTTTGTATGCTGCCGGTAATTTGCCCGGTCAGGCTATTGGAGATATCCGTCAAGCGCTGATCCATACCCTGAAAACGACCGACGGCAATTTGCGCCGCGCTCAGGACAACGTCTCGGGCGGGGATAGACTCAGGCGCACTGGCCATCGCACTTGTTGCAGTGAAAAAACCCTGAATCGCGGGAGAAACCCCGGCGTCAGGATCGGCAATCATATTGTCAATCTGCTTTATGGATGCCAGATAGGTAGACAGGTAACTGGCCTGACTTTGCTCCTGGCGCACCTGTGAGGTCAGGAACTGATCATAGGCTCTGACAACGCCGGTAACGGCGACACCCTGCCCGACGAATCCGAAACCCGTAGACTGAGCCAGTTGCGCGCTCAGTATCGTCGACTGCCGGGTGTACCCGGGGGTATTGGCATTGGCAATATTATGCTGGGTTGTGCTCAACCCATACTGCGCTGCATTCATGCCACTCAGTGACGCACCAAATATATTGCTTGCCATGATCTTCCCCTTATCAACCCACCGACGCTTACATATTGTTTATCGGCATGCCTTGATAATTCTTTAGTATGATTAACCGATGTTCATTTGTTTCATCACGCTAACCAATTTTTCGGCATATTTCGGGTCAGTCGCATACCCGGATTTTTGCAAGGCTTGTGCCATGCCGGCCGGGCTGTCGGTTTGCTGCATCACGTTTGCATAGCGCGGATTATTGCTCAGCATGCCGGCATAATCCTTGAAGGCTTCCGCATAGGATGAGTAAGCGCGGAATTTTTCGACTTGCTTGCTTGCCACGCCATCCTTGTATTCGGTGGTCATTACCTCAGCCACTTTGCCGTGCCAGCCTGCATTCGCCTTGATGCCAAACAGGTTATAACTGTTGCTGCCATCCGGCATTGCAATTTCTCGCTTACCCCATCCGCTCTCCAGGGCTGCCTGCCCCAAAATCAGCTGGGGCGGCACGCCGCTGGCCGCACTTGCCTGCAAGGCTGACGGCAACATCTTGTTCACAAAATCCTGCTGGGTTGTTGCGTTGTATGCGGAAGGCACAGTTTGAGTGCTGGGTGCTGAGTACTGAGAACCGGAAACCGGAGACTGGGAACCGGGAACCTGAGGCATTGGCGCAGTCAGACCGGTACGACTCAGTTGCTTGACCAGCATATCGGCAAGACCGATACCTTTGCTGGACATACTCTGCGCTAATTGCTGATCCAGCATACCGGTGAACATGCGGCTCTGATCGCTGTCCATCATGCCGTCCTGCGGCGTGGCTTCGCGCATGCTTTTGAGCATCATGTTCATGAACACCGACTCGAATTGCTGGGCCGCGACTTTAAGCGCCTGATCCGGCGAGCTTTTGGCCTGTGTGCGCAACTGGGCCAGCGACTGGCTGTCAATCGCCAGATTAGCCGTCGTATTCAGTTGAGCTACCACTTAAATCACCTCCAGCTCGGCATGTAACGCCCCTGCCGACTTCATCGCCTGCAAGATTGCCAGCAAGTCCTGCGGGGTAGCGCCGATCGCATTCAACGCCTTGACCACTTCGCTCAATGACACGCCTTTGGGCAACTCCACCAGTCCGCCTTTGTCGCTCTTGACATCGATCGTGGTCTTGTCGGTTACAACAGTATTTCCTTCGGAACGAGCATTGGGCTGACTCACCGCGCTCTCGGTATTGATGACTACGGTCAAATTGCCATGCGCCACGGCACAGGCATCCAGTGTCACCGCCTGATTCATCACAATCGAACCGGTACGCGCATTGATAATTACCTTGGCTACGCCTTGCGCCTGATTTATTTCCAGATTTTCAATCCTTGAAATAAAGGCGACCAGTCCATTTCCCCGGGGGGCGCGCACTTCTATCATCCGTCCGTCCTGAGCCTCTGCAGTTCCGGAGCCGATTTGAGTATTGATGACGTCGACAACGCGCGAGGCGGTGGTGAAATCATTGCTGTGCAGTTCCAGATGAATATATTCACCCTGCCCCAGCACGGTCGGCACCGCACGCTCAACAGTAGCCCCTGCAGGCACACGCCCGACATTCAAATGGTTGACCTGCACCGAAGCACCTCCGGCGGAGGCCCCCATACCACTGACCAGCACATTGCCCTGCGCCATCGCGTACACCTGACCATCCGCACCTTTCAGAGGCGTCATCAACAATGTCCCGCCCCGCAGACTCTTGGCATTGCCTATTGAAGACGCGGTGACGTCGATCGTCTGACCCGGCTTGGAAAATGGCGGCAAGGTGGCAGTGACCATCACGGCGGCGACATTCTTGAGCTGCAAACTGGTGCCTTGAGGGATATTGACGCCCATTTGCGACAACATGCTGATGATACTCTGCACGGTAAATGGCGTTTGCGTGGTCTGATCACCTGTACCATCCAGGCCGAACACCAGTCCGTATCCGGACAATTGGTTGTCTCGCACACCCTGGATGCTTGCGACATCCTTGATACGATCGGCGAAGGCTGAAAATGGCAACAACATCAAACACAGCACTGCAAAAATTCGTTTCATTGTTAACCCTTTAAATAGGATTCAGGATTCAGGATACAGCCAGAAACGGCACACTGGTTTTTCTCGTTCCTGACTCCTGCCTTTAGAATGGCAGCACTGACATGAAGAACCGGCCGAGGAATCCCAAAGACTGTGAATCGTTCATAAACTGATTCATCGCGCCCGCATTCTTGTATTCAAGATGCGCATCGGCGACCTGTGTGGACTGAACGACATTCAGATTGGAAATACTGACCGGATTGACCACACCGGAAAAACGAATGTACTCGTCGCTGGAATTCAGTGCCACTTGTTTTTCACCGCTCACCAGCAAATTACCGTTGGGCAATACTTCAATCACCGTCACGGCTATCGTTCCCGTCAAAGTCTCACTCGCCGCGCCCGTTCCTGTGGTGGAGGATTTGTTGCTGTTGCTGCTGGTCATGTTAAAGGGTTTCAGCAGCAGCTTGGACAACGCACCGGCGGCGGCACCCGCCGCCCCTACGGTCACATTTGGCGTGGCGGCATTGATGGCGTTTGCGCTGGTTGAGCCGTCGCTGGCCTTGCGGCTACCTGAGGTACTCTCGACTACGTTGATGGTCAGAATATCGCCCACATTCCGTGCACGTCTGTCCTCGAAAAGCGGACGTTCATTTATTCCGGCGTGGTAAATAGACCCGTCTGCCGGTGCCACAACGTTCCGGCTTGCAGGTGTGGCCGTCATCGGCTGATGAATACGGGTCGGCGGCACACTGGCAGAACAGGCCGCCAGCAGAAGACACACAGTCAGATAATATAAACCCCGTGCTCCTCGTTTCTCGATTCTCAATTCTCGCCCCTTTAACCGGATATGGCAAAGCGCCGCCCGTAATGTAACCATTGGTAAAGCTCTCACAACGGATACGTAGACACGCAATCGCCGCAAGAGTTTCACTACATTTGCGTCAATTTCTGCAACATCTGATCCGAAGTCGTGATTGCTTTGGAATTGATCTCATAGGCGCGTTGCGTCTGTATCATGTTCACCATCTCTTCCACCACGTTCACATTCGAAGTTTCCACATAATTCTGACTCAACAAACCGCTGCCGTTGGTGCCCGGTACATTGACGCTGGGCGTGCCCGATGAAGCGGTTTCCTGATAAAGGTTCTCGCCCTGACTCATCAAGCCGGCCGGATTGATGAAAGTCGTCACTTGCATGCTACCCACCTGAACGGGGGCGGCTACGCCGGGTTGAGTCACCGATACGACACCATCCCGACCGATGGTCACCGTGAGGGCATTGGCCGGCAGCGTAATCGCAGGCTGAACAGGGAAACCGCTCGACGTCACCATCTGCCCCTGGCTATCACGCTGAAACGATCCGTCGCGTGTGTATCCGGTCGAACCATCCGGCATCAGCACCTGAAAGAATCCGCTCCCCTGTATCGCCACATCCAGCTGGTTGCCGGTTTGCTGCAGATTACCCTGGGTATGAATCCGCTCGGCGGCAACAGGTCGCACGCCGGTGCCAACCTGCAAGCCTGACGGGATCTGTGTTTGCTGCGATGACTGCGCGCCGGGCTGACGGATCGTCTGATACAGCAAATCCTCAAATACCGCACGCGAGCGCTTGAAGCCATTGGTACTCACGTTAGCCAGATTATTGGCAATCGTATCCATCTGGGTTTGCTGCGCATCCAGACCGGTTTTGGCAATCCACAAAGAACGTATCATAACGTTAGCTCCTAGTCGTTAGTCGTTAGTTATTAGTTAAATCAAAACCCGCGTAGCGAACAACACCAACTAACAACTAGTGTCTATCAACTACCAACTGGTTTTTAGCCAGCTATACTCATTATCGAACTGGCTTGTTTTGCATCGTTATCCGCAGTTGTCAGCATTTTCATCTGCATATCGAATTTACGTGCCAGTGAAATCATGTTCACCATCATTTCTACCGTATTCACATTACTGCCTTCCAGCGTGCCGGGGACGACTTCAGTTTTAGCATCCGCAGGCGCGACCGAACCATCCTTCAGACGAAACATGCCATCCCCGCCGCGCTCCAATTGCGCTGAGGGCGGATTAACCAGCTTCAAACGCCCCACGACAACGACTGAGGTTGCCTGGTTGCCTTCCGGGACAGTTGAAATCGTACCATCTTTTGCAAACGTGAGCTGAGTACCCTGCGGAATCGTAATCGGGCCAGACTCACCCATCACATTCAGTCCGCTGCGTGTTTGCAACACGCCATTCGAGCTGATTTGAAAGCTGCCATTGCGGGTGTATGCCTCACGGCCGTCCGCAGCTTGCACGGCTATCCAGCCGGGGCCGTTAATCGCCACATCCAGCGCGCGCCCGGTAGGCTGAAAAGCAGCGGGGGTAAAATCGAACCCCGCCGTGGAATCCACCACGAATGCACGGGTAGGCAAGCCTTCGCCTACCAATGGCACGGCGCGAAAGGTGTTTAATGTCGCGCGAAACCCGGGGGTATTGGTATTGGCCAGGTTCTCTGACACCGATGCCTGCTGCTGCAGCACATGAGAGGCACCTGTCATCGCAGTATAAATCAACTTATCCATTACATTCTCCCGACCACTAGCTACCAGCAACCAGCTGTTTCACGTTATCTCAGACTCACGATGGTTTGCAGCAACTGATCCTGCGTCTTGATGGTCTGCGCATTGGCCTGATAAACGCGCTGTGCAGTGATCATGTTGACCAGCTCAGCGGTCAGATCCACGTTGGAGTCTTCAGTCGCGGAGGACTGCAACACACCCAGGCTGCTGGATCCCGGCGCACCCACCAACGGACCACCCGATGAGGACGTCTCCACCCATTCGTTGTTTCCCACGGGCTGCAAGCCTTGCGAATTGGTAAAATTTGCCAGCACGATTTGCCCCATCGCACGCGATTGTCCGTTGGAATAACGGCCTAAAATTGTGCCGTCCGCACTGGTACTGGTCGAATTCAGACGCCCCGAAGTGTAACCATTCTGAGTCAATGTATTGACGCCGAAAGTTCCACCGAATTGCGTCGTGGCGGCAGTCGGCGAACCAAAGTCAAACGCAAGCGTCTGGGTGGTGGAGACGGTAGTTGACGTCGGAAACAAGGCGGCGGTAGAGACCCTCCCGACCGGCGCACTGACTGGCGTGGTAGAAGAAAGCTTACCCAGCAAATCAAAAGTAAGGGTTGCAAGTTGCGGCGTAGTGGCACCCGCCACAGCGGCGCCATCTACCGTCAAATAGGTATTCCAGTTGGAAGATGGCGCATTGGTAGTAATGAGCGCACCCGCACCCGGTGCAAATCCTAAAGCGGCAAAACTCACCACATTACCCGCAATACCGGTAATAGTCGCAGTCTGCGCCGGCACTGGAAGAGAGAAAGTAATCGTATTGCCAATTGCCAAACCTGCGGCAGTACTGAGGGTCGCTGAGGTCGTGGTGTTCGGTCCAACAAGCGTCGGAGGCGTAATCGGAAGTCGCTGAAAATACAGCGTCCCTACGTGACTTGCACCCAGGCTGTCATAAACCGATAGCGAGGTTGAACTGGTATAAGAAGTCGGGTCGATTGAACTGAAAACCGGATTTAGCGGTATAGCGGAACGCGAATCCAGATTAGCCCCGACAATCGCAGTCGTCGTCATATTAGGACTCAAATCTGCCGAATTGAGTTGCAGCGGCACAGGGGCTGTGGCGGCGATAAGACCGGTTGCATTCGGCAAATAACCAGATACCGTATGCCCCTGATTATTGACCAAAAAACCATTTTTATCCACTTGAAACTGGCCATTCCTGCTATACAACGCAGCGCCGGAAGCATCGGTCAGGCGAAAGAAACCCTGCCCGCTGATGGCCGTATCCAGCGGATTGCTGGTATTGGTTATATTCCCTTGCGTGAACTGTTGCGCCACAGCCGCAAGCTTAGTCCCGGTGCCTATTTGCAACCCGCCACTACCCGACAGGGAGGCTGCGAACATGTCGGCAAATTGCGCCTGCGACTGCTTGAAACCAACGGTACTGGCATTCGCGACGTTGTTGCCTATGGTATCCAGATGTTTCGCCGACGCATTTAAACCGCTCAAACCCTGTTGAAAACCCATGATCGTCTCCTGACTTTAAAGAATTTGTTGAACCTGGGCAAGCGCGATGTTTTGCAAAGACCCTACACTCAAGGACAAACCTGTCGCACCCTGAGTAACACTGTTTACCACGCCATATTGCAAACTGGTCGCAGCCACTGTATTACCAGCCTGGGACGCGTCAACCTTAAAAGTATAAGCACCATTCGCCAGGACGGTTCCCGCATTGTCCTTGCCATCCCATTGCCACTTGGTGATGCCGGCCGGTTGAGCCCCCAGATCTATACTGCTCACCAGCGCACCCGTCTGATCGTAAACCGACACCTTCGCGCTATCAACAGGCTGCGTCAGATCAAAACCACCCAGACCCACACCTGCCGCCAGGTCAACGCCACTGCCCGGCACCAGCACACCATGCCCTATCATGCTGGCCGCCTGCACAGTCTGATTCGGCGTCATGCTGGCGCTCAACGCTTGCAGCGTGGCGTTTAATTTATCAATACCGCTCACCGTGCTGATTTGCGCCATTTGCGACGTCATCTGCGCGTTATCCATCGGATTGAGCGGATCCTGATTCTTCAATTGAGTTACCAGCAACTTCATGAAGCGATCCTGCGAAGCCGTTGCTGCCGATGCCGTAGTAGCCGTTGAAGCGCCGCTTCCATTTAAAGCGGCAAACACTGCACTGGAATTCGTTGTATTGGTAGTCGCGGTAACCATGATTTATCCTTGTAAGTCGTAAGTGGTAAGTGGTAAGTTGTGAGTTGAAGAGCGGCTTTCCTACTCACCACTCCCTACTGACCACTTACTAGTTTTATTGACCGATAGTCAGCGTCTTTAACAACAGGGTTTTAGACGTGTTCAACACATCCACGTTATTCTGATAGGCGCGGGAAGCCGAGATCATGTTCACCATCTCATCCACCACGTTCACATTAGGCATCGCCACATAACCCTTCGCATCCGCCATCGGATGTTTGGGGTCGTAAACCATCTTCATCGGCGAAGTGTCTTCTGCCACGCGAAGCACCTTCACACCCTGCACATCAGCACTGCCCATAGGCGTTGCTGAAAAAATTACTTGTTTGGCACGATAGGGATTGCCGTCCGCACTGGTCGCACTATCGGCATTCGCCAGATTACTGGCAACCGCGTTCAGTCGTTGTGACTGCGCCGCCATACCGGAACCTGCCACATTAAAAATATTAAACAGAGACACAACACTCTCCTTTTTTCGTTAGCCTTGCAACGCCGTCAACATGTCTTTCAACTTTTCGCTGGTAAATTTTACCGAGGCTTCGTAGCGCAAGGCATTGTCGGCAAACTGCGCACGCTCTACGTCCATATCCACCGTATTACCATCGGCACTCGGCTGAACCGGCCTGCGATACAGCACGGGGGCGCCCATGACTGTGCTGCCGGAATTACCTTCCAAATGCACGGAAGAACTTGCTGCCAGAGGCAGCTTGACAGAGGAGCCTGCAACGGCATTTTGCAGCGCAGCGGCAAAATTTATGTCTCGCGCCTTATAGCCCGGCGTATCGGCATTGGCAATATTGGAAGCCAGCAATTCCTGACGCGCACCACGCAAACTCAATGCAGTCTGGTTAAAACGCAGCGCCTCATCCAATTTGTTGATCATCACGCCTCCTGTTTGCCAGTTACAATTTGCATGACAGGCATACTACGTCGCACATTGAAATTGTTATCCGCCGATTAACGGCAACTTTCCCCCTCAATTCCGGGCTATTCAACGCTTCCCTTATAAGCGCGCGACACGCACAATGTCACCCATGAAAAATCTTTTGTTGATCGCCTGTTTATTCTGCGCCACTGCCGTCGCGGCTCCACAACTGGATCACGCTGCACTTAAAGCGACTGTTGATACCTTTGTACGACAGCAAACTGCGGGACTGCCCGGCAAAGTTGCCTTTAACGTGGATGAAATCGATCGCCGAATTGCGTTGCGTCAATGCAGTAAAATCGAAGCCTTTCTGCCGACTGGCAGCCAGCTCATCGGCCGTGTTTCCATCGGTGTGCGTTGCAGCGATCCAAACGGCTGGAGTATTTTTATCCCGGTGCAAATCAAAATTACCCGCGATTTGCTAATCAGCGCACGCCCGCTGTCGATGGGGCAAATCGTGCACGAAGAGGACTTGGCCCGTCAAACCACCGAAACCACGCAAAATGTCGGGCTAACGGATGCCAGGCAAGTGATTGGAAAAGTGCTGCGCTATAGCATTGCAGCCGGCTATACATTGCGCGAAGATATGCTGCGCACGCCTTACAGTGTCAAGCAAGGACAATCCGTGAAGCTCTCCATACAAGGCGGTGGTTTTAGCCTCAGCAGCTCAGGCGTTGCGCTCAACAATGCCAGCGAAGGGGAAACAGTGCAGATTCGCACCTCCTCGGGTCGCGTGGTCAGCGGCATTGCCGGAGCGGAAGGCGTGGTTCAGATCAATCCCTGAGAGCACCATATCCGCCGGAAATCCGTCTAATCCGGAATTTTTTGCAACGAAACAAGCCATTCATTACATGCTGACAATCACTCAATTGTGCGCAAAATCTGAACGTTTGGCCGACTTTTAACCTGTCCGCAAAACCCTGCTCACCGTTGCTTTATTCCTGTGTATTGCGTAGTATCTGCCTCAAGCCTGACGGTTTTAACAACTGATACCCTGCGAACAATGAATACCCATCCCCACCCCATTCGGCGCTTGATTCCACTCAGGCGGGGAATTTTGTAAAAAGCTCACCCTCAGTAAACATCATGCAAGATAACCAGAAACCCAATATTTCCAGCACTGCAGATTTGCGACAAGAAGTCGCCCAATTGATGGTCGAGTGCCTGAACCTCGAGGTCACAGCAGATCAAATCAGCCCTGACGCCCCGCTGTATGGCGATGGACTGGGACTGGACTCGATCGATGTGCTGGAAGTCGCATTGGTACTCTCCAAGCGTTATGGCCTGCAATTGCGTAGCGACAGTGCAGATAACCAGCACATTTTCAGCTCGCTGCGCAGCCTCGCCGACTATATCGCAACACACAAAACCCTCTGATGGCACGCCGCATCCTGCGCTGGCTGGGTATTGCTGCGCTGGCAATCGGCTATCCGCTGCTGGCGCATTACACGAATGCATCCGCACACAACGAGAACCTGGGCGCGCTGGTATCCATAGCACCCGTGGTTTTGATTGCACTGATGCTCTCATGGAAGTCAGCCATGCGCCCCATCTTGCTGGGTGTACTGATGCTATCGTGTGTTGGGCTGTGGACTGAATGGTCGGCGCTCCAGTTGCATTTCGGGCTGGTTTACTGGCTGCAACATGTGGGCATGCAGCTAATCCTGTTCATGACGTTTGCACGCACTTTAATCGATGGACGAAAACCGCTCTGCACTCGCTTCGCTGAGGCGGTGCATGCACCCTTGTCGCCGCAGCATGAAATTTATGCCCGCCATGTTACGGTCGCCTGGACCTTGTTTTTTGCCGCGATGGCATTGACGTCCACCTTGCTGTTTTTCCTGGCACCGCTGACAACATGGTCAGTTTTTGCCAATTTCCTGACGTTCCCGCTGGTAGCCGCAATGTTCATTGCCGAATATTGGGTACGCAAGTATGCGCTGCCCGAGATGCAGAATATGCATATCCTCGATGCGGTGCGGGCGTTCAGGAACACCTCGCTGCGCACACGCTAGCCATCATGCCTTCACTGCCGCTGGTATCACACAATTCCCCGGACAGCATCATCGCCTGGCGCGCGGACGGCGCGGTTACGCTGCAGCAGTTCCTGAGCGAGGTCAGCCAGCTTGCCGCGCTGTTTCCAGCCGGGCGCCACCTGCTCAATATGTGCAGCGATCGTTACCGTTTCAGCGTGGGTCTGGCGGCCGCCATTGTGGCCGGCAAAATCAGCCTGCTGCCGTCTACCTACGCACCGGAAGTTGTGCGCCAGATCAAGACTTTTGCACCGGATGTGTTTTGTTTGACGGACAGCGATCTGTGCACGGTTGATCTGCCACGGCTAAGATACCCGGTCATGAATGACGGCCCGCAGGATGAATTAGCCATCCCGCAAATCAAAGCCACGCAGCACATCGCAGTGGTATTTACGTCAGGCTCGACCGGCACCCCGCAACCGCATCCAAAAACCTGGGGCGCACTGGTTGGCAGCGTGCAGGCGGAGGCGCAGCGCCTGGGGCTGGGACTGCTGCACAACTGCACCCTGATTGGCACGGTGCCGCCTCAACACATGTACGGGTTTGAATCCACCGTGCTGATGGCATGGCATAGCGGTTGCGCGCTCAACCATGCGCAGCCATTTTACCCGGCTGACATTTGCCGTGCACTGGCTGCTGTGCCTGCGCCGCGCGTGCTGGTGTCCTCGCCCTTACATCTGCGCACATTGCTTGCGGCGGGACTGTTGCTGCCGGAAATCACACAGGTGGTATCCGCCACTGCGCCGCTGTCTGCCCAACTGGCGCAGGAAATTGAGACACGTTGCAATACACAGCTTATCGAAATCTATGGCAGCACCGAAACAGGTCAGATTGCCACCCGCCACCCCACGCAAAGCTGCGCATGGCAGTTATTTCCCGGAATAAAACTGGCAATTGAGGGGGATTGCGTGCGCGCATGCGGCGGCCACATCGAGACACCGATCGCCATGAGCGACACGATTGAACCCGTTACCGATAAACTCTTCTTGCTGCACGGACGCATCGCCGATCTGGTCAATATCGGGGGCAAACGACATTCCCTGGCGAGTCTCGACCACCTGCTCAACAACATTCCCGGCGTGGCGGATGGCGCTTTTTACATGCCTGATGAAACCAGTGCTGACCATGTCACCCGACTTGCCGCGTGTGTGGTGGCGCCAGGCATGGACGCATCGAATCTGCTGGCGGCGTTACGCGAACACATCGACCCGGTTTTCCTGCCGCGTCCGCTGCTGCTTGTGGATGCGCTACCGCGCAACAGCACGGGAAAATTGCCGCGCGCAGCACTGCAAGCGCTGTTTCAAACATGCACATGAATCACACCACGCACTGGACAGTACCGGTTGATCATCCCGCTTTTGCCGGACATTTTCCCGGCAACCCCATCCTTCCCGGTGTCGTGCTGCTGGATGTGACGCTGCAAACAGTTGCCACAAGCTGCGGACTCGCGCCGGATAGCTGCGAAATCAGCTCAGTCAAATTCTTAAGCCCGGCAGCTCCAGGCGACGAACTTACGATCCGGCACACGGTCTCATCCGGCGGCACGATACGTTTTGACGTCAACGCTGGTATGCGCAAAATTGCCAGCGGCAGCATCGTGGCGAGATTGCCCGAATGACGACACCTGCCATCCTGTCCGCCTGGGCGCAGACCCCTGAGCGCAGCAACATGCTGATGCTGCGCGCCATGACATGGATTTCACTGCATCTTGGGCGGCGCGCCGCGCGTGTCGTACTGCACCTGATCGCCGGTTACTTTCTGCTGTTCGCCCCTGCCAGCCGTCGCGCTTCCGGCAGCTATCTTAAGCGTGCCCTGGATCGTCCAGTCCGCTGGCGCGATCTGTATCAGCATTTTTTCACCTTTGCCGCCACCATCCATGACCGTGTTTATCTGGTCAACCATCGTTTCGATTTGTTTGATTTTGAAGTACACGGCGAGGACACGCTGCAGCGCCTGCTCGCCGAGGGCAATGGCTTATTCCTGATGGGCGCGCACCTGGGCAGCTTTGAAGTGATCCGCGCGATGGGCAGGATGGACAAAGATTTGCGCGTCGCCATGCTGATGCACGAGGATAACGCACAAAAAATCAACACGATGCTGGCTGCGATTAATCCTGAGGCTGTGCAGGATATCATTGGCCTGGGGCACATTGATTCCATGCTCCGGGTGCGTGAGCGTCTGGATGACGGCTGCGTGGTCGGCATGCTGGTCGATCGCACGCCGGCTGACGATACGCTGTACCCTGTGCAAATCCTGGGCAGTCACGCGAACCTGCCCACAGGGCCGTTCCGCATGGTCGCATTGCTGCGCCGCCCGGTGGTATTCATGACCGGGTTGTATCTGGGCGGCAACCGTTATTCCATCCATTTCGATCTTCTCGCGGATTTTTCTGCCGTTGAGCGAGGTGAGCGCGATGCCGCCATACAAGCGGCCATCACCCGTTATGCCGTGCTGCTCGATAAATACTGCCGCAAGGCGCCCTACAACTGGTTTAATTTTTTCGATTTCTGGCGTGCCACGCCTCCAAAATCATCATGACACGACCCTCTTATCCTTTGCTGCGCCTGATGCTGCTCGCAGCGCTTATGCTGATGCCTGCCATCGGTCACGCTCTTGATTGGGATATTGACCAGCTGATGCGTAACCTGGCGCAAACCCGTTCGGATCACGCCAGTTTTATCGAGAAGAAATCCATCGCCATGCTCGACAAGCCGGTGGAGTCATCAGGCGAACTGTTCTACACCGCGCCCGACCATCTGGAAAAGCGCACGCTCAAACCCAAAGCAGAATCCATGACGGTGGATGGCGGCACCCTGATCATTGAGCGATCTCGCCAGAAACATCGATTGCAATTGCAGGATTACCCTGAAGTGGCGGCTTTCATCGACAGCATACGCGGTACTCTGGCGGGGGACCGCCATGCGCTGGAACGCAATTACCGGCTGAGCCTGGAAGGCACCACTGAGCACTGGACCCTGCAACTGTTGCCGGTGAATGAAAAAATGCAGGCCGTGGTAAAACGCATCCGCATCGCAGGGGTGCGCGACGCCGTGCGCAGCATCGAAATCACCCAGGCCGATGGTGACAGTTCGCTGATGCTCATCGAAAAGTTGACCACACCGTGAGGCCGACACAGCGAGGACGGACAGCGATTGCGTTGTGGCTGGCGTTTATCGTAGCCTGCAGCATTATCATCAGCCGCAGCCAGTTCACCGCTGATTTATCGGCTTTCCTGCCGAAAAATCCCACACCCGCACAACAGTTGCTGCTGGAGCAGATACGTGACGGCCTGGCCTCGCGCCTGATTCTGGCAGGCATTGAAGGCACTGACCCCGCTACCCGTGCTGCGCTTTCAAAACAAATCGCACGAGTATTGCGCGCCGATCCTGCTTTTGTCAGCGTCAATAACGGCGAGCCCGTCAGTGCGGAGCGCGACCGGGAATATCTGTTCAACAATCGCTACCTGCTAAGCCCTGCTGTGACCCCTGCACGCTTTGGCGTGGATGGCCTGCACGCGGCCTTGGGCGACAGCATCGACCTGCTCGCCTCGCCTGCCGGGCTGCTGGTCAAATCCTTGCTGCCACGCGACCCGACCGGTGAAATGGTGCAATTGATGGGCCAGATGGACAGCAGCAGCCGCCCGAGAATGACAGATGGCGCATGGGCTTCAAAGGATGGCGCGCGTGCGCTGATGCTGATACAAACGCGCGCATCCGGTGCCGATACCGACGCCCAGCAACGCGCGATGACCGCCATCCGGCAAGCGTTTGACACAGCAGCTACCCCTGCCGCCAAGCTGGTGATGACCGGCCCCGGTGTGTTTTCGGTGACGTCCCGTGAGGCCATCCAGAGCCAGGTCAGCCGACTGTCCGTCATCAGCATCGCGCTGATTGCTGCCCTGCTGTTGCTGGTTTATCGCTCCTTCACCGCACTGGCACTGGGTTTTTTGCCCGTCATCAGCGGCGCGATGGCTGGCATCGCGGCAGTCAGCCTGGGCTTCGGGTCGGTGCATGGCATCACGCTGGGTTTTGGCACTGCACTGATCGGCGAGGCGGTGGACTATTCGATCTACCTGTTTGTGCAATCGGAGCAAAGGGGATCCGACACGCCCTGTGCCGATAAACAGAGCTGGATCAAGCGCTTCTGGCCCACAGTCCGTCTCGGCGTGCTGACCTCAATATTCGGTTTTGCGTCCTTGCTGTTGTCCGGCTTTCCGGGTCTGGCGCAACTCGGCCTGTATTCGATTGCCGGCCTGATCGCCGCCGCAATGGTGACCCGCTTCGTCCTGCCTCATCTGCTCCCTGCGAACTTTCGCATTCACGATGTATCGGCTATCGGCGAGGTCCTCTCCCGTCTGGTTAAACACGCCGCCAAACTGCGCTGGGCGGCAGCGATGCTGCTGCTGGCGGCCTTCGCCATCCTCACCTTGCACCGCGCCAGCCTGTGGAATGACAAGATATCCTCATTGAGTCCGGTCTCGGCATCCGATGTGGCGCTGGATGCCAGTCTGCGCGCCGACATGGGAGCGCCTGATGTGCGTTATCTGGTGGTGGTATCCGGTGCGAGCCGGGAATCCGTATTGCAGTCTGCCGAACAAGTCTCTCTGACACTGCAAGCGCAGGTCGATCAAGGCGAACTCGCAGGCTTTGAAAGCCCCAGCCGATATCTGCCGAGTGTCGCTTCGCAACGCGCCCGCCAGGCAAGCTTACCCTCACCCGCCGAACTGAAAAACAGCCTGGCGAAAGCCGTCCGGGGTTTACCGGTACATGCGTCACTGTTTACACCGTTTCTGACTGACATCAACGCCGCACGCACCCAAGCCTTGCTTCAAGTGGCCGATCTCGAAAAGACCTCGATGGCCATGGCGGTGGATGCCTTGCTGATTCAGCAAGAAAACCACTGGAGCGCCCTGTTGCCGCTTACCGCACCCGGGGGGGGCGACATCAACGCCGGTCGAATCAGCGCGGCGTTGAGCTCGACCGGTTTACCCGACGTGCTGTTTGTGGATATGAAAGCCGAGTCCGACAGCCTGTATTCCGGCTACCTGCATGAAGTCATACTGTTGTCGCTGGGCGGGCTGGTTGCCATTATCGGACTGCTGCTATTGGTTTTTCGCTCAACCCGGCGGGTGCTGCGCATCATCGCGCCGCTCGCGGCCGCAGTCATCACCGTCACGGCCGGGCTGACTGTATTCGGCCAGCAATTGATTATCCTGCATCTGGTGGGATTGCTGCTGGTGGTCGCGATCGGCTCAAATTACGCGCTGTTTTTTGACAGAACTGACAGCCCCGTTGCGCCGAGCACACTGGCCTCGATGCTGTTCGCCAACCTGACGACCGTAGCAGGTTTTGGCGTGCTTGCCTTTTCCAATGTATCGATATTGCAGGCAATGGGCGCCACCGTGGCGCCGGGCGTCATCCTTGCACTGATTTATGCTGCGATTTTCGCCAAAAAAACCCATGCATAACTGGCAACCAACGCTGCTGATCCGCGCAAGCCTTGCGCTGCATCTGTCGGCCTTGATTGCCGTCATCGCAGCACCCGGGCAGTGGCGCTGGGCGCTGGCGGCCGTGCTTGCCAATCACGCGCTGCTCACGATAGCCGGGCTCTGCCCCCGCTGCCACTGGCTGGGGCCGAACTGGACACGGCTGCCTGCCGCTGCTACCGAACGACATGAAATCGCCCTGACTATCGACGACGGCCCAGACCCCACAATTACGCCACAAGTACTTGATTTACTGGATAAGTATGCTGTCCGCGCAACCTTTTTCTGCATCGGTGAAAAAGCCGCGCGCTACCCGGACTTGTGCCGCGAAATCGTGCGGCGCGGCCATGCCGTTGAAAACCACAGCCAGCATCACCGCCATCATTTTGCACTATCGGGGCGTGCAGGCTTCAGACGTGAATTGCAGGCCGCCCAGGACACGCTCACCGATATTACCGGTAAGCGTCCCTTGTTCTTTCGCGCGCCGGCCGGCTTGCGCAATCCTTTTCTTGACCCTGTGCTGGCAAGTTTGGATCTGCGGCTAGCCAGCTGGTCAGCGCGAGGTTTTGACACAAGAATCAGTGACGTTGAACGCGTCAAACACAGGCTGTTACGCGACCTGCGCGCGGGTGCCATTTTGCTGTTGCACGATGGCAACGCCGCACGCACACCGGATGGCACTCCGGTTATTCTGGCCGTACTGCCCGCTGTGCTGGCAACAGCTGCTGCTGCCAATCTGCGTTTGGTCACGTTGCGTCAAGCCCTGTCATGACTCGCCACGAAGAACCTGCATTGAGCAAGATGCCCTGGTATCGTCAGGTTGCAGCGGTAATACCGAAGCATGTGCATCTCAAAGGTATCGGGACGATGCTTTTCATCGGTGTATTTTTCGCGGCCTACTTCTATTTACTGAAAGAACCGGCCTACCCGGCAATGGTGATGCCCGTCACCCGGCTGGATCGCCTGATCGGCTTTGTACCGCAAGCCTTGCCCGTCTACCTGTCACTGTGGGTCTATGTCTCGCTGCCCCCGGCTTTACTGGCAACCCGGCGCGAGCTGTATGGCTATGGTCTGTCCATGACAGCAACATGCATGACCGGGCTGATCGTCTTCTACTTCTGGCCCACGGCAGTGCCCGCCGCCAATATCGACTGGGCCCTGTATCCCGACATGGATTTCCTGAAAAACATGGATGCATCGGGTAATGCATGCCCTTCGCTTCACGTCACGACTGCCGTTTTTTCAGGCTTCTGGTTACATCACCTGCTGCGCCGCTTTGGCGCGCCGCTTCGGATACTCATCGTCAATTGGGCATGGTGTATCGGCATCGTCTATTCCACGCTAGCCACCCGCCAGCATGTGGCGTTGGATGTGTTGGCCGGACTTGCGCTGGGCGTGCTGGCAGCCGTCCTGTCATTGCGACGGGACAGGATGAATAAAGTCAGCATTCAACCTATTTGATCTAACCCTGCTGCTATATTTTGTTAAACTCAAACCTTACTCAAGATCGGCCTGTTTTCCTTTGAACCCACTCTGGCTATCCCATTTCACCGCGACCAGCAGCATCGGTCGAGGTCTCGAACAGACGCTCAGCGCATTGCGCCAGCGTCGTACGGGTCTTGCGCCTTGCACATTTGATACGGTGGATCTGGCGACGTACACAGGCGAGGTGGCCGGTGTCGATGCGGTGCAACTCCCGGCTCGCCTGGCCGACTTTGATTGCCGCAACAACCGGCTCGCGCAGTTGGGTTTGATGCAGGATGGTTTTGCCGGGGCGGTGCATGCCGCCATTGCAAAATACGGCGCGCAGCGCATCGGTGTATTTCTCGGCACCAGCACTTCCGGCATTCTGCAAACCGAGCTGGCCTACCGGCGACGGGACCCTGATACCGGTGCACTCCCCGCCGATTTTATATATGGCACTACGCACAATACCTTTTCCGTCGCAGATTTCACGCGCCATTACTTTGGCCTGACCGGGCCTGCGGTCGTGGTGTCATCGGCGTGTTCGTCCAGCGCCAAGGTATTCAGTTCGGCACGGCGCATGATAGAAGCGGGACTGATCGATGCGGCCGTGGTGGGAGGCGTGGATACGCTGTGCCTGACGACGCTGTATGGCTTTAACTCGCTGGGCCTGATCGCCGAGCAGGCCTGCCGCCCCTACGATGCACAACGCAACGGCCTGTCGATCGGTGAAGCTGCGGCCTTCGCGCTGCTCGAACGTGTGCCGCAACATCCCCGGGACAACCTGAATCCCGATGCGGTGCTGCTGCTGGGAATCGGCGAATCCAGCGATGCCTATCACATGTCATCGCCGCATCCGGACGGACTGGGTGCGCGCATGGCGATGCAGGATGCGCTGAAAATGGCGGGTTTGCAGCCATCCGAAATTGACTATATCAACCTGCACGGCACCGCGACCCAGAGCAACGATGCTGCGGAAGGGAAAGCCGTTGCGGCCATCTTCGGCCATGGCACACCGTGCAGTTCCACCAAAGGAGCGACCGGCCACACGCTGGGTGCGGCAGGCGGCCTGGAGGCGGTGATTTGCGCGCTGGCGCTGCAACATGGCTTGCTGCCCGCAGGAATTAACACGCGGCAACTTGACCCGTCCATTGATCTTGACTATCTGCTGGACAATCGCGATCAGGCTGTGGCGCGTGTGCTCAGCAACTCGTTTGGCTTCGGCGGCACCAATTGCAGCCTGATTTTTGGCAGGAAAGATCGCCTATGACGCTCACCGCATACATCGAAGGCATCGGCTTGCTAGGCCCCGGTTTGAGCGACTGGCCAGGCAGCCAGGCTATCCTGACCGGACAGCAGCCCTATCTGTCGCATAAAACCATCCTGCCCTCCCCCGCATTGTTGCCGGCGGCAGAGCGCCGTCGCAGTGGCGCGATCGTCAAACTCACGCTGGCGACCGGACTGGAAGCCATCAATGCTGCGGGGCTCGATGCTGCCAGCCTGCCCAGTGTGTTTTCCGCATCTGGCGGCGACGGGGAAAACTGTCACGCCATCTGCGAGATGTTGGCATCGAGTGACCGGCAAATCTCCCCTACCCGCTTTCACAACTCGGTACATAACACGGCCAGCGGATACTGGAGTATTGCCACAGGCGCGATGACCGCCTCATCCGTGTTGTGTGCCTTTGACGCCAGCTTCGGCGCGGGTCTGCTCGAAGCAATCAGTCAGGTTGTGGTAGATAACACGCGCACCATAATGCTTGCGTGTGACACACCGTACCCCGAGCCGCTATACAGCGCCCGCCCCATCCCTGATGCGTTTGGCATCGCACTGGTACTGGCGCCTGAGCGCAGCACCCGGGCACTTGCGAAAATCACCGTCAGCCTGACGGATGCCAGCGCTGATCAGCTTGACGATGCCGCACTCGAAAGCCTGCGCGTCAGTATCCCTGCCGCACGCGGCTTGCCGCTGCTGCGCGCTATCGCGCTGCAACAAGACGGCCGCGTAGTGCTCGATTACCTGGACAGCACGCATCTTGCCGTGGACATTACACTGTGCTGAATCACGCCTGGATTGCCCGTCATATCCCGCATCAGGGCAGCATGTGTCTGCTCGATTGCGTTGAAGCGTGGGACGAACTACACATCCAGTGTCGCGCTGTCAGCCACCGCGACGCCTGCAACCCGTTGCGCTCAAATGAAAGGCTGGGTGCCGCCTGCGGTATCGAATACGCAGCCCAGGCCATGGCCGTGCACGGCGCCTTGCTCGCGCCACCAGACAGCACCCGCGCAAAAGTCGGTTATCTGGTCAGCGTGCGCGGCGCACAGCTGCATGTACCCAGGCTTGACGACATCGCAGCCGATCTACGGGTGGAAGCTGCCTGTATCTCCCGCAGTGAAAACAATATCCTCTATCAGTTCAGCATCAGTGCGGCGGGTCGCCGGCTGCTGGAGGGGCGCGCCGCAGTCGTGCTCAATGCCGACTTAATCACACAAGGTGTCGCACCATGAAGAATGCGCTGGTCACCGGCGGCAGCGGCGGCATAGGGGCTGCCATCTGCCGCCGCTTAGCGGCCGATGGCTGCCATGTTTACATTCATGCCAATCATAATCTGCAGGCCGCACAGCTGCTGTCTGACGCAATTTGTGCAGAGGGCGGCAGTGCACAAGTGCTTACATTCGATGTGACTGACAGTGCAGCGGTCGCCGATGTGCTGACCCCGCTGGTTGAACACCAGCCTATCCAGATTCTGGTCAACAATGCCGGCATCCATGACGATGCCATCTTCCCGGGCATGCAGGCCTCGCAGTGGCACCGGGTGATAGATGTATCCGTTAACGGATTTTTCAACGTCACCCAGCCGCTAATGATGCCGATGATCCGCAGCCGCTGGGGACGCATTATCAACGTGTCTTCCATCGCCGCGCTGACCGGCAATCGCGGCCAGGTCAATTATGCAGCTGCCAAGGGCGCGCTCAATTCAGCCACCAAGTCGCTGGCGCTGGAAGTCGCAAGTCGCGGCATCACCGTCAATGCAGTAGCCCCCGGCATTATCGACACCCAGATGAGCGAATCCGCATTCACAGCCCAGGACATCGCACGCATGGTGCCGATGAAACGCGCCGGCACGCCAGGCGAAGTTGCCGACCTGATCGGTTTTCTCGCGTCAACTCAGGCGGCCTATATCACAGGTCAAATAATTTCCATCAACGGCGGCATAATTTAACAATGAGCGACCCTATGAACACTGACGCAACTCCCCTGGTGCATGCACCGCACATCCCGCTGACCGATTACTACCAGACAGAGCAGGACAGGCAAGCCTATTTACGCCAGATTTTTGACAATACCGCAGCCGATTACGACCGTATCGAGGCGATGCTGGCATTCGGCACCGGCCCCGGCTATCGGCGTGATGCGCTGATTCGCGCCGGTTTAAAAAAGGGCATGAAGGTACTCGATGTCGGCGTAGGCACCGGGCTGGTTGCAGCGCAAGAATGTATTCTTACAGGCGATCCTGCACTGGTTACCGGCATCGATCCAAGCCTGGGCATGATGGCAGCCAGCCGTCTTCCCAAGACCATGGTATTGATCGAAGGCCGTGCCGAATCATTGCCCTTCCCCGACAATCATTTTGATTTTTTGAGTATGGGCTATGCACTGCGCCACATCGGCGATCTCTCCGTGGCCTTTGCGGAGTTTGAACGGGTTTTGAAACCGGGTGGCCGTCTTTGCATACTCGAAATCACTCAGGCGCAAAGCCCGTTAGGGCGATGGATACTCAAAAGCTATATGCGCGGCGTGATACCGTTGCTGACACGATTTATATCCAAACAAAAAAATACCGCGACGATCTGGCGCTATTTCTGGGACAGCATTGAAGCCTGTGTCCCGCCCGAACAAGTCATCAACACGCTGAACGGAGTCGGGCTGACGCAAGTTAAACGGCATCTGGGAGTCGGTATTTTTTCGGAATATCAGGCGATCAAGGCCGGTCAGCCTGACTAACGCCGGGAAAAGTAAGTTGTCCACGCAGAGGGCTAAGCAGCAAGCCCTCTCAAATCGAGTTGATATTTCAGACCGCTTTGTGCAAAAGCCAGTCATTGGAGAGTACCGCCGAGGCCACGCAAGTCGATACCATCGTAGCAAAGTGTTAAGTTAAGTCGCTTCAGAGGACAGTGGCGGGTTTATTTACGACATTGTTTACACGGGCATTGTAGAATTCTGCCGCCAATGCGCCACGTTAACGTGAAACTCGTGCGAGCGTTCGTTTGCCCTTTCCCTCGCTTGCGGGGGAAAGTTGAAAAGGGGGAACGGGCATGGTGAATTTGCGAGTTTTTGCCCTCGGGCAAAATACCTGCGAGAACCATTGCATTATCAGGGGTGGTTTCTTTGCCATGCCCGTTAGTGAATAGTGTGAGTGGAATGAAGACATAACCTCAAGGAGGTTTCACTATGTTAAACACAGCAGTTTTCGGGGTTAATGATTTAATCCCGCATGGCTACTGCCTGACCTGGAGTCCGGGGCTACTCTGGCTGTCTGCCGGTTCTGACGTGATCATGGCGCTCGCCTACGCCACCTACCCTATAGGGATCTCCTATTTCGCCTGGAAGCGCAAAGACCTGCCTTACCGCTGGTTGTACCTGGGTTTTTTTATTTCATTCATTCTGACCTGCGCCAGCACACACGCCTTTTCGGCCGTAACGATCTGGTTCCCGCTGTACTGGGAGGAAGCGTATGCAAAGGCACTGGCGGCCTTCGTTGCCGTAGCAACCGTATTTGCGATTTGGTGGGTAATTCCGCGAGCCTTGAAACTGCCCAGCCAGGCGCAGCTTGAAAAGGCACGCGATGAAGCGGAAGCAGCGAATAAAGCCAAGAGCGTGTTCCTGGCCAACATGAGCCATGAATTGCGCACGCCGCTGAATGCGATTCTCGGCTTTTCCAGCATGATGCGTAAAGATCCGCTACTGCAACATGAACAGCGCGAGAACCTCGACATCATCAACCGCAGCGGCGAACATCTGCTGACGCTGATCAACGATGTGCTGGAAATGGCCAAGATCGAAGCCGGCCGGGTGCAACTGGAGAATGCCCCCTTCGATCTCGGCGGTATGGTGCGCGATGTCACCGATATGATGCATATGCGCGCCCAGGAAAAGGGGTTGCGACTGCTGGTCGACCAGTCTTCCGAGTTTCCGCGCTATATCAAGGGCGACGAGGCGCGCCTGCGCCAGATATTAATTAACCTGGTGGGCAATGCGGTGAAATTCACGCAGCAAGGCGGCGTTACCGTGCGTTTCGGGATGAAGCCAAATGTTCCTCTGAAACGCTTGCTGATCGAGGTTGAAGATACCGGCCCCGGCATCAAGCCTGAAGATCAGGACAAAATTTTCGAGCCGTTTGTGCAGGTGGAAGAGATCGCCGCGCAGAAGGGCACCGGTCTTGGCTTGACGATCACCCGGCAATTCATACAACTGATGGGCGGAACGATCAGTATCGAAAGCACGCAGGGTAAAGGCTCAACCTTCCGTGTGGAACTGCCAGTAAACATGGTTGCGGCAGCGGATGTGGTCAAGCCTGAAACCACGGTCAAAGGTGATGTGGTGGGCATGGCACCTGGTCAGCCCGAATACCGCATCCTGATCGTTGAAGATCAACTGGAAAATCAATTGTTGCTCACCCGGTTGATGGAGAGCATAGGTCTGCCAGTCAAGGTGGCAGAGAACGGTGAGCTGGCACTGGAACTGTTTCAGAGCTGGCAGCCGCACCTGATCTGGATGGATCGGCGCATGCCTGTGATGGACGGCCTGGAAGCTGCCCGGCGCATCCGCCAACTGCCCGGTGGAACTGACGTGAAGATCGTTGCGGTCACGGCTTCGGCCTTTATGGAGCAGCGCGATGAAATGCTAAGAGCCGGCATGGATGACTTCGTGCGCAAACCCTACCGGTTCAATGAAGTATATGAAACGTTAAGCAAACAGTTGGGTTTGCAATATGTTTATTCCGACACCGAGGCAGAGGATGTGAACGAAGTAGTCTTGACAGGACAGATGCTGGCGGCATTGCCGCCAGAGTTGCAATGCGAACTTCGCGATGCCCTGGAAAGCCTGGATGGTGAACGCATTAGCGCCGTTATTTTGCAAGTCGCATCGCTTGATCCGAAATTGCACAAGACGCTGTCTCACCTCGCGGAAAATTTCGACTATCCTGCCATCCTGAAGGCATTGCAGACGAACCAACCGGTAAATGTTACCTGACAATACTCGCAGTCGATGACACGCCGGCCTCATTGACGCAAGTTAAATGGCATCCGGGAGGATGTTATATATGAACCAAAATTTTCTTAATATAAGGAAGCACATGAGCGTTTCAATGTATCACAACCCCAAATGCAGCAAATGCAGGGCAACCTTAACCCTGCTACAGGAAAAGGGGATTGAGCCGGAACTGATTCTCTATCTGGAAACCGCTCCTTCAGCGGCAGAGCTGGAAGAAGTGCTGAAAAAGCTGGGCAAAGGCCCTAAGGATATAATCAGGTTCAAGGAGGAAGTCGCAAAGGAACTCGGTCTTTCCCCCAAGGATGAGCGACCTGATTCCGAATGGCTGAAAATCATTTCAGGCAATCCAAAACTGCTGGAGCGTCCGATAGTGATCAATGGCGACAGAGCTGCAATCGGAAGACCGCCTGAGAGTGTTCTCGAAATACTGTAATCTCTTAGAAGGGGATGTCTTGGCTTTTGTAAACGGAATTCATTAATGTTATTGCATCCGTTTAACAAGCTGGATAGTAACGCGGTATTGATTGCTAGATAGCGGACACTCGTCACGGTCTCCAACGTCTCGCAAGCAGACGGATGTCAGCTACCATAAACCTGAAAACCTCAGTTCAATCCGCAGATTACGCAGATTCACACAGATTAACAACAAGTTACGAAAGAACTACTCGTCACCCAAATGGTAAATCAAGTGTGCGTGTAAGTATTTGTTTAATCTGCGTTAATCCATTTAATCTGCGGACAACAGCTTTTTCCAGGATAAACCAACACTATAATAATGCCGTGCTCTGTGTATCCCGTTAACGCATATGAAACGCATATGAAACGCCTCATCCCTCTGAATAACACGAAATAGCGGAAACCATGCACTCGACAATGAGTACCACCGAAATATTCCTGATTGCGATGACGCTGATCTTCACCCTTCCCTATCTGATCTGGAGAGTGGGGAGGACGGAGTACTACGCCCCTCTGGTGGTGGTGCAGATTATCACCGGCATCTTGCTCGGCCCCGGCATTCTGGGTGCAGCCTATCCCGACTACTACAGCTTCGTCTTTACACCGCAAGTCACCCAGTCGTTGAACGGTATCGCCTGGTGGGGCGTGATGATCTTCGTCTGCATCGCCGGCATCGAACTCGATCTGCGCAAAGCATGGCAACACCGCAACGAAAGTGTGATCACCGCCGGCCTGGCACTCGGCACACCGCTGCTGTTCGGCTGCATCGCCTCAGCCGGAATGCTGATGTACAGCGGATGGATCGGCCCCAAGGGAATGACTTGGCAATTCGTCGTGGGCGTCGGCATGGCCTGCGCTGTCACCGCACTGCCCGTCCTCATCCTGCTCTTGGAAAAGCTTGAGATCCTGCGCCAACCCGTCGGTCAGCGCATCCTGCGTTATGCCAGTCTGGACGACATCGCGATCTGGGGTGTCCTCGCGCTGATCCTGATGGACTGGGAGCGCGTCGGCAAACAGGTCGGTTTCCTGCTGGCCTTCGGCATCGCCAGTTACCTCTTCCGCAAACTCATGGTGTGGCTGCAGGAACGTGATCGCTGGTATGTCGGCTTGATCTGGCTCGCTGTGTGCGGCTTCGGAGCCGACTGGTCTGGTCTGCACTTCATGGTCGGCGCTTTCCTCGCCGGCGCGGTGATGGACAGCGAATGGTTCGAACAGAAGCAGATGGATTTACTGCGACACCACGTTTTTCTGCTCCTCATGCCGGTGTTCTTCCTCAGCACCGGACTGCGCACTAACTGGGCGGTGGGCGGTTCGGCTGTATTCATCGTCGCCGCAATCTTGCTGTTCGCCTCAGTTTCGGGAAAATTGATCGGCACTCACGTCGCCGGAAAAATCCTCAAGTGGGAACCGGGCGAAGCCTCCATCATCGGCTGGCTACTGCAAACCAAGGGACTCATCGAAATCATCTTCATCACTGTGCTGCTGGATAAAGACATCATCACCAGCGAGACCTTCACCGCACTGCTGCTGATGGCTGTCGCCAGCACCATGCTGACGGTGCCTGTGGTGTCGCCAAAACTTGAACGTATGAAATCGATTATTTTCAGGTCAAAGTGATGCAGGCCGGTTGATTCAGTATCAAGAACGGCCCAGCGCACGTCTTGACAGCAAAACAGGCAAACGCAACACAAAGCCGATAAACAGTCGCGTGTGCATCCAGGTCAACAAGAGGTTGTCGCGCAAATAGTTGAAGTGCGAAATACCCCCTTCATCGGCGCGAAAGTAGCGCACCGTCGCGGGCAGATTGACCGGCTTGACGCCACGCCAGCACAGGCGCACCACCGCTTCGGGGTCAAAGTCAAAGCGGCGCATCCAGCGCTGCCCGTGCATCACCTGCCGCAGCGGCTCAACCGGATAAACGCGAAAACCGAACAGCGAATCACCTATCCCCGCCCACAACGTTTCCAGGTTGGCCCAGCCGTTGGAGACCTTGCGGCCATTGACGCGCAGCCGTGGCGCATCAGCGGCGAACACCGGCACCCCCAGCACCATGGCAGCAGGCTGCCGGGCTGACGCGGCCATGAAGTCGGGAATCAGGTGCGCCGGATGCTGGCCGTCGGAGTCCATGGTCAGCACATGCGTGAAGCCTTGCGCCGCGGCCAGATCCAGCCCGTGCAGCACGGCCGCGCCCTTGCCGCCGTTGCGCGGCAGCACGAGCACGCGCAAGCCGTCATCCTGCGCCGCCATGGCCTGCAGGCCTTCGGCGCTGGTATCGGTGCTGCCGTCCACCACCACCCAGACCGGTGTCCACTGCGCGCGTGCCGCACGCACCGTTTCGTACACCTTGGGTCCGGGGTTGTAGCTGGGAATCAGGACGAGATGCGTGGTCGAAGCGGTTGTCATGAGGGTGGATTTACAACTGAGGCGTGCCCTGAGCGGGCAGGAAATTGCTGGGGCAAAACGCCGAGCCTGGCACCAACTCGTGCACAAAGTAGTGCTCCAGCTCGACCATGAAGCTCTGCGTATTGCGCGGTGGATCAAAGCGCCGCCCCAGACGCACACGATAGTGGATCGGCATGGGTGGCTTGCGAAAGAGTGACCAGCCTTTGCTCAGATACGCCGAATTGGTTTCTATCAGTACGGTTTGCACGGGCACC